>JBBDNJ010000285.1:0-12418 GCA_040877705.1 Binatia bacterium | reverse complement strand
AAAAAATTCCCTCCACAAAATTAACCAAAATTTCCTTTATGGAAAATTGGCCCACAACGATGAGCGCCATCACCGCCTCTTTCATTTTGCGCGATAATGTCCGCTCATTATCAAGAAAAAAATTTTTCACCAATTGCTGGGTTAATGTGCTGCCGCCTTGCACGACTGCCCCGGCGCGTAGATTCACCCAAGTTGCGCGCAACAGGGCGACCGGATCGACGCCCAAGTGACGATAGAAGCGTTCATCTTCGATGGCCAAGATAGCTTTGATAAGCAACGGCGGCACGTCCGCAAGTGCAACCAGCCGTCGTTCTTGCCAGACGCTTTCATAAAGTCCGGTGACCAATTCCGGTTCCAGCTCCAGCGAAAACATCTCCTGGCCGGTGATGCCATTTTCTACCTTGTCAACCGCGGTTCCTTGCAACTTGATACGAACCGGGATTCCCTTGAACGGCTCCGTCGGGTAGTTGAAATCATGCAGATAAATTTCCAGGAGTCCGGACGATCGCTGATAATGATACTCGCCTTTGCCGTTTGGCGCTGTTTTTGTCTCATGATACCCGAGGCGGCGCAGCTTTTCCAAAATATCTTCGAGCCGAAGATTCATGCCGACATAGAGTAGATAAGAGTCGGAGTATATTTTGGATGGGAACCGCCACGTTTGACCATCAAATTTGGCTTTAACGGTCACTTCGAGATTTTTCAGATACCAGCTCCCAAGCAAAATACCGCTGGATGTGATGAGAAGTAGGACAATGAGGGAAATACTAAAGAAGCGAAGATTGGACTTTTTCAAACGAGAAACTCCGAAGATAATTTAATATTCGCGCAGATCTCAGTCAAAAGCAACAAAAAGAGGGTCGGATGATTTCCACCCGGCCCTCTTCAATAATAGACTAGCGGAATTTCTCAAAGCAATCAGCGCGGCGGTTTCAGCGCAAGGAATAGCGTGCTCTCACCGCGCCGCACCAAGAAAAGCACTCCCTTTCCCTTTCGGATCGTCGCCACCGATTTCTTGTATTCGTCGAGACTGCGAATCGGCTTACGATCGATTTCGACAACGACATCGCCGCGACGAATGCCAGCTTCGTCACCGGCACTTCCCGGCTCTACCGCCGATACCACGACGCCTTCCGTTTTCTCAAGTCCGAGGCTCTCAGCGATCTGCGGCGTCAATCTCTGGACCGTGAGCCCCAATTCTCCCTTCTCCGGAACCGAGGCCACGACTTCTTCATCTTTGAGCTCCCCGACGGCTACATTTAGCGTAAGCTCGTTTTTGTCTCGCAACACCTTCATTCTTACTTTCTTATCGACTGGCGTTCGCGCGACAATGATCGGTAAGTCGCCGGAGTCCTTGATCTCCTTGCCATCGAACTCGATAATCACGTCGCCTACTTTCACCCCGGACTTATCCGCGGGTCCGTCTTTGGAGACATTGGCCACGAGCGCTCCCTGGCTCTTGTCCATGCCCAAGCTTTCCGCAATATCGGGGGTAACCTTCTGGATCAGTACGCCGAGATATCCACGCGTCACTTTCCCCTTGCCGCGAAGTTGCGGTAACAGCTCCTTGACTAGGTTAACCGGAATAGCGAAACCGATGCCCATGTTTCCACCGGTACGGCTGAAGATTGCCGTGTTGATGCCGATCACCTCGCCACGCAAATTAATCAGCGGTCCTCCGGAATTTCCCGGGTTGATGGACGCGTCGGTTTGGATGAAATTATCATAGGGGCCCTGCCCGATATGTCGACCTTTGGCGCTGACAATACCCGAGGTTACGGTGCTGTCCAAACCGAACGGATTGCCGATCGCCATAACCCATTCTCCGACTTCGAGTCCGTCAGAATCACCCAGACTTGCAGCAGTAAGACCGACTTTCGCATCGATTTTGATGACCGCAATATCGGTCTTCGGATCACGCCCAATCACTTTCGCTTCGTACTCTTGCTCATCGGCCAACTTGACAATGATTTTCTGCGCGTTTTCCACGACATGATTGTTCGTTAAGATCGAACCATCGCTGTCGATGAGGAATCCCGATCCCAAACTTCTCTGACGCTGCGGACCGCGAGGAATGGGACCGCCGAAAAATCTCCGCCAAAAATCATTGAACGGGTCTTCCTCACCGAATGGGCTGCCAAACTCTTGCGGGCCTTGCGGTCCCCGGGTCTCGCTCACCTGAGTAGACGATATGTTGACCACCACGGGTCTCATTTTTTTCGACAACGCAACAAAATCGGGCAACTGATTGGCCATTCGAACGTCGGCGCTTCCACCTTCTCCCGCCAAATTGACTGCCCGACTTGGCGCCAACCAATCGAAGCTGCCACTGATTCCCAGTCCGACCAACAGGGAAGCTATGGCAACCAGCGCAACGCCCTGAGATGTAAAATCTCCATTCCAGACCTTCTTGATGTTCATCGAATGCTCCTACCTCTTCTTTACCGCCTCGACATATTTCATTCGCAGGTCGAAGAGAACATCTTCCATCAGCCGTTCTTCCCCGGCGTTCAGATTCCCGCGGGTCTTTTCCCGCAACATTCCGATAATGTCGATCATTTGTTTTGCCACCTGTGTGTCCGGTTCGACTTTGCCCGTCAGTGGGTTTGCCATTTCTCCGAGATGCATGAGCGCCTGCGTGCTGAGGCTGATTACGAACGTCGAGAAATTAATTTCCGGCAACGGAACTTCTTGCGCGTGATCTGGACTCGCTGACCCTTCGGTTGTCTGGGTGGGGCCGCTATCGCCGATTTGAGAAGACTCCGTGGACTCGTCTCGTGCGTCCCCCGTTTCGGGAGAAAACCGACGTCGATCTTGGACGGTAAAACCCTTGCCTTCCTTCTTTTCGTCCTCTCCGGCCATGGTTATCCTCTACAGAGAAAAAAGCCTGGGAGACTGTTACCGCTTTTGCAGTAGAGTTCCCAGGCACCCTCGTATTCAAAGCCAACTATTTTGATCATCCACTGCGGGACATGCGCCTGAGGAGGCGTTGTTATCCGGCTGTCCTCCCATAACCGTCAGGCGAGATCTCAGAAAATACTGTAATCCCGCCCCCCCCTTTTGTCAACTTAGACACTGCCGGCAATTCCGCCAGTTTCTGAATGACTCCGGCGGGTTCAAAGTGAGTTAAACATTTACGATGCGCGCAGCTCTTCATGGTTGAATCAGTACAGGGAGAGCACTGCACGTTCTGAGTCAGAATCGAAACACTCTCTCCCCGAGGTGCCCATTGCGCTAAATCCGAGGGGCCAAAGACGGCCACGGTCGGAGTTCCAACCGCCGCAGCTAAATGAGATGTACCGCTATCGTTGCCAATATAAAGACTACACCGTGCTAGCAATGCCGCGAGCACGCCAAGATTTACCCCTCGCATCACCAGTGAACTGCGGCAAAGAGGGGAATATCCTCCGCGCTCCTCTTCAACAGGGCCAAGAAGGATCATCACCACGCCGCCCACCCAATCTCGCCACCACCGTGCGACAGCCTCGAACGAGTTCACTGGCCAGTTCTTTTCCCGCGCGCCGCTTCCAGGGGCAATGGCAAGCATAGGTTTGCAGCCGATTGAATTTTGCTCCCAGTAAGCCTGAGTCCATGCGACCGCCTTAGGCTTTGGGCGAACACGGGGAGGGCTGATCGGCGGCCACTCGTTCAGACAGGAGAGATAGTATTCGGCTTGGTGCATCCGCATTCCCACGGATCGGAATGGAAACAGGCGCGCTCTTTGGTGCGTCACGGACGATAATTCTTGCTCGAATATCGCCTGCCGACTGCCCATCCAAGAGTAAGTAGCTGCGTAGGACTCGAAGAAGTCTCGCACTTTCTCATGTTGAGATCCTCCTGGGACAAAGAGGCTACGAATCTCAAAGCGCTCCAATGAGCCAACTTGCACGTTGAGAGGCGCCAGATCTGAAAACTCGGTCCGCGCCAACACATCGATCACCGATCTCTCGGCAAGTCGCTCAAGCGCGGGCAAGAAACAAATAAAGTCTCCCAAAGCGCCGGGAAATATAGCAAGGGCTCGTTCATGGGTCACAGTAAATCGCGCTCCTTTGGGTTCATTGAATTGACTTTGAATTCACAAGAATATACCATATCTTTAAGTAGTCATTTCGATTGTAATTCCCGCTTAAAGAAAGTTGAGCAAAGAGTGGCAAGTTTAAACGGCGCCGGATCCATTCTGGATCTCATCGGCTCCACGCCGGTCATTAAACTCAAAAGTATACCCGGTAAAGACGATGCCGAGGTTTGGGCAAAGTTGGAGTCTTTCAATCCTGGTGGATCCGTGAAAGATCGCATTTGCTTAAACATGATCGAAACCGCCGAGCGGGAAGGTAAGCTCAAACTCGGCACGACAATCGTCGAGCCCACCAGCGGCAACACCGGAATCGGCCTGGCCTTGATCGCGGCGGTCAAGGGCTATCGTTTGGTGTTGACGATGCCGGATACTATGAGCGAAGAGCGACGCAGCCTGCTGGCCGCTTATGGAGCGCGCTTGATTCTCACTCCCGATACTAAAGGTATGGGCGGCGCCATTCATAAAGCTGAAGAACTGTTGCAGGAAAACAGCGACTACTTCATGCCTCAGCAGTTCAACAATCCGGCGAACCCCGAAACACATCGTCGCACCACAGCGCTGGAGTTGTTAAAGCAGTTCAAAAAGATTGACGCCTTTGTCGCCGGAGTCGGTACCGGCGGAACGATTACCGGAGTCGGCGAAGTGCTAAAAGATAGGCTCAAAGCTGTCAGAATCTGCGCCGTGGAGCCGGCATCATCCCCGGTCATTTCAGGCGGCGAGCCCGGTTATCACAAGATCCAAGGGATCGGCGCAGGTTTCATCCCGGCAGTGTTGAATCGCCAAATTATCGACGAGATCATTACCGTCAGCGACACGGATGCGACAAACTACACGAGGCGTTTAGCAGCTGAGGAAGGCCTCCTCGTAGGCATATCTTCAGGCGCTGCCTGTTGTGCCGCCTTGCGAGTAGCCAAGGCGTTAGGGAAAGGCTGCGTTGTCGTTACCGTCTTCCCAGATAAGGGTGAACACTATCTCAGCACGGACTTGTTCGGTGAAAAGCGATGGACGCAAAATTAGAGAAACTACAAACTCTTCTGGTCGAGACAAACGGCGTCATCGTCGCGTTCTCGGCAGGCGTAGATTCGACTTTTCTGCTGAAAATTGCCTATTCGGTGTTAGGTGAACGCGCGATTGCACTCACTGCGTCATCCCCAACAGTCCCGCCGGGCGAATTTCAAGCTGCGCACGAGTTTGCTAGAAGCCTTGGATGTCGTCACATCGTTCTTGACTCTAATGAGTTAGCCAATCCATCCTTCGCACAGAATCCGGCAAATCGTTGCTTCTTTTGTAAAGACGAGCTTTACCGCATTTGTCGAGCCGAGGCGGAGAAATTGCAAGTCCCGGTTGTTGTCGATGGTACCAACTTGGATGATCTGAAGGACCATCGCCCGGGTCTTAAGGCGGCCAAGGAATGGGGAATCCGGCATCCATTGGTCGAAGCGGAAATGACCAAAGAGGATATCCGGCGTTACAGTCGGGTATTGAATCTTCCCACCTGGGACAAGCCCTCCAGCCCTTGCCTTTCATCCCGTTTTCCCTACGGCACTGAAATCAATCTTGAACGGCTGCAAAAAATCGGCGCCTGCGAACTCTATATGAAGCAACTCCGCTTTCGCGAGTTTCGCGTTCGCTACCACGGCGAGTTGGTACGCATCGAGTTGTCCCAGGAGGAGATCGGTCGCTTTTTTGACGAAGCCACGCGGCGCGCGATTGTAGGCAAGTTCAAAGAGATCGGCTTTAACTATGTGAGCCTAGATCTGCAGGGGTATCGCACGGGCAGCATGAACGAAACTTTGGCGGCAAGGTCTTTTTAACCGACCCGACCTTCTCGAATCAGCGCCTCAGCAAAAAACAAATCTTCCGGCACGGTAATCTTAATATTGGTTCTCTCCCCGTTGATAAGATACACGGACCTCCCCAGTTGCTCGACCAGCATAGCGTCGTCGGTACCCTCGAAGTGATTGCGGTGTGCCCATTCATGCGCTTCAACGATCAAGTTTCGTTGGAACGTCTGAGGCGTCTGAATTTCCGATAACGAATTTCGCTCGGGTGTCGACAATATGCGCCGGTCCTCAGCAATGACTTTGATCGTGTCTCTAACCGGAACTCCGACAACAATGGCCTCTCGGGCATAAGCCTCCTCAATACTGCGATCAATCAGAGCGGGAGATACAAACGGGCGTGCTCCGTCATGGATCGCAACGACGTCGCAATCGTCGGAAAGCTTTTCCAGCCCTCGTCTAACCGATTCTTGCCGGTTCGCCCCGCCGGCCTGCAAAGTCCATGCTCGATGACCGAGTTGTCGATCGCCTCGAAGTAATAGTTCACATCGATCAAGATCCTTTTTAGCGACCACCAGGACCACGTTGTTCACTCTTTTGCTACGATAAAACTGATCCAGAGTTCGAAGCAGGAGAGTTCGACCGCCAATCGGTAGGTAGTTTTTGCCGATTTCACCGCCGATCCGGCTGCCTTCACCCGCCGCTACTATGATCGCCGTCGCATTCATCAGAGCTACCGCTAAAACGAAAAGAGCCGAGAGACCAACTCTCGGCTCGTAATAAAACCAGTCAGTTTACAAAAAATTAGTGAGTGAAAATGTGCCGTAACTCGTCGAGAATCTTTTCTTCCGAATGAGAACGCGCTATCGAAAGCTCTTTTACCAGCAGGTTGCGCGCGGTGTCCAACATCTTTCTTTCGCCGAAGGAAAGTTCTTTATCCCCTTTAAGAACGAACAGGTCACGCAACACTTTGGCTATCTCGAGAATCGAACCTGTTTTAATTTTTTCTGTGTATTCACGGTAGCGTCGATTCCATGTTTGTTGATCTGTTTCAACTTTCTTTTGGCGCAAAACTTTGTAAACCTTTGAAACCATTGCGCGGTCAATAACTTTTCGTAAACCGACAGATTCTACATTTTCGATCGGAATCATGATCTTCATGTCCGTTTCCAGAATCCTAAGCATATAGAACTTCCTTTCACTTCCGGAAATGACATGGATTCGAATGGCCTCGATCTCTCCCACACCATGAGCGGGATAAACAACTTTTTCACCAACCTTAAACATAGTGACCTCCTCGTAAACGATAGCTATTAAGCTTCTGTTCGATCCTCGGTGGATTTATGAAACAACGGCGTCGGCAGTTGAAGTTGAAGCGGGAGAAGAATTGAATCGCCTTTGATTGCGAAAACGGCTGAGAACGGGAGCAGAATCGTTCACTGCTTCTTGTTAACATTCGAAGTTCCGTTTCATATTGTCAGGGCATCAAATGCAATTGGCGGTCAACGACCGACCGCCAATTCTTGTAACACACATGTAACTTATACAACAGAGCTTACAGGACCGTCAAGAGAGCGCTTTAGATCTTCGAAATAATAATTTTATCAATAGTTTACACATAAACTATTATTATCTAATCTAGTCTGATGCGACGGCTGAATCGCGACCGTTTTCAAGGCAATTCCAGGGCCATGACTAGAGCATCTTCCCCGTTGTCCGAATAATAGCCTTTTCGCACGCCTTTTAAAGTAAATCCAAGAGATTCATAAAGTCTTTGCGCAGGCGTATTTGAACGCCGAACATCAAGTGTCACACGAGTAGATTCCTGATGCCGGGCCGCGGCCACTACCTGTTCTAGCAGACATCGCCCGATACCATGCCGGCGAAATTCGGGGTGCACGGCGATATTGTGGATATCCACCTCGTCGGACAGGAGCCAGAACAGAACGTAACCGACAACCCTTCCATCCACTTCAGCGAGAACGGAGCGGGAACACTCGACCTTTAACTCCTCGATAAAAAATTTTATGCTCCAGGGAAATTGAAATGAGACCCTCTCGATAGCGATAACGTTCTCTATATCCGCCGTCGTCATCGCGCGAAACGACGGCGATTTTATAGGCGCAAAAAAGCCACAAAGTGATTCTTCACCCTGTGGCTCAGGCGTATCTATAGGAACCGCTCCGGCAATTCGATTTTTAGCGATAGTTGACTCCCAAACGTCTGCTTTGGTCCTTTAAAAGAAAAACTTCGAGCAGCTTATTTTCAAACTTGTGCGCGAAACCAACGATGCGTTCCTGTAGTGGAATGACCGTCGTGAACTCCGGTGGAAATGCTCCCACACTCGACGATATTTTTCTCACCCGCTCATCGGTACACTTGCCGCGAACAATGAGTTGTCCATCTTTCAGCGCGAGATCATAGTCGTAATCCGGCATTTCATCGGATAGTTGCGAGCGATTAGCAATACCGATATCCGGGATCCATCGAGGAAATTCAAGACGCAATAGTAAGGCGCCGCCGCGATCTTCAACAGTATAAACATTTCCATAACGTCTTTCGCGTTCGAGCTTTTCGACGAATCCTTTTGAATAAAAGCCATCGACTGGAATCGGCAGATTGCGAACCATGCCGGTCCGTTTAGCCAGAATCAGTTGAAGCACAAGAGCCAACGGAACACCATAGATCGACGCGGGGAATTTCATCTCTTCCGGCGGTTTAGCGTGGAAGATTCCATCTCTTAGGCGAAAGACTCCCTCAACCACAGCCAAAATGATGCCGACGAAAATGAAGATATTAATGTTTTGGCTAAAAATAATTGCCGGCCCTTTGATGGCAGCGGCCACGATCATGATCAACACGGGATATAAAATTGCGTTGTGGAGAATGTTCAGTCCAGTGCTTCCGGCAACGCTGAAAATGAAAGAATTTTGTACGGCCGCTTCTAAACTTCTCTTGGTGCCATGCGGCAAAGCGCCAAGCACGGGCTGGGCTAGCGCAACGACCAAGCTTCCTACCCCGTTCAGCTGCCGGCTGACTCGAAACTGTCGAGCAACTTCGTCGAAGTCGTTTGGCAACTCATTGAGGAAAGATTTCTTGGGTTTTGGCGCCTTTTTAAGCTGCGGCGGCGCAGCTTGCGGTGCGGGTTTAGCAGGAGCGATAGGAATCGCCGCCACCTCAGGCGTTGGAGCGGCAACCGGAATAGCCGGCGGCGCTGACACGGCGGAAGCGACAGCAGGTTTCTCGGAAAAGGCGGCAGACTTTTCTAAACCGACGGCACCAGCAGCGGGTTGATCTCCGTTGCCTTTACGAAACCGCGACTGGAAACTGTCTCCAAAGCTGGTCTCCGGATGCAATGACTTAGCCCGAGCGATTAAAACTTCTTCGGTTTCAATATTGTTGGGGTCTGTGACACAGCAATCAACCGGGCAAACGGCTGCGCATGCCTCATAGTCATGAAAACCCACGCACTCCGTGCATAGGATCGGATCGATAACATAAATCGGATCACCCTGACTAATAGCGTCATTCGGGCATTCAGGCTCGCATGCTCCACAGTTGATACATTCGGTAGTGATTGTTGTCGCCATCAAAGCTCCTCGAATCGTGTGTTTTTAATTACTTGTTTCACCTGGGGTTGTCAATATTAACGGCGTTCTTGCATGTAACGAAAAGATCATGTTACCTATTCTGTCAAGGCGGCGTACCCAAGCGGTTAAGGGAGAGGTCTGCAAAACCTCGATGCAGCGGTTCGAATCCGCTCGCCGCCTCCAATTAACGATTTATTTTTCATTCAACAATCCTAGTCCTCGCCCGCGTCTCACTAAAAAAAGTTCCGGTTTTGTTCCAACTTCGGCGTCAAACCCGCGCCGATTGCCTCTTTTAGTTCCGGTGAAACGATTCGCTTTGGGCTTGGGCTTCATCGGCTTTGTCTTTAAATCGCTCTCCAAGTTTCGCAACTGCTTGGGCCTTGTGTTCTGGGACAAGGTGAGAGTACCTCAAAGTCATATTGATCTGCTTGTGGCCTAGATAGGAGGTTTTCATGATCTGGCACACGACCTTCAACACGCCGTCGATTTCCTCAGTAGAGACGCACGGGTCCTGCTTCAGGCGGCAGAGAAAGAAGCTTGCAGTGACGCCCAGAAGTCTCTTGAACTCATGGCGGGGTGGATCGGAGACACGCCGTGCCTGAATGATATGCGGTCACTATTCCAGGAGAAGCGGTATGCCGAGGTGGTCGCGTTGGCAGACAAAATCAAATTTCCGGAACTCATGAATGAGTCGCAGCGGCGAATTGTTGAGCTGGCACGCAAGCGGGCTAGCAGCTAACCGAGCGATTGAGATGGACGCGCTAAAAACGGTGTCCCCCTCAAAGCAAGCGTTTAGGCTGCCCGATCAGGACGCATCTTGAAACGCTTTCTAAGAACAACCGGAATCGTTATCAGTGGGCTATTATTGCTGGTTGTAGCAGCCGTTGCTCTGGTTGCAAGCGGCTCGCAGACCGCGATCTACGTTGCGAACGGCAGCGTCGTCCATGCGGACGTGCGCCTCCGGCTGCCCGATCCACAAGACCAAAAGACCTGGGAAGAAAGAGATCAAGATTGCGTCCGTATCCTCAAGGGAAATCACAATCTCGTTCCCGGTTCTCATATGGTGCTAACTAAGAATTATTGGAATCCGGGAAGATTAGGTGTCATCGATGATGAGTGGTACGAAGATCTCACTATTGAGCTGGAAGATCGGTTCCGTAAACGGGAATCGCAAGCTAACCCCTCGGGTTGAGAAGGACGCTAAGAACCAGCGCCTCTCACCCAAAACGTTAGACCGGTTCATGGAGCTTACGCTATGATGATAACGCGTCGACCTTACGGGTGCCGCGAGGGATCGGCTCCGCCGCTTGGTCCGCTGGCGCCAGATCTTACGCGCGCCACAACCTTTGCTTACCCAACCGCTGAAGAACTCCGCGCTGTCGGTGCCAACGAGCTTCCCGGTGAGTTCTACCCGCGGTACGGCCACCCCACGGGACGCCTCTTCGAAAAGAAGATCGCCGAACTCGAAGGCGCCGACGGCGCGGTCTCGTTTGCTTCAGGCTTGGCAGCTCTCCATGCCGTCTTCTGCGGACTCTTGCAGGCGGGGGATGTCGTCGCTGCCAGCCACTATGTTTATGGTGGCGTCAATGCCATGGTGGAGGAGGACCTTCCTCGCTTTGGCATTAAGGTCCGTCGCTTTGATCCGTTCGACGAAGGTTCCGTGGAGCGAGTCATCGAAGGAGCCGTGAAGCTCATCCACGTTGAAACCCCGACAAATCCACTCTCGAGAGTCGTCAGCCTGAAGCGAATCGTCGACTTTGCTCGCCGGTGCGGCGCTTGGGTATCCGTAGATGCGACCTTTCTCCCGCCTCCATTCCAGCGCCCGCTCGTTCACGGGGCCGACCTCGTGATGCATAGCGCCACGAAGATTCTCGGCGGCCATTCGGATGCGCAGGGTGGGATCGTCTCGAGCCGACACGAACTTCTTGAACGCCTTGAGGGATTCCGTCGCCGGACCGGTGCTATCCTGGCACCCGATACAGCATGGCTACTCGTGCGTTCTCTCGCGACGCTCGAGCTTCGCACGCGCAAGGCAGCAGAGAACGCCTCAAGGCTGGCGCGTTTTCTCGATGAGCTGCGCACTAACGGAGGCAGGGTGGCACGAGTTCACTATCCAGGCCTACCGCACCATCTCGACCACGACGTCGCACGCGAGTACATGGAAACATTTGGCTTTATGCTTGCCTTCGAGGTTGCCGGCGGCCTGCCCGAGGCCACACGAGTCTATGATCGGTTCCGCGTCATTGCTCGCGCCGTATCCCTGGGAGGCTTCGACACTTTAGCATCCCTTCCGCTCCATACCTCTCACGCGATGATGCCTTCCGAAGAGCGACGCCGCGCTGGCATCGCCGATAGCCTCATTCGGCTCTCGGTGGGAATCGAGCCGTATGAGGTGCTGGAGGCTGATCTCAGGGCCGCGCTGAGCACATAAGGATGAGTTGGCGGCCTAGTCAAATATCTTGCTGACGCCGAGACTTTTTTCGCCTGGATTCCGGCTTGCGCCGGAATGACAAACTCGCGCGTCTCGCCTCGCGGAAGTTGCCGAAGATCCGCGTAATCTCGCCGATCTGATCCGGTTCGTTTTCCTTGAATAGGCCGGATCAAAATGGTCTTCACCCCTCTTGTCCAAATTAACCGCCACAAAGACCACGAATACGGATTATGATTCGCGCAAAGACGCAAAGGGCGCCAAGTTCAGAGTAGAATTAATTAGGATTTTTCTTTGCGGTCTTGGCGTCTTGGCGCGAGAACAGAATTCTTTGGAGCGTGGACCTGATACAACCTGGCAAGCGAGGTATGAAAATCCGAGTACTTATAGCTCTACATCGGTCGTTTCTAACTTATTCTGGACAGCAGTGGTCTTCCCCATATGACTGCGACCCAAGTCTTTCTCCGATAGTAGCGGGACTATTTATTAATCGCTTCGATTTGTTTCAATTCTTCGATCCGCTCTTTACTCAATCCCAGAATCC
>JBBDNJ010000284.1:0-12451 GCA_040877705.1 Binatia bacterium | reverse complement strand
TTTTTCTAACTGCGAAAATTCCATTCCTAAACCTTTAGCTCGTTCCGCATACATGACGCGGAGATCCGGTTCGTCCATGCCGCCCGGACAAATGATGTTAGCTCTGATGCCGTAAGGGCCAGCCTCTTTCGCGATCGTCTGAGTTAAGCCCAACAGTCCCCATTTAGCGGCACACAGAGAACCGCGCAGAGCCATTCCTTCCTTCCCTGCGGTGCCGGAGATGCTGACAATACTGCCGCTTTTCTGTTTCATCATGACTTTCAAAACCGCTCTGCAGCACAAAAACACCGCTTTCAAGTTGACCGAAAGGACTAAATCCCATTCCTGCTCGGTTATCTCCGGTACCGCTACGAGAGGCCCTCTGAGCCCGGCGCTGTTGACCAGAACATCGATTTTCCCGAATTTCTGTACGGCCTCATCTACCATTCTATTTACCTGGGCATCGACCGTAGCGTCAGCAACTATGGCGATCGCATTCCCGCCCTGCTGGTTGATCGACTGAGCCACGGCATCGAGCTCCCGCTTCATGCTGTCAATATCCACCAATAAGATGCGTGCTCCTTCGTGAGCAAACATACGAGCAATGGCCTCGCCTATTCCCCGGGCGCTGCCCACGACGATCGCTGCCTGGCCGTCTAGTTTCATTGTCCCACTCCTTTTGCTCAAATATGCGCCGAGTTCAAAATCAGCAGACTGCTAAAGCGCCTTAAATGCAAAAGGGCGGCCGCATGAAGCAGCCGCCCTTTTGCGAGAAATTACCGAAGGTTTCTTAGCCTTCGATGACTTTCTTCCACTTGTTGTAAACCTTCTCACGGAGCTCAGGCGAAGACTCCGCCACCGGCGGGAACTCCTTCATCCATTCGAACGGACGGCAAGCGTCGATGACCGCGCGAGAGTTAAAACCTTTCTTGCTCGGGTGAATGCGCGGATCGAGAGGACCGCTCCAGCAACGGCGCAGGATCTCGATGGACTCCACCGGATCGGACCGGCTGGCCAATGCCCACAATACGTCGAAGGTATTGGTCGGATCGATGTCCTCGTCAACGACAATCACGTAGCGGCCAAGATACGCGCCGGCATGTACTTGCGAGGCGGCGAGCATCGCCTGGCGCGCGTGGCCTGGATAACGCTGCTTGATCGAAATGATGTTGAACAAGCGACCGCCGCCGGCTTCGTGACACCAGACGCCTTTTACGTCAGGCACGCCGCACTTCTCAACCTGCTCCCAAATCAAAGCCGCCTTCACCATACATTTGGCGATCGAATAATCTGACGGCGGTCTGCCGGGACGGGCGCAACAGAGAATTGGATCATTGCGGTAATATACGTTTTCGACTCGGACGACCGGTTCCGGACGGCTCGAGCTGGCATAATAACCCGTCCATTCGCCGAACGGCCCTTCGGTCTTTCGATCGGTTGGATCCATCCATCCTTCGATAACGATTTCCGCGTTTGCGGCAAACGGTAAACCCGTGGCTTTACCTTCGATGATTTCAATGGGAGCGCCCTTCAGGCCGCCGGCATAATCGAATTCACCCACGCCATAATCGATCTCGTTACCGGAGACCATAAAAAGGACCGGATCCTGGCCGACGGAGATGACAACCGGGCAGGGCTTGCCGCGTTCGAAGTACTTGGCGCGCTGAATGCTTCCATGTTTGCCAGGCGAAATGTAAAGGCCCATGCTCTTTTCGTCATGGACCATGCCGCGATAAGCACCGAAATTAACCCAGCCTTCGTCCGGGTCCCGAGTGGTGACCAAGCAAGCAGTACCGATGAATCGGCCGCCATCGAGTTCGTGCATAAACGGCACGGGAAACTTGAGCAGGTTGACTTTGTCGCCCGAATCGACGTTTTCTAGTATCGGGCCTTTGGTTACGACCTTGTGTTTGATCGGTTCGTGCCTGACAAGCTTCTGACGGAAGGCTCGCACCAGGTCGAGGTTGGATAGCTCCATCGGCAGGCCCAAGTTCAACGCCATACGCTTAAACGAGGCATTCTGGGCGAACAGAGTTCGAAACCCTTTCGGATAGCCCGGAACATTATCGAAAAGAACCGCCGGCATGGGACCACTTTTAGTCTCGCGCGAAAGAAGCTCCGCGAGGGTGCCCATTTCAAGATTCCAATCGGCGCCGTCGATTTTTTTCAACTCGCCGATACTATCGACGATCTCGAGCCAGTCGCGTAAATCAGTATACTTCGGTGTTTTACCGGCTTTCATTTCATCTTCGGCTAATTTTCTAGCCTCAAGTGCTGTCATGAGTAAATTCTCCTTTCGCCTTGGCGATTGCTTATACTAGTCCCCCAACATTGTTTCATCAACACCTTCGGTATCATCGGCCGGCAATCCATTGCAACTCTTGGGATCCAAGTGGAGAAAAACTTTGTCACCGGGATGCACCGCGTTAAACGGGTGAGTGTGCACGGCCAACAGGTCATCGCCAACCGCCACCTTGCACTGATAAGCATCCCCCATGAAGATCGCTTCTTTGACAGTGCCTTCGAGAACATTTTCCGAACTCTGCGGCTTCTCCTTGTACAGCGGAATGTTTTCCGGTCGGATCGAGATCACCGCCGCTTGGTCCTTCTTGAGTCCGGGTGCCGGGATGAAGCTCAAAATCCCTTTTTTGGTCTCCATTTTGCCGGGCCTTCCGTCACCATCGACGTCAAGGACTTTACCGTTGATGAGATTGGTAAGCCCCAGAAACGTGGCGGTAAAGCGCCGTTTCGGGCGAGTGTACAGCTGGTGCGGCGAGCCCACTTCGATAAGTGTTCCGCCGTGCATGACGGCGATTTGATCCGAAATCGCCAAGGCTTCCGCTTGGTCGTGTGTGACAAAGATTGTCGTTATACTCGTTCGTCGCTGCAGCGATTTGATTTCAGAGCGCATCTGGACCCGCAGTTTAGCATCCAGGTTACTCAGAGGTTCGTCCAATAACATCACCTTCGGTTCATTCACGAGCGCCCGCGCGAATGCAACTCGCTGCTGCTGACCGCCGGAGAGTTTCGGCGCCGGTCGATCTTCCAAACCGTCAAGACCGACGATCTTCAGAACATCCAGCACCCTCTGCTTAATTTCGGCCTTTGGCCGGCGTTGAATCGTCAGGGGATAGGCAACATTTTCCGCGACCGTCATATGCGGCCAGATCGCATACGATTGAAACACCATGCCGATGGGACGTTTATTGGTCGGAACGTAAACGCGCTCGCCCGAGGCGAAGACAGTCTGACTGCCAATGCTGATTTTTCCGCCGTCCGGTCGTTCAAGACCGGCAACACAGCGCAGCGTCGTAGTCTTACCGCAACCGCTCGGGCCGAGAAAGGTATAGAGCGACCCTTCGGGTATGTTCAACGATACGCCCTTGAGCACGTGAACACGTTCTTTGTCCTCGCCGAAATACTTTTCCAACGACTCGATCTGAACCATGTCTTTACTATCTGCCATGTCTCCTCCCCAATTGGCCGACGGCTGGTCGCCATCGGCGGCGAGTTATTGAGATTCCAGCACTTTACTGCGCGATCCCTATTTTTGCCCCCAGTTTACGCGCGACAAAAGCCATCCCAAGAAGCAATAGAACCATCAGAACCCCCAACGCGCAAACGTAGGTGTATTGTCCGCCTTCCCATAAGTCAAACGCCATGATCGAAAGCACCGTGCTATTATAAGAATAGAGCAAAATCGATGTGGAAAGCTCCCGCAACGCGATGATGCTGATATAAATCCACCCGGCGATAAACCCAGGCATCAACAGCGGTAAAATAATCTTTCGAAATGTTTGAAACCAGGTGCCGCCCGACGTAAATGAAGCCTCTTCAAGTTCCTTGTTGATCTGAATCATCGAAGCAGACGCCGCTCGAATACCATAAGGCATAAACTTGGTGATATAGGCGAGTAGCAAAACCCAAATGGTTCCATAGATTGGGATCGGCAGGGTGAGATAGACCCAAATCAAACTGACTCCCAAAACAATGCCGGGCATAGCAATGGGAATGAAGGTCATGTTATCCAAGAGCGCCCGACCCGGAAGCTTGGTTTTGACCGTAACCCATGCAATCACCGAAGTGAGCAGCATAACCAAGGTGGCAGATCCCACCGAAAGATAAAAACTATTTTTGAACGCAGTCCAGGCAAGCGGATAATTCAAAACGTACTGGTAATTGGCCCAGGTCATTTTGGCCATGAGCTCGCGCGACGGAATGCCATAATAAGGAATGAATGAGGACCACAGCAGCACAAAGACGGGCAGGATCACGGCGAGAAAGAATATCAAGAACGAGAGCGCACAGGTTACATATTTCCACTTACCGAGGTCAATCACTCGAGGTCGATAGCCTTTGCCGGTTACAGTGGCGTAGCGCTCCTCCCGCCGTGTAATCTTGCCGTAAATCAAGACTCCCGCCGTGCTAATGACCAACAGCGTGACCGCATAGGAGCCTGCCAGTCCGAAGTCAGATGGAAATTGATGGATGGCGAGGAAAATTTTTGTCGTGAAAACGGATATCCTAGCCGGCACGCCGATGAGAGCCGGCACTTCAAAAGCCTCGATGCCGCGAATAAAAACGATCAGCAGCACGCTGAACATGGCGGGTCGCATCAAGGGTAGCGTGATCTTCTTGAAGGTCGTCCACGTGCTCGAGCCGGCAGTCAGCGCGGCCTCTTCGAGAGACGTGTCCATGTTGCGGAAAGCTGCGGACATAAGAAGAAACACCAGAGGATAATCGTGGATGGCTTCCGCCCAGATCATCCCCCACATGGAATAGATATTAAACGGCGCGGACTCCAGGCCGAGAAGCCCCTTGACGGTCAGATTAATCAAGCCGATTTTAGGGCTGAGAAGAAGAATCCATGAGATGGTGCTGAGAATCCCCGGGATAATGAATGGGATCAACGCCATCACAATAAAAAGTTTTTTCAAAGGCGTATTGGTCCGTTCGCTGACCCATGCCAAAAACGTCCCAATTAAACAGGTCACTGCGCAGGTTCCAACGGCGAAATAGAGCGAATTCAGGAAGAGGAGGTAAAACTCCTTGTCGAAGTAGGCCCTAACGTAATTCTGGAGAGTGAAGGTCGCGCCTGGCTCGCCGATGGGCGCGCTCCTTAAACTGCCGTAAAGCAGCATAATGAGCGGAACTCCCGCCAAGTACAGAACCAAGACGATAGCCCCGACCAGAATAAGCGTCTGGGAGTTTAAACGCCGCACCCTGTGACTCCTGGAGATCGCGGCTAAGCGTCGATATTGTGCACGACCTGATCTTGGACCATGGTCTTTTTGACTTCCTCTTCGATCAGGTTCCAGAGGTGGTCTTCATATTCCAAAAACGTTTTATTACGTTTGACTGCGAGCTTCCGTGGACGCGGAATCTCGATCTTGATGGTTTCCTTGACCCGGCCGGGCCGTGCCCCGAAAACAATCACGCGATCCGCCAGGTAAATAGCCTCATTGATTTGGTGGGTAATGAAAAGTATCGTTTTCCTGGCCTCGTTCCAAATGCGCAATAACTCCAACTGCATGATTTCTCGGGTTTGCGCATCGAGAGCGGCAAACGGTTCGTCCATGATCAGGATCTGCGGATCTACGGTCAGGGCGCGGGCAAGGTTGCAGCGCTGCTGCATGCCTCCGGAGAGCTCGTGCGGGTAGTGATCCTCGAAGCCGCCAAGGCCGACCAGCTTGATGAAGCTTTGCGCGCGCTCTTTGCCTTCGGCATTGTCGAGTTTCTGACATTCCAAACCGAAGATCACGTTTTTGAAAACCGTTCGCCATGGCATCAGGCAGGAATCCTGGAAAACCATTCCTCGGTCAGTCCCCGGTCCGGTCACCGGCTGACCGTCGATCATCAGCTTTCCGCCGGTGGGCTTGAGCAAGCCGTCGGCAAGATTGATAAAGGTGGTCTTGCCGCAACCGCTCGGACCGACGATGGTCACAAACTCCCCCTCGTCGACCTGAAGATTGACATTATCAAGCGCCAGCAGCCGGCCGCCCGTACGCGGCTGGTAATACTCCATGCGTAAATTGACTGCCTCTAGTTTTGTTTGTGCCACACGGCCTCCTTAGTGCTTCTGTTTCTAATGAAAGTTGGTTTTGCTTTCAGCAACGGACAAAACGACGTAGATTTAACAAAATCCAATCTTTTTGCAAGCATTGTCTCGTTTATTGACAATGGTCAGGGGATCGGATAGCGTCCGCAGACAAATTGCATAAAATATTTTATGCAAATCCAATTCAAATGAGTTATCCGCTTAACGAATCGAAGACCAAACCGCGAGTCACTGAAAATCTTTCGGCCCGCGTTTACAACCAAATCAAAAATCTAATCTTGTGCAATGAAGTCATGCCGGGGCAAAAACTACATCACCAAGAACTCAGTGAACGCCTCGGCGTAAGTAGAACTCCGGTTCGCGAAGCATTAACCCGGCTTGTGCAGGAAGGATACGTCGCCTTTCTGCCGAATCGGGGTTTTACCTGCAAAGAAATTAGAATGCAAGAGGCGGAAGAGCTTTATGAGCTTCGCGAAGCCCTGGAAGCATTCGCGGTGGAAAAAGCGATTGACAATCTCACCGCCGTGACGCTCGATCAGTTGCGCAAAAAGATGGAATTTTACGGCAAGGACGTGCGTAATCGATTCACCAGAGAACGTTTGATCTATGATCAAGATGTTCATCTTGAAATTGCCCGGCTTGCCGGCAATGAGACGCTCAAAAACTCACTGAGTCATGTTTTCGAGCGCATCGTCTTGAAGCGCAGGACCGACGGTCTCTACGATGCCGCGCGCGGTGTCAGCGCTCATCAAGAACATCTCAAGTTGTTCCAGGCCATGGAGCAACGCAATGTCCCGGAGGCTGTCAGCATCGTGCGGGCGCACATCCAAAAAGGCAAAGCGAACGTATTGGCCGATTTGAAGCAACGACAGGCGATTCGCGAGCTACGCATTACAGGCAATTAGTTTAGGAAAAAACAAACCACAAACGAAAGGAAGAGAAATGGCTGCAGATTTAGTGATAAAAAATGGTTGGGTGGTGACACCCGAAGAAACGTTCCAAGGAGGGGTCGCGATCAGCAACGAGAAAATCGTCGCTATTGGCACGAACGATGTATTACTCCAGGGCAAAGAAGAGATCGATGCGAAGGGCAAGCACATCCTACCCGGCATTATCGATGGCCATGTCCACTTCAGGGAGCCCGGCATGACTCACAAAGAAGACTTTACCACGGGCTCCACGGCAGCTGTTTGCGGCGGGATCACTTCGGTGGTCGACATGCCGAACACGGTTCCACCGACCGCCGACGCCGAGCAAGTTAAGATAAAGCAACAGTTGGGCGAGGCAAAATCTCTCGTCGATTTCGGTGTCACCGGAGTCGTCGTGCAGACCAATACAAAAAACATTCTGCCCATGGCCGGCGCCGGCGCCATTGGTTTCAAGATTTTCTTCGGTGAGACCATCGGCAATCTGCCCTTCCCCGATGATGGGATGTGCATGGAAGCCTTCGATTATATCGCACAGTCGAAGCTGCCTTTGGGCATTCACGCCGAGAATCGGCAGATCATGGCCTACTGCACGAACAAACTTAAAACCGAAGGTAAGAACGACGCCCGCTACTGGGAAGCCTCTCGCCCGGACATCTGCGAAGCGGAATCCGTCCATCACGCGATCTTTTTCGCCGAGATGTTCGGCACCAAGTTGCATGTCTTCCATATGAGCTCCAAGCAGGCGGCGTACATGGTGCGCGACGCTAAAGCCCGCGGCATGAGAATTACCGCTGAAACCGGCCCGCATTATCTCCTGCGCGAGCCCACCGATATGGATCAGGTCGGCTCTTTGCTAAAGATGAATCCTCCGGTGCGCACAAAGGATCATGGCGAGGTTCTCTGGCAAGGTCTGCGCGAGGGTTTCGTGGACACGCTGGCCACTGACCACTCACCGCACACTCTGGATGAAAAAGGTTCCGATATCTACGGCAAGCTCACCAAGCCGGCAATCTGGGATTGCATCTCCGGCTTTTGTGGGGTTGAAACCGGCGTGCCACTGATCTTAAGTGAAGTTAATAAAGGCCGTTTGACGCTCAATCAATACGTCAAAGTAGCTTGCGAAAACCCGGCTAAGGTTTGGCAGATTTATCCTAAGAAGGGTGCGATCCGGCTCGGCTCCGACGGCGACATCACGATCGTTGATATGGATAAAGAAGGCACTATCGACGTTAATAAGCTGCACAGCAAGAACAAGCCTTCCCCATGGCATGGCTGGAAGGTTAAAGGTATGCCGGTGTGCACCGTGGTGCGCGGTTATGTGCAAATGCGCGATGGCGAGCCTTGCGGCAAGCCCATCGGCCGCATGCTCAAGCCGTTGATCTAATCGTAATTTCGGTATTGTTGAGTGAATTTTTCACCGACCGGTGAAAGGGCTCGAGCGACGCGTGATCGTTGGCTATTTTTTGGCTGACGGTTTCTGGTAACCGGAACTTGAAAGCTTGAAAATTTTAGACCCGCGCCGCTGGGCCTTTTAACCGGTCCGGCAAGAAAGCCCATTTAATGAAACGCACCGAACCATTTGAAATGTACCAGCCGACTTCTCTCAAAGAGGCGAGTCGACTGCTGAAAGAGAAAGGCCCCGGCGGCCGTTTTCTTGCCGGAGGGACCGATCTAGTTATTGCGATGAAAGAAAAAGGGTTGGTGCCGAAATACGTCGTCGATTTAAAGCGGCTCCCCGGCCTTACGGGCATCCATGAAAATAACGATGGCAGCATCACGATCGGTGCTTTGACGACCATGCGCGAAATTGAGACATCGCCGGTGCTCACCAAGAAGTACCCGTTTCTCTGTCAGAGTGCGGCTGAAGTCGGCTCGATTCAGATTAGAAATCGGGCAACCGTCGGCGGTAATATGTCGAATGCCACACCCTCCGCCGACGTAGCGCCGAGCCTGATCGCGCTTCAGGCAACGACCAAGGTCGCCAGCGCCGCCGGTGAGCGCACGGTCGCGCTGGAAGAATTCTTTCGCGGACCTGGGCAAAATGTCATGAGCACCGACGAGATCCTCACCGAGGTCACGATTCCGAAAACGAGTGCACGGTTGGTCGGCGAATACATCAAATTTTCGCCACGCGAAATGATGGACCTGGCCTACGTCGGCGTGGCCGTGGTGTACACGCTCGGCGAAAAGGAAAAGACTTGCGAGGGCGTTCGTATTGTTCTCGGCGCCGTCGCTCCGACTCCGATCCGCGCCAAAAAGGCGGAAGACGCACTCGAAGGGCAGATCCTCTCTGAAGCCCTAGCGGAAAAAGTCGGCGCCATAGCCGCCGAAGAAGCAAAACCGATCAGCGACGTTCGGTCATCGGCGGATTACCGCCGCGCCATGGTCGGAGCTATGACCAAACGGGCGCTGCTCAATGCCGCCGTCGGTCCAGCCAAGTCCTGGGTCGAACGACGCGACCGAAGGTATTAAGATATTAAAGACGGCAATTTGGAGAGAATCGAGTCGTGGAGTGCTGGGCCGGACTTCAGAAATCCATGACTCCAAGACTCCAGTACTCCAATTCCACTCGTTAGAGGTTAATCATGAACCAGAAAATCCAATTTACCTTGAACGGTAAGAGCACGACGATGGAAGCCCCAACCCATCGCCTGCTGCTTGACTTGTTGCGCGATGAGATCGGCCTTACAGGCACCAAAGAAGGCTGCGGCACCGGCGATTGCGGTGCTTGCACGGTTTTAATGAATGGCAAACCAGTCAATTCCTGCCTCGTCCTCTCCGGCGAACTCGAAGGCGCGAGCATCGTCACCATAGAAGGGCTCAAGATCGGCCCCGAGCTTGACGCGGTTCAAAACGCCTTCGTTCGGGACGGCGGCGCTCAGTGCGGTTATTGCACGCCTGGAATGCTCATGATGTCGAAAGCGTTGCTCGATGAGAACCCTAACCCGACGGAAGACGACATTCGCTTCGCGCTATCGGGCAATCTCTGTCGCTGCACGGGGTACGCCAAGATCATTGAAGCGGTCCAGGATGCTGCCGCGATGATAAGGAGCAAGAACGTTCAATAAGTTCAAGCTGTTCAAATCGTTCAAATCGACGAATGCTCCGAACGGTTTGAACGAGCACAAGACCAGAACCGATCAAACGGCTTGAACGGTTTAAACGACTTGAACGGAATTTTTTAAGGAGATAGTGATGGCGGAACTCACAGTCGTAGGCAAACCAGTTACGCGTGTCGACGCAAACGAAAAGGTCACCGGCGAAGCCATTTACGGATATGACCTCGTCCTGCCAAACATGCTTTACGGAAAGACGTTATTCAGCACCAAAGCGCACGCAAAGATCAAAAGAATCAACACCGAGAAGGCCAAAGCCTATCCGGGAGTCGTCGCGGTAGTGACCGGGGCGGATGTTCCGTGGACCCATGGGGAAAGCATTAAAGACAAACCCTTTTTGGCGCAAGGAAAAGTTCGCTTTATCGGGGAACCGGTCGCCGCCGTTGCTGCCGAGGACGAAGATATTGCACAGGCCGCGGTGAAGCTGATCGAAGTGGAATATGAAGATCTGCCGGTTTACGTCGATCCGGAGGAGGCGTGTAAATCCGGCGCAATCGCGATCCACGAAGATTTTCCAAAATATCGCAAGGTTAATTTCATCGTGCCGGGCGCGCATGCCAACATCGCCGAACACTTCAAGCTTCGCACCGGCGATGTCGCACAGGGTTTCAAGGAGTCCGATCTCGTCTTAGAAGAAAAATATTTCGTGCCGATGATCCAACATGCCGCCATGGAACCCCATTCGGCTCATGCTCAATTCGATAAGGATACCGGTCGCCTGACCATTTGGGTCGCCAACGACGCGCCGTTTCGAGCGCTCCATGAAATTGCCGAAGCACTGGGCATGCCCAAAGAGAAAATTCGCTTCATCAACCCGCTTCAGGGCGGCGGCTTTGGCTCCAAGGGCGGTTTGAAAGTGGAACCGATCGCCGTGGCGCTGGCATTTCATACCAACGGCAGGCCGGTGCGGGTGAAGTTCAACCGGGAAGAAACATTTATTTCGACCTTGACCCGTCACGAAGCGGTCGTTTATTCGAAAACCGGCGTCAAGAAAGACGGCACCTTGGTGGCGCGCGAAATGACAATTTACTGGGGTGCCGGCGCCTACGCCGAAAAAAGCCCGACGGTCTGCATCCGCGGCAGTTTGCCCGCGCCCGGTCCTTACCGCATCCCGCATGTAAAAGTCGATGGCTATGCGGTTTATACCAATAAGCCGGTGGCAGGCTCCTACCGCGGCTATGGCATTCCCCAGGGCGCCTGGGCGGGCGAGCAACAGATGGACGAGATTGCCAAGCGCCTCGGCATTGACGCGGTTGAAATACGCATGAAAAACATTTTTGTCGAAGGCGACCTTTCCTACTGGGGCGAGCGGCTGCATGCCGTTGGCCTCAAAGAGACTCTTACCAAAGCAACTGAAGCGATCGAATGGGGCAAAAGGCCGCATCAGATCAAAACGGGGGTTAGAAGCGGCAAGGGTTTCGCCTGCATTCAAAAGCCGACGCGCAGCCCTACGACTTCAGCGGCAGGGGTGATGGTCAATACCAGAGGCGAAATCACCGTGCTCGCCGGAACCGTGGAGATCGGCCAGGGCTGCAACACGATCCTTTCTCAAGTGGCAGCGGAAGAGCTCAAGATGCCAATGGAAAAAGTTCATATGCATCCGCTCGACACCGATGTGATCCCCTACGATGCGTCGACGACTTCCAGCCGAAGCACGTACCATATGGGCAACGCCGTTCGCCGCGCATCGATTCACGCGCGCGAACAGATCATGGAAGCCGCCAGCCCGATGCTCGAAGCGAAAACAGAGGATTTGGATTGCGCCGACGGTAAAGTGTTTCTCAAGGATCAGCCGCAAATGGCGCTGACCCTCGGCGAAGTGGTTCGCCGCAAGTTCGGCCCCGAAGGTGTCGTTCGCGGCGACGGCTCTTACACTTATGAGATCGGCAAAGATCTTGACCTGGAAACCGGTCACAGCGACCATGCATCGGCTTTCTACATGTACGCCACCCAAGCGGCGGAAGTGGAAGTCGACGAAGAAAGCGGCCGGATAAGAATTCTGCGCATGTCCGCCGCTCATGACGTCGGCAAAGCCATCAACCCGCTGAACTGCGTCGCGCAGATCGAAGGCGGTGTGGTCATGGGAATCGGTTCCGCATTGCACGAGGAGATGGTTATCGATAAGACCGGCAAGGTCCGTAATCCCTCCTTCCTCGATTATCATCTCGTCACCTCATTGGACACTCCCGAGCTCATCCCGATTATCGTTGAATGCGCCGAACCCGAGGGTCCGTACGGCGCCAAAGGTTTGGGTGAACCGGGGCTCGCACCAACCCCGGCAGCCATCGGCAACGCCGTGGCCGACGCCTTGGGAGTTAGAATTTATGATCTGCCGCTCAAACCTGAAAATGTCTATTGGGCAATCCAGA
>JBBDNJ010000283.1:0-12454 GCA_040877705.1 Binatia bacterium | reverse complement strand
AGCTGCCTTGCGCGAGAATACCGATCCTGGCAATCTTCCCCGTTGGCTGCGCATTGACTATCTGAAAACAAGCAAGGGTTAAGATGATTATTACTGAAAAAACGTTTTTCTTATTCATGATTTCCTCTCCAACCAAAGGTCAAAATTCCGTTGGAGACCTCCGACTTCTAACCTCTGTCATTTGGTCATCTTGTCCGCGCCAACACATTCGGCAAGATCGTCAGGCCGATTTGCTTGGCGGTTTATTGCCTCCCGCAATCCAAATCCACCTTGGTAATCCTCATTCTTGACACGGTAGCTACTGGAAGCTACCTTATTAAGTATGAGAGCCGTAGGTTTGAAAATCCTTAAAAACAAGCTAAGCGAATATGTTCGTTTAGCCGAGGGCGGGGAAACCATCTTAGTAACCGACCGTGACCGCGTGGTGGCCGAAATCGTGCCGCCGGAGACAAGCCGGAGCCCGGTCTTGGCCGACGCGGTGTTGGCCGAGGCTGTTCGCCGAGGCTGGATTACGCCGCCAGCACTGCCGGCCGCAGGGACGCCGCCGCGCAACCCGGTGATGTCCTTTCGCGATCTCCAACGCGAACTCGAAAAGGACCGGAGCGAACGTTGATTTATCTCGACACTTCCGTAGCGCTCGCCCATCTTCTGGCTGAAGACCGTTCGCCGCCGGATAAGATTTGGTCCGAGCCATTGATCTCCAGCCGTCTCGCTGAGTATGAGATCTGGACTCGTATCCACGCACGCAAGCTCGCACGCTCGCATGGGGATGAAGCGCGGTCCCTGTTGGGCCGTATCGCTTTCATTGAACTCTCGCCGCCGGTACTGAGCCGTGCCTTGGAGCCTTTCCCGAAGCCGGTCCGAACCCTCGATGCTCTCCATCTGGCGTCGATGGATTTTCTCCAGAAGCAAGGTCAAACCGTAAGTCTCGCCAGTTACGATGACCGGTTGATCAACGCGGCCCGCGCCCTGCGAATCACCATCTATAAGCTCTAGCCATTTTAAGTCGGAGGGCTCAGTATAGATTTTCGATTTTAGATTATCGGACCGAAACCACCAAATTGCGGTTCGAGAGCTCTTTGTCATGTCCTAGTCTCCCAATCCAAAATCCAAAACCTGTGGTGAGCGACGTCGAACCATCGCAAATCCAAAATTCTTGCTGTCGCCTTACCTGCGCGAAAGAAACAGTAAACAGAAAGACAGCAAGCAGATAACAACCCTTCTAGACGTTGCGTTCGCTCCTGTGTTCTTCTGCTCACTGCTCACCGTTCACTGCTCGCTGTTATTTGATCACCTTGTCCGCCCTCGCCAACACATTCGGCGGGATCGTCAAGCCGATCTGCTTGGCAGTCTTTAAATTGATTGCCAGCTCAAACTTCGTTGGCTGCTCGACGGGCAACTCGGAGGGCTTGGCTCCCTTGAGGATTTTGTCCACATAGGTAGCAACGCGGCGGTAGCTGTCCGCGAGATCCGCCCCGTAGTACATGAGCCCGCCGACATCTACAAATTCTCTGGTGGGATTTGTCGAGGGCAACCGGCTCTTCAATGCAAAGTCCGCGAACCGCTTCCTATTCGCACCCATTTGCGGGCCCGAGGTCACGTAAAGTCCATCCGGACGCTGCTTATTCAGCGCGGCAAATACCTGTTCGAAGCCGTCCGGTGGTCGTATCTCCCAAGACCGAACAGTCAACCCCAGCGCGCGCGCCGCGACGGGGAGATCCTCTTTCACCTCGCGTACACTCCTCAGAGCCGCCGGATTATAGAGAACCGCGACATGGGCGAGTTTCGGAATGATTTCTTTTAGTAGCTCCAGCCGCTTTCCGCCTAGTTCCCTTGTAAGGTTTGTAAGGCCGGTGACGTTGCCGCCGGGACGGGCAAGGCTTTTAACCACGCCTTCCTCGACAGGATCGCTCCCGGTGCCTGTCATCACGATGGGAATCGTTCTTGTTGCATTCTGCACCGCCCGGATCCACCCCTCCCCTCCTGCTACCACGATGATATCGACCTTGAGGCGCCCCAGCTCGGCCAGACGTTCCGGTGCCCGATCGAGCCTCCCCTCCCCATAACGGAACTCGATTGCGATGTTCTGTCCTTCGATGTAACCAAGCTCGCGCAGAGCCAGCCGAATCGCCTCGAAACGGGTGGACTCGCTGGCTGCGTTGCCCGACGATAGATACCCTATCCGAGGGATTTTCTTGGGCTGCGCCTGAGCCACGGCCCCACCGATTGTGAATGTGACAACGAGGGCGACAACCCCCATCCATTTTCGATTTTGGATTTGCGATTTTGGATTGTCGGAGTAATCGAAGCACCGAGTCAAAATTGTTTTTTCCATCTTCTTCTCCTCAATCCAAAATCCAAAATCGCAAATCCAAAATGATCAGACCCCACCCTCTCTTGCTGCACTTTAATTGACTTCAGTCATCGGATTCCATATAAAGACCCTAATAATTTTCATAATAAGGTGTGTTATGGGGGCAATAGCCGTTTCAAAAAAGGAAGAGGAGCAGATCGAAAAGCTGCGTAAGGAGCTGGGGATAGCGAGCAAATCGGGAGTGATCCGCGCCGCGCTAAAAATCTTGGAAAAGAAAAGCCAAGAAGAAAAATTGCGGCGCGAGATCCGCGACTCCGTGAGCCGCTGTGCCGCCGCAGACCGGGAAGAGAATAAAGAGCTTTTTCTGGCCGGCGTCGCCCGCAAGAGCTCCGGTGAGTAGATGCCGATTAAGCGCGGCCACCTGTACGTTATCGATTTCAATCCGCGTATCAAAACCAAGCCAGGAAAGCTCCGTCCCGCGCTCGTGCTCCAGTCGGATCTCGTCAATGAGGCGGGATATCCATCGACGATAGTCGTCCCAACCACGACTCGGCTTGTAGAAAACGCGGGGATTCTTCGGCTCCGCATCAAGCAGGGCCAAGGCGGCATAGCCCGCGACAGCGATCTTCTTCTTGGCCAGCTGATCGCAGTGGCCAACGAGTCTTTTCGGCAAGAGATCGGCGCCCTGCCAAATTTTTTGTTGGAAGAACTAGAGAATCGACTCCGCATCATTCTAAGCCTATAAGTCCTATCCGCGGGACTGCTGCACGTCGGCAGCACTAAGTAGAAGACAGTGTCCGCCCGCATTCCAATTTTGGATTGCCGATTTTGGATTTTCGATTGCTCGATCATCGAATAATTCTGTTGGCTCTCGCCAAGACATTCGGCGGAATTGTCAGGCCGATCTGCTTGGCGGTCTTGAGATTGACGATGAATTCAAATTTCGTAGGCCGCTCTACCGGTAAGTCCACAGGCTTGACGCCTCTTAGAATTTCGTCCACATAAGTGGCCGCGCGGCGGGCCATATCGACCGCGTTGGGCCCGTATATCATGAGGCCCCCTGCCTCCAGATATCGGGCACTGGGATAAATCGCCGGGAGTTGCAACTTGGCCGCTAACTCGACGGTTTTGGATGAGGGAATCCGTGAGCAATCGAGTACGAACAGTGCGGCTGAGCGCTTGCGAGTTGCCGCCGACAACGCGCGCTCGATGTCTTGGGGACCGTGCACCTCCGCGGGTTCCAGCTGCATTCCCAGAATTAGGGCTGCCGCTTGCGTTTCATCCCATTGCACGGTGCTCAGCGGTGATCCCCGCGAACAGCCCAAAACTGCCACCCGCGACACTTTCGGGATGACCTCTTTAAGAAGCTCGAGCCGTTTCCCGTTGGTGTCTGGCGAAATGTTCGTTAAACCTGTGACATTCCCGCCGGTGCGCGCCAAGCTGGCGACAAGTCCCTGAGTGACCGCATCGCCGGAGGTGAGCATGACGATGGGTATGGTGTTGGTAGCCTTCTTGGCAGCTTGGGCTGCGGATCCCGCCGAGGTCACGATGATGTCTGCCTTGAGACGAACAAATTCGTCAACCAGAGCAGGCAGTCGTTCGGCACGATTCTCCCAGTACCTGCGCTCGACCACAATGTTTTGACCCTCGATCCATCCGTGCTCGCGCAGACCCTGCCGGAACGCCTGGATGCGGGCCGATTGACCGTCAGGCGTGGCACCAGTGAGATAACCAAGCCGCGGGATTTTCGTTGGCTGCTGCGCGTCCACATGCGTGCAAAGCGCAAAGAGCATGACGCTAAGGGGAAGACGAAAAGAGTTTTTCCTCATGAGTTTTCCCCCGCTTTCTTGCTGCTCACGGCTCGCTGCTCGCTATCATCTGACCACCTTGTCCGCCCGCGCGAGCACGTTGGGCGGAATCGTCAGTCCGATCTGCTTCGCCGTTCTCATCTTGACAGTAACACTACTACGGAATAATGTTATTAACACAAACTCATAAAAAACAGGAGGGAAAGCCATGCCGACAAGTCGAGAACGATACGAGGTCGTGAGCGTCTCGCTGCCGCGAGAGCTGGTGAAGCGAGCTAATGCCCTCATTCCGAAAAAGCGTCGTAGCCGTGTTATTGCCAACATGCTTGCAGCCTTCCTTGACTCGGTCGCGCGCAAACAACTGGAGCGCGATTACGCGGCATACTATTTCCAACGCTCAGCCGAGGGGACGAATGAGGAGCGCGACCTGCTAGCCGAGTGGGAGCTGAGTGACGCGGAGGCTTGGGCGATTCTGGAGAAGGAGGAATTAAGTGGTCGCCGTAAAGCGGGGTGATGTCGTAGTCGCTAATCTCGACCCCACCATTGGCGTCGAGATCAGAAAAAGCCGGCCAGTAATCGTTCTGTCCAACGACAGTATCAATCAATTCAGCCAACTCATAGTCGTCGTCCCGCTGACCAAGAACACCGCCCACCTCTCTCCGAGTCACGCGTTGATTCCAAAGGGGGTTGCACGTCTTACCTTTGCATCGAAAGCAGTGACTGAGCAGGTCAAAGCTGTCGATAAGCGTCGTGTCGTCAAAAGGCTCGGAAGCCTGACGCCCGCGCTCCTCGCACAGGTCGAGCGCGCCCTTAAAAATACCCTGGCATTCCCCTGATCCGCCTTCCGATACCGCTGGCGGATTTCTTAATTCTGGATTTCGTATGTTGGAGTTATGATTTTGCATCTGTCTCATCAATCCAAAATCCGCAATCGAAAACTTGTCCTGAACCCTTCGACTTGGCTCAGGATAAACTCCTGCGAAGGATCTTGATTCATTTAATCACCCGATCCGCCCGCGCCAGCACGTTCGGCGGAATCGTCAGGCCGATCTGCTTCGCGGCTTTCAGATTGATGATCAGCTCGAACTTCGTCGGCTGCTCGACGGGAAGATCGGCTGGGTTAGCGCCTTTAAGAATCTTATCGACGTAAGTCGCGGCTCGATAGTACAAATCCTCTATGCTTGGACCATAAGACATAAGCCCGCCTTCCTCCGCAAATTGCTCCGTGGGATACATTCCTGGCACGCGATACTTCGCCGCAAGCTCAACAATTCTCTTCGAATTGCGAGTTGTCAGCGGATCCAAGATTACCAGCAGGGCACTTGGGCGTATTTTTGACATTTGTGCCACGGCACTCTCAATTTCTTCGCGCGCGCGAACTTCGAGCGAATGAAGTTGCAGCGCATGAGCTTGCGCCGCCGCCTGAGTCTCGTGGATAGCATTGATTGCAGTAGGCTGAAGGGGATTCCACAACATGCCGATTCGCATAATTTTTGGAAAAGTTTCCTTCAGGAGCTCAAGCCGCTTACCGCTTAATTCCGGTAACAGAACGCTCAGCCCGGTTACGTTTCCACCCGGTTTGGCCAAACTAGCAGCCAATCCCACACCAACTGGATCCCCAGTGGTCAATACGATGGGAGTGGTTTTACTCGCTTGGCGGGTTGCGAGGCCGCCCTGGTTGCTCGTAGTCACGATGACATCGACCTTGAGCCGGACCAAGTCCGCTGCGAGTTGCGCCAGTCGGTTCTGCTTACCCTCGGCATACCGGTACTCGATATGAATGTTTTTCCCCTCCACATATCCTAGATTGCGCAGACCTCGCTGAAACGATTCGAGATGCGGTTGATTGCGCGAGCCGAAGAAGAGTAGTCCGATTTGAGGATTCTTTCCCGGCTTCTGCGCCTGAGCCACAGCCCCGCACACCGTGAGTGCGACGACGATTGCAAAAAGCCCCGCCCATTTGCGATATTTCGACATAGCTCAGAACAGGTTTTTGATACTTCGACGTAGCTCAGTACAGGTTTTCGATTTCCGATTATCGGATTGCGAAATCAGATCTCGGAGCCAAGACTCTTCATTCATCCGATTTTCTCCTTTAATCCAAAATCGCAAATCCAAAACTTGTCCTGAATGACTGTGAAGGATCTTGTTTATCGAATCACCTTTTCCGCCCGCGCCAGCACATTCGGCGGAACTTGTCGCAGACAAGACCTGTCGGTATAATCGCTTCATGGCATTCCCAAGAAAACGTCACGCAGTCGAAGAGACGGTCAGAGCAGTATACGAGAAAGGTGTGCTGAGACCTCTTCGACCTCTTCAATTGAAGGAGCAGTCCCGCGTTCTGATCACCCTTTACCCAGAGCGACAGTGGCGGAAGGAATTTGACCGTTTGCTTCGCAGAATGAAGGCACGTACCAAAGCGGTTCCACAGGACGTCATTGAGTCCGAAGTGACTCGAGCAAGAGCCGAGGTCAAAGCCAAACGCCGTGCCGCTCGTCGCCCTGCTTGACACCAACGTCTGGATCTCCGCTTTTCTCAAGCCCGACGGACCGCCGGGTGAGGTCATTGCCGCTTGGGCGCATGACGAGTGCAGTGTCGTCACATCGCCTTCGCAGCTCAGCGAAATCGCCGAAGTCCTCACCAGGCCGCGATTGGTCCGACGGTTTCGGTATTCGCATCGAGACGCAGAAACGTTTGTTCGATTGATTGCTGCCCGCGCAACTGTTGTGCAAATTGCTCGTGACCTGAAGATCTGTCGCGATCCCGATGACGACGAAATCCTCGAAGCAGCCATCGTTGGCAAATCACAATATCTGGTGACTCGGGACGACGATCTCAAACGTGACCTCGATTTGATCAAGATGGCCCGACGGAATCGAGTTCGAGTCATCTCCGTCAGGCAGTTTCTCCGCCGACTATCACGCCCGACAGAATCTTGACCGGCCTCGCCTGCGCTGCCTGTTCCAGTCTGAATTTGTCCTAATCGGAAAACACGCATCTCAGGTTTTTCCTCAATCCAAAATCGGCAATCCAAAACTTGTCCTGAACAAATGTGAAGGATCTTGATTCATCTGATGACCTTATCCACCCGCGCCAGCACCTTCGGCGTAATCGTTAGGTCGAAACTAAAGCGGTTGACCCACATCCGTCTTGCCCTTAGAATCCTTTCGTAGGAGGTTTTCGTATGAAAGAGCTTAAAATACGCGTGCCGGATACCCTGCTGCGCCAGCTCCCTAAAAACCAAGATGAGATAAAGGAAGTTGTAAGATTGGGACTTCAGCGCTTCACTGCCCGCCGCCGCAAGAGAACGCGTAGCGTTGTAGATGATACCTTTGCTGCGCTCGCCATCAGGAAACATGCCCAGATAGAGCAGCTTATTGAGCAGACAAAATATGGGGATTAGACCGCTGCGGGATGTCCCTGATGGCTCAAGCATTTTCGTTGACACGAATATTCTCATCTATCACCTGTTCGAAGATGATCTCTATGGGGTTACCTGCCGAGACTTTCTCAAGCGAGTAGAAACCACTCAGTGACAGCTTTTACTTCGCCTATCGTTGCTTCAGAAACTTTGTTCATTTATCTCCGCACCTGGATCATCGTAAACAAGAAGATTACTCCCAAACGTGTGCTGCGCTACCTCAAGCGCCACCGAGAGGCGCGGGAGGAAGTGGACTTTCACAAGCCCCTTGCTCTGCTTGCTCTCTTGCGAGTCCTTCCCCTGAACAAGGCTGTCTTGCGGACCTCCTATGACCTGATGACGCGCTACCATTTGCTTCCCGCTGACACCATAGACGCTACTCTTATCAGGCGCCACAACTTGCCTGCTCTTGCCACCCGTGATGATGACTTTGATCATGTTGAGAGTCTTGATGTCTACAAGCCCTGAATCACTTCTTGTTGGTCTACAAGCGCTACCTTCCCCCACAATTTCAGCATCCGCCACTCCTCGCATCTGACGCTTCACCCTTAACCCCTCACCTAATCACCCTATCCGCCCGCGCCAGGACCTGCGGCGGAATGGTGAGGCCGATCTGCTTGGCAGTTTTAAGGTTGATCACCAGCTCGAAATAAGTAGGCGCCTCTACCGGCAAATCCCGAGGCTTTGTCCCTTTTAGAATGCGGTCTACGTACCAAGCGCCTCGATGGCCTATACGGTATCTATCGGCATCATAGGACGGTAAAGCTCCGTTCTCGGTTTGGTCAGCACTACAACCCATCAAAGCTAGTTTCCGCTGTATAGCGACAGCAGTAATCGTTTTGAACGGATTCCTAAGCAAACTGGCACAAATGGGGAAGAAGCCGTCTGCAGTGTCCTTAGAAATTGACGAGAGTAGCCGCTCAACATCAGAAGTAGACTTGATGGGCGTTTCCACCAGTTTGACTCCTATATCTGGGGCAACCTTCTTGACGAGCGCGAGGCTCTTAGCATGGCCTGGATTTTCGCCTCGCGCGTTATACAACACGGCCAGTCTCCGTAAACTCGGCACCACCTCTTTAAAAGTCTCTAGTCGCTTACCATGCACTTGGACATCTGTACGAAGCGTGACTCCCGTAACATTTCCGCCTGGATGGGCCAATGATTTCACAAGTCCCGAAGCTACAGGATCAGAAAGCCCGACGAACACAATGGGAATATCCCGCGTTAGTTCCTTTGCTAGTAGCGGTGCTGTGGCACCAATCCCTACAATGACATCGTGTTTTGCTTCCACGTACGCCTTGGCAATCGGACGGAGATCGTCGTAGTTTTGCTTGACGGAAACATTTAGCAGAAGGTTTTTCCCCTCGATATAACCCGCATCCCTCAGCCCGTCGCGGACGCCTCTTAACTGAGGAGTATTCCCGACAGCGAGGATCCCTACCCGATGGACTTTCTCTTGCTGCGCGTCGGCTAGATTAAGCGTCAGAGTTAAAGTAACGAAAATGAAAATGGGGATTCTTTTACGCATGGCTTTCTCCTGTTACTTCTGCTGACAGCTGACGTCTGTCTCATCTGATTACTCTATCCGCCCGCGCCAGCACGTTGGGCGGAATCGTCAGGCCGATTTGCTTAGTGGTTTTCAGGTTGATCACAAAGTCGAATTTTCGTGGTTGCTCGATTGGCAGGTCGGTCGGCTTAGCGCCTCGCAATATCTTGTCAACGAAATACGCGGCGCGCCGATACAAATCCGAAAAGTTCGGTCCATAGGACATAAGCCCACCTTCGTCGATAAACTCTTGCTCCTGGTAGATCGCTGGCAACCGGTACTTGATGGCGAGCTGCGCAATCAGTTTTCTTGCCGCAAATGTTTGCCGACCGGCGGTAGGAACGATCGCCTGAACCTGTTCCTGAGCCGCTGTCTTGAAAGCACTCTCAAGAGCGTCGGGATCAAACTTAGTCATCAGCTCGTGTAAATTCAGTTTCAATGACAAGGCCGCAGCTCTGATCTTATCCATCTGCTGTTGCTGGCCTGTCCCAGCGTCGACCCCTTTTCGCATAAGCACTCCAACGCGGGAGAGTTTTGGAATGACTTCCTTGAGGATCTCAAGTCGCTTCGTAATCAGCTCCGGCCCTAGAATTGAGAGCCCGGTTAACATTGCCTTCCGGCCGGGCGAGACTTGAGGCCAGTCCGGCCGCGACGAGATCAGTTCCGCTCGCCACCACGATAGGGATTGTAGTCGTCACTTTTCTCGCTGCACCTGGTGAGCCGCCCGCAGCGACAATCACGTCGGCTCTCCAACGCACTAGCTCGGACGCTAAATCAACCTGACGCTCCGATTTTAGCTCGGCAAAGCGGTACTCGATGAGGAAATTCTTTCCTTCGGTCCAACCGTATTTGCTCATCTCTTGTCTAAACGCGTCGAGAAGATCGTGAGTGGCGGACGCCGTGCTCGGGTCGAGATAGCCGATGCGCCAAATCTTTGCTGTCTGCTGCGCCTCGGCAGACGAGCAAAGCACAAAGAGCAGAGCGCCTAAAGCAAATCCAATTGCTTTTTTTCCCATTGGATACCCCGCTTATTTCTTGCTGCTAACTGTTTTCTGCTCACTGCTCACTGTCACTTGATCACCTTATCCTCCCGCGCCAGCACATTGGGCGGAATCGTTAGGCCGATCTCAGCCATTTGGGATTTACGATTCCCGATTTGTTTGCAGACGCCAAGCGGAATAATTGGCTAAAAAATGTTCCGTCCATATGGATTGCTCTCAATCGAAAATCCACAATCGGTAATTCTCTATTTGCTCGCTACCTTCGGCATCAGTTCATTGAAGATGCCTCCGAAGAAAGCGACATTGTGAAAGGCTTCCTTGGCGATGGCTTCAGTTAATGCGCGAGCTTGAGCACCGTCGCGACCAAAGACGATGATGCGCGTGTTATGGTCTTCCATCGGTAACCGACCGTCGTCCTTTGCCTTCTTCACATCGGCAAGAGAGAGGCTTTTTGCCCCAGGAATAGTCCCAGCGGCAAACTCGTCAGGGCTACGGGCATCCAAAAATACCGCCGTCTTGTCATCCTTGAGAACATAAATGAAGCCTGCAAGCTCGATTTCGGTAACACCAACCAACGCACGCCATACAGGAATGCCTAATTGATATCGCCGCACGTTCGTATACCCCGCAGCCAGCAATTCCTCCGAAAGCCGTTTACTCTTGCCGCAAAATGGCCCATTGCAATAGAGGACGATGGGCGCAGACCTGTTGTTTCCGACAAGGCGTCCAACCTCCGTGACATCGGACACGTACTGAGATATCGGGACCCCGGGCTTTGCAGAAACATTGATGGCACCCGGAATATGGCTCATGGCATACTCCATGAACGGGCGAGCGTCGAACACGGTCGCGCTCTTCTCCGCAATGATCTTGCGCAGCTCATTGGTAGATACCTCCAAGGTTTTCTGACTCGATTCCGTCAAAGTGGTTTCGTAAATCGTCGCCGGCGACTCGGCTCTTGCACAAGTCGCGAACACGCCCAGCGCCAACAACATTACTGTTACGTAGGAAAGTTTAGTTTTCATCTCTTGTCCTCCTGCGAGAAGCACCCCCGGGGAAAAGACAGCAGCACTGTCCGGCTTTGATCACCTGCTCCGCCCGCATTTCGACTTTGGATTTTTCGATTTTGGATTTCCCACATCATCGGATTACTCGGTCCGCTCTGGCGCTAGCTGAGACGCTCGGCGGATTGTCAGACCGTCGGCTGGGCTAATACCGTAAGCGCAAGATCATAGGGCGGTCACGGCTCTTTGGAATGATCACGAAGACGTTGTCATATTCTTTTGGCGCGATCGTGACTTCCGCGGGATGGCCCAGAGCTTTGAGCAGGCGCGGTAAAACCAGAGAATGGCTCACGACCAAGACACGGTCCTGAGCATGATGGGTACGGAGTCGACCAATGAGTCCGTCGAGGTCTCGTAGGGGCAACCCCTTGCTCTTCATATTTAATGACCTCGCAACCGGCTCTGCGGTCTGTATCGTCCGCCTGCGTTCGGTTGTGAAAATTGCATTAATGCCCGCATCCTTCAGCATCGAAGCCAGCGCCTTCGCACGTTTCTTTCCTACCTCAGTCAGCTCCGGGTCCTCGGATTCGACCGACTGTTCCGCGTGCCGTACTAAAAAAATAACCTGCTGCGCTTCGATGGTAAGGGAAGGCAAGAAAACGGAGAAGGCCAGGAAAGCGATAACGATTTTTTTTCTCATATTTCCCTCTTGATCCCCCATTTAAAGCCCGTTATTTGATCACCTTGTTCGCTCGCATCAGCACTTCTGGTGAAATCTTGAGACCCATCTGGTTCGCAGTCTTCAGATTGATAACCAGCTCAAAGGTCGTTGGCTGCTCCACGGGTAGGTCCGCCGGCTTGGCGCCTTTGAGGATTCTATCAACGTAAACGGCGGCGCGACGAAATAGCTCCGAGAGGTTCGGCCCGTATGACATGAGACCGCCGGCCTCTACAAACTCTCTCGATCCATACATTGCCGGCAGCCGATGCTTAGCGGCCAGCTGTATAATGAGGGTCCTATAGCGAACGTTAATAGGAGTTTCCGGGGCATAGAGCGCTTGGGCTCTTTCACGCGACATCAGAGCAAAGGAGCTGCGAAATTCCTCGGACGTGGCCGTCTCGGGGGAAAGGATCAGAGTCACCCCGAGTGCATGAGCCGCTTCCTGCGTTAGGGTGATATCCAGGCGGCTAGCGGAATCAATCACCACGGCGACGCGAGAGATCCTGGGGAAGGATTCTTTGAGGAGTTCTAGACGCTTGCCCTCGATCTCTCGTCCAGCAGAGTCGGACAGCCCCGTGACATTACCGCCCGGGCGCGCCAGGCTCTTGTGCTGCACCACGCGTTCGGGCACGGGCCCGT
>JBBDNJ010000282.1:0-12507 GCA_040877705.1 Binatia bacterium | reverse complement strand
CACTCAAAAACCCAATGACAAAGAACAGCTTGAGCCGATGATCGAGGCGATCGAGGAACAGGCGGGGCAGAAGCCCGGGGAAGTTTTGGCCGACAGCGGGTACTGTTCGGAAGCCAATTTTAAGTATCTGGCACGGCGGCATATCGATGGATATGTGGCGACCGAGAGGCAAAAGCACGGATCGGACCGGCCTGCTTGCAAACGGGGGCCTTTGCCGAAGGGAGCCAATGCGGTTGCGCGGATGAAGCGCAAGCTTCAGACCCAGGTCGGACGAAGGATCTACGCGATGCGCAAGGCCATTGTGGAGCCGGTATTCGGACAGATCAAGCAGGCGCGAGGATTCCGGCAATTTCTGTTGCGCGGACTTGAGAAAGTTCAGAGGGAATGGGCGCTCGTTTGTCTGACCCATAACGTTCTGAAGCTCCATCGGATTATCTGTTACTAACCGTGACGGGGCAGAAAACCCTGACTATGAACTTGAAATAGATCGCTCGCAGCGAACAATTTCATCGTTATGTCGGTTCAGAGCGAGTCTTCAACGGCCAATATCATGGAGCCAGCTTTCCGAAACGGAAATTGACCTTCCATCAACTATTTCTCGGACAGGCTCCTAGATTCGTTGGGCGGAAATTCACTCAGGAAGGCCTCAAAGATCGGTTGGTTTCTATGCGCAATTCCTGTGATCTCCATAAAAAGGGTGAAGCTTTTTTTCGCCATGTAGCCCGTGAATTCACCGAAAGGACCCTCGGGCTCTATCAGGTCGGTTGGAATCACGCCTTCGAGCACGATCTCGGCATTTGCGGGGACCTCGAGATCAACGGTTTTGCACTTGACGAGCTCAATGGGGCGTCCTTCCAAAGCTCCGGCGACTTCGTACTCATCCACATCGCGAGGTAAGCGAGAACAAGCGGCGTACGATAGACTGGGATTAGTTCCGATAAAAACCGCCGCTTCGAGCGGTTTTGAAAGTTGCCGGCATTTCAGCCAGTGTTGCGCCAAGCCCTGGGTCTTGGCCGAGACAAAACACCCTAAACGCGAAGCAGACTTCACCATCCCTCTATAATTGCCGACGTTTCTAATGCCGGACTCCGGATCTTTCGTAACCCAGTGGGACGCCGTGGTATAGGGAGCATTATCGAATCCCGGCGTGGAGATCGGAACAGGCAGCCGCAAGAGGCCTTCGAGGGCGTTGAAGGTCTTGTCTAGGAAGACATTTTCATGGACGGGCGCTTTATCGATGAGAAACGGCTTCACCGGATTCTTTTGTGCGTTGAGCCACCGGTCGGCGATATTCTCGGGGGGACAACACATTCCGAGAGAATAAATTTCTTTGGAGGAAGCGACGGCGCCCAGCAAAACGGGCATATCATATTTTCTCCCCGTGCCGTCCACCACGTTGCGAAACAGAAAAGCCTTTCGTTCTCCCTCGGGAAGACCCAAAAAGGCAAGCCTCACCAACGGATGCAACTCGGTGTCTTTGTTCACCGGGTCATCGACGACGAGAAGCTTGTTAGATCGATCCAGGGCTTCTATATAATGCCGCAAATCCCGATAGTAGCTCATATCGGCGCCGCCTCATTCGCTGATCAAACCCGACTGCTTGACCAATCGATCCGCCACATCGTCAAGATGGATTCCGGCTTTTTCAAGATTGGGAATTCGCAGGCCGAAGCGATGAAACTCGACTATCAACTTGTCAAAATATTCCTTTTGAACTTCTCCGGACGTCTTCGTTTTCAGGCCGACGGACCTGCAGTATTCGTTCTCGGGATTAGAGGGATCTCCCAGCAACCGTATAGCGTAAGGAAGCATGGAATTAATGATCCGTTGAAAGGCATTGCGTCCCGTCTCCGTTTTGCAGATCTCCGCGACGGCCTCCACGCCCAAGTCCATATGCCCCCCTTCGCCGGCTTCGTCCATGACGATCGAATGCATCACGCGAGCCCACGGTTGGTAGCTGTTGTTTAAATAAGTCGTTAGTTGATAAACGGCGGCGCGATCGCCTAGGAAAAGTCGTGCAACCACTTGGTGCCAATCGTCATGGTACGCGATCGGATGGGCGCGGAAAAAATCCGCTAGGTATTGTTCGACGTCGATTGCCAGGTCATCCAGGAGTGTTCCAACCAGCAGCGTGTGCCTTCCTTCTTCCGCACCGATCCTGGTCATTAAGATTTTGTCTTTCCACGTTGGTCCTAACGCTACCGCTCTTGAATAGACGAGTGAGGCTCGGTATTCGGCCATGACTTGGCGTTTCATCAGGCGTATAAGCATGTCTCGATAGCGTTCGTCTGGGATGTCGTTTTTCTCTTTCACTAATTGTCCCATAGGTTTTCCTCCTGGCGCGGCTTTGTGCCGCCGCAGCACAGACAGTATCGCATTCAGCGAGTATGAAGGACTAGTTTCTGATGTCTTGCAGAAACCAATCGATCGGTAGATCGATGCCTAGACCTCTATCGCGACATTTTTCGTAAGCAAGCTTTGCAACGGCCGCAAACTGAATGCCGGACCCCTCGCTGTTGAAAAAATTGATCTCCTCCGGGCTTTCCCGTCCTTGAATTTTATCGAGTAAAATATCTGCCAGCGTCCCTCTCCGGTCCGCCGCGATTAAGTCGAGCTTTCGGAGCTGATTTGCTACCGCTGCTCCCAATGCGGGGGGGCGAAAATCCTCCGGGGTAGTGAAGTGATGCGTGGCGACGTTCTCTCGATAGGTAACGATGCGGTGGAGTTTAGGATAGACGGAATCATCCACTTCGAATAGGGTCACCGCCGTCAAGTGAGCCCCGTCCTCTAGCCAATCTCCAGAAAAGGTTGGCTCCAGAGAATCGGTGCACGAGGCGACAAGTTGCACGTTTTTAAAGACTTCGCGCGGATCATTGACCGGCATCGCATCCATCTCCAGCGTTGCTTCCAGCTTCCGACAAAAAGAGACCCTGTGCTCCTCATTGGGGCTGAAAACCTGCACGCGGCGTAAATTGGGAAAAACGCTCTTGTACGCGACAACATGACTCCAAGCCATTCCGCCGGAACCAAGAACACCGACGGCTAAGGAAGATGGATTCGCCATGCGCTTCGCCGCAATTGCAGCGGTGGCACCCACACGAAAATGCTGAATCTCCCCATCGTTAAGAATGGCCAGCAGTTCGCCGTTCTTAGCGCTGTAAAGGAGTATCAGGCCGCCGTATTGCCCCGGACGAACACAAAACCAATTGCTTCGGAACCGCCCCTGATCGCGAAAAAAATTAACAATGTCGCTCTTAATTCTAATAGCGACCACACCGAGCTTGCGACTACCACCTTCCATTGTGCAGTAACGATACCAGGCCGCGCCGTCATCTACAGGTATGTGGATGTTTGACTTGGTACGATTCGCAGCTTCCCCGGTCGCTTCATCGATGTAGCTTTGAGCCAGGATATCGATGGCTTCGCTCATGTTAACGCAGTCTCGCACAATATCGTTGCTGACAATGAGTGGCACGTGATTATCTCCCTTTGAACTTGGGCATGCGTTTTTGTTTGAAGGCTTCCACACCTTCGCGGTGATCGTTCGTCGAACGAAGAACGTTATGAGCGAGTCTTTCGAACATATGGGATGATCTCAAGTTGGAATCCATTGCATTGTCAATCGCAAATTTGCCGAGATTCAAGACGATCGGCGGCCTGGTAGCCATTTTCTCCGCCAGCTCTTTTACCTTGGCCGTGAACTCGTCGTCTGTGTAAGATCTGGTGACAAGCCGTATCCTTTCTGCTTCCGCTCCGCCAATCATATCGCCAGTGAAAACGAGTTCCTTGGCTTTATCTGCGCCTATGAGCTTCGCGAGCCGTACCGTCCCTCCGGACCCCGGAATGAGCCCTATGTTGCTTTCCACAAGACCGAGCCTGGCTTTTGAGGACGCGATTCGGAAGTCGCAGGCTAGAGCCAGTTCCAGTCCTCCGCCGACACAGACGCCGTTGATCGCTGCGATGGTCGGTTTGGTGTAATTATCCAGCAGCAAAACGAGTTCCAAAAAATCGGTCATGTTGCTGATGAGACGAGCCCCCGAGAGCCGATCTTTGCTTTCAATCACGTTCTCGATACGGTCTTTCATGTCTGCACCTGAGGAAAAACCTTTTCCCTCCCCGGTGATCACGACGATCCTGACGGTGTCATCGTCCGACAGGAAACCGAGCGCTTGCTTGAGTTCCTGGATCATCGTGTCGTTCATCGCGTTAAGGCGGTCCGGCCGGTTCATGGTGAGGTAGGCCACCGACGATTCTATCCTCAAAAGGAGAGTCTCTAATTTCATTGTTATCTTCCTTCTAAAAGTAGTTTCCTCTTAATATCGTCCTCATAAATCCCGCTTGGAAATTTTTTGGCCCGCCACCAGCGGAAAATCTTGTATGACTTCGAGCCGTTCCGGCAACTTGAAAATTGCCAGCCCTTGCGCCAGCAAGTACTCCTTCATTTCTTCAAAAGTGAAGGTTTGGTCGTTCACAGGGCTTACGTATGCACAGGCCCTCTCGCCCAGCACGGGGTCAGGCATCCGGACGACCGCAGCGTTGGTGATTTTCGGATGCATAAGGAGCAAATCCTCTATCTCGCGTGGAGTGATCTTCCAGCCGCCTCGATTAATAACTTCCTTTTTCCTGCCGGAAACAATCAGGTTTGCTTGCGAATCAAAATAGCCAAGATCTCCTGTATGATACCAGTCCGAAGAATCGAAAGTCGAAGTCATGGCGTCGGTATCGCCAAGATATCCTCCCATGTTCACTCCGGCGCCGCGGAAGAGCAGTTCACCCTCATTTCCCGGAGGCACCTCCCATCCGTTATCGTCGACAACACGGGCCTCAATATCCGGAAAAAGCTTTCCCGATGTCTTAGCGAGAACGTCCGGCTCATCCTTCACGTCGCTGCACGCGTAAATCCCTCCATCCTGACTGCCATAAAGACCCACGACAGGGCAGTTGAATCGATCCATGAGTTCCCGAGCGGCGTCAGAAGCCAATGGTGCTCCGGTATAGAAAATCGCTTTCAGAGAGCCGGCTTGTCTTTTTTCTGAAGCTTTGATTTGGAGCATTTTGATTAGTTGCGTCGGAACTCCGCAGGCGATCGTGACGCGGTGTTTTTCGATCAGAGACAGCGCTTCTTCCGCACTGAATCGCTGCATCAGGACTACGCTTGCGCCTACCGGATGCGCGCACCAAATCGCAAGGACCCGTCCTGCTCCTCCGGTCAAAGGGGCCATAGCTAGAAGAATATCGTTGGGCGTCAACTGAAACCTGGCAATCAAAGCCTCGATACGTTTGACCGGCACGTAACCCAAAATTTTGGTAATTTTGGGGCTGGAGGCGCTTCCCGAGGTTAGCTTCAGGCCGACGACTTGAGATGGGGCGAGCCATATCTTGCTTATTTCTGATTCGCTGATGCTGCTCTTGCTGCCGAGAGCCATAAGCTCTGCAAATTCCATTTCAGCCGTATTCAGAGCCACCTTGTTGCCCGCAATCACAAGGTTTCGCAACGAGGGAACAGCCTTAACCAGCTGCCGATGCATTGTTAAGTAGTCAAAATTGCCAAATCCATGATACGAAACCAAAGCTCTTGCTTCGGCCAAAGATAAACATGCGACTAGCTCCGCCGCGCGAAGCGTCATGTCCAACGCGAGAAATTGTAAACCTGCTCTCCTGAGTCCTTGTAATAGCAGAAAATGCTCAACGACATTGGGCACCTGAAAAGAAACCACCTGTCCTTTTTTAAATCCAGCTGTGATAAAGCCCTTTGCTAGGTTGCTGACCATGCGATCATAGTCGAGATAGTTTATTTCCTGATCTCCGTCGATGATTGCGACCCGTTTCGGGAAAGAGAAGCGATGCCGGCGAAGATAATCATCCTCAGGTGCCCACAAGCCTCGATTGACGAAAGTCGCGGTTGTTGCCTCCGAAAATCGGTGTCCTTCTTTCATATTCTTGCGGTTTGCTTTGATTGTCCGGAGTTCCAGCCTTTACGCCTATAATCCGATCCCAAAATTAAATAATTCATTTGCATTGCGAAAAAGAATTTTTTCCTTCTGTTCCGGAGTCAGATCATCCCGCTCTAAAAGTTTTGTGACTGTATTAGGAAAACTGGAATCAAAATGATGATAATCTGATGCATACAAAACGCGGTCAGACCACTGACTCATTACGTAGGGAACGACTTTCTCGGCGGGTTCGCAAGATATGAAACACTGGCTGCGGAAGTACTCCAGTGGAGACTTTTTCATGTTTGGAATCATCCACTTCGGGTATTCCTCGTAGTGTTCCTCCATGCGTTCCAGCCAGAAGGGCAACCAGCCGGCGCCAGATTCCAGAAAAGCCACCTTCAGATTCGGAAACGTCTCCAGTATTCCGCCTGCCATGAAACATGCCATCGCGATCATCTGCTCGAAAGGATGCGAGAGAAGATGTGTGTACCAGAAATTATCAAACCGTGCGGCCCCCGCAGCAGGCGACACGCTGGTACCCGTGGTGGCGTGGACGAGAATGGGGACCCCAAGATCTTCCGCTGCTCGGTAAATCGGATGATAGTCGGCGGAGTCCAGAGTTTTCTCCATCCAGTGAGGAGCGAGAAAAGCCCCAACCATTTTTAAATCCCGAACACACCGCTTGAGTTCCTCGGCGGCGGCAGGAGGGTCTTGCAACGGCAAAGCCGCCGCGCCTTTGATTCGCTTCGGATCGGCACTGCAGTAATCCGCTAGATAGTTATTGTAAGCGCGATGAATGGCGACGCCGAGGTCTTTATTTTCGATGCCGTTGAAGCTGAGTCCTAAACTAGGAAAAACCACCGCGACGTCTATGCCTTCCTGATCCATATCCGCAAGCCGCTCTTTCCCGTCAAACATGCCTTTTCGGGCGACTCCGTAGCGCAGGCCCGCGGGAAGTCCACGTCCTTTCCCCTCTGCGATCGGATAAAGCCTTCCCTCGATTATCCAACGGTAGCCGTCTCGTTCGTCTTTGACTAATTTCGGCGGTCTTTGATTGTAGGGAGCGTCCAAATATTTTTCGAACATGTCGGGATTTTCATAGACATGACCATCGGCGTCGACAACAAACGGTTTTTTCATATGATCTCCTTTTAAAACGTTTCGGGTAGGGAAAAAATTTCAACGGCATTTTTATGTAACATTCGATTTTTATCTTCGCTGGAAAGTGTTTCAGAGAGTTTAATGCTATCGATCGCGCTGAAGTCCATGACCGGGAAAGGAAAATCCGTGCCGATCAAAAGCTGGGAGCTGCCTACAACGCTCCGCAGGTATTCCAACATCTCCGTCGAGTACACCAACGTGTCGAAATAAAAGTTGCCGAGATATTGTAGCGGATCCTGTGAACAGAACATTTCTGCATCAAACAACCTGCATACCGATTTACCCATATTGACCCGTCCGATACACCCGCAGAGATAACCGCCGCCGTGCGCGAGAACGATTTTGAGCTTCGGGTAGCGGTCCAAAACTCCACCGCAAATCAACGCCATGGCCGCAATCGTTGTATCGAACGGATAGGAGAGCAGATTGGAGAACCAATATTTATCCAAGCGTTCATTAGTTATAGGGTTCGCTGGGTGGATGAATATGGGACACCCCAAGCTTTCAGCGGCTTCCCAAAAGCTTTCAAGACCGACGTCGTCGAGAGACTTGCCACATACATTTGTCCCGATCATTGCGCCGTTGAGACCGCATGCATCCAAGGCGTATTCGAGTTCCCGTACGCAACTAACAGGGTCTTGCATGGGAAGGGTCGCAAGACCCGCCAGCTGCAGTTTCCCGCGCCGGCCTTTGGTAAACTCCCCAAGGCACTCGTTATAAATTCGTGAAAGCGTCGTCGCCGCTTCATTTTTTAAATGGTAGCCCGCTATTTCGAGCCATATGCTCAGAATCTGGTCGGTAAGGCCTATCTCTGAAAGTCGATTCTGAGCCTTATCGTACTGTTCGGACTCGGATAATTCTGGGAACGTTCGGCGTACAAAGTTGTTTCCCAGGTTGAACACAACCCCTTTTTGCTGCTCTAAAATCTCGATGTTCAGCCGCGTGGCGTTTTTCTTGATTTGGGCGACGAAGGATCGAGGGATGAAATGCCCGTGTACATCGATAATCCGCTGAATCATAGAACGTTCCGGAATAATCAATTGTTAGTTTTTATTTCCACGGCCCGCCGAAAATACTTTCCATACGTTTTCCGCGATTTCGGATGAGGTTAGTCGCTGTAAATAAAGGTATCAATCGGAGGAAAAGTAGCGTATGGTTTTCGAGCATGAACGGGCTGTCCGAGTTGGAGCGGAAGTTTCGTACCGCATGGCCTCATCTGGACGAACGTACGCGGCGTATTATGGCTGCCAGTGAAGCATTGAGTCTGGGCTATGGAGGGGTTTCCGCGGTACGACGCGCGTGTGGTTTGTCGCGCAAGGCGATTTGCAAAGGGATTCGGGAAATCCAGGCAAGAGGTAAGCCGTTGGTCGGCCGTATCCGTCGGCCTGGAGCGGGTCGCAAATCCATCACCGAGTCCGATCCGGGTCTGGTGCAGACGCTCGAAGGGTTGATTGATGAACAAACGCGCGGAGACCCGCAGTCTGCGCTGCGCTGGATTTGCAAGAGTACGCGGGCCATCGCCAAGGAACTGGATCAGCAGCAACATCCTGCCAGCCACATGAAGGTTGCGCAGATTCTTCATCATCTGGGCTATAGCCTACAGAGTAATCGCAAAACCGAGGAGGGAGTGGATCACCCCGATCGCGATGCGCAGTTTCGCCACATCAACCTGACGGTCAAGAGATGCCTGAGGCAAGCTATCCCAGTGATTTCGGTCGACACGAAAAAGAAGGAACTGGTTGGCAATTACCACAATGGCGGCCAGCAATGGCGTGTGGCCAAGCAGCCCAGGCGGGTTCAAGGTCACGATTTCCCCAGTCCAGAAGTTGCCCGAGCCTATCCCTACGGCATTTACGACATTGGACGCAACGCCGGTTTTGTTAACGTAGGAACCGACCACGATACCGGTGCCTTTGCGGTAGCCTCGATTCGGGGTTGGTGGCGCACGGAGGGCAGACGCATTTATCCGCATGCGAAAACGATCCTGATTACGGCCGACGGCGGTGGCAGTAACGGGTGGCGGTTGCGGCTGTGGAAGTTGGAGCTGCAGAAATTCGCTGACCAGACCGCACTGGGCATTGAGGTCTGTCACTTTCCTCCCGGCACTAGCAAATGGAACAAGATCGAGCACCGGCTGTTTTCCTTTATCTCGTCAAACTGGCGCGGAGAACCGTTGAAGGACTACGAAACCATTGTCAATCTCATCGCCGCGACGACCACGGCAAAGGGCTTGAAGGTCACCTGCCGACTGGATCGACACAAATACCCCACCGGGCGCGCAGTCAGCGATGAAGAGATGCAGCGCGTTAATCTCAAGCCCAACAAGTTTCATGGCGAGTGGAACTACCTCATCAAGCCAAATGTGAAGACTAATTGATGATACAAGTTGATACCTTTATTTATTTACGCTGCCGTTAGGGAAGTCAAGTCTCGCGCGCACGCTTGGACGAGTTGACTTAGAGGCCTTAGCCTTCGAAGCGGAAAATTTTGTATAGGAAGACTCACCACCAGAGCGGCAACCACGGTTCCCTGTTCGTTTCTCACCGGCGCTGCTACCGAACGAACACCGACAAAAGCTTCTTGGTCGCTAAACGCGTAACCACAGGTCTCAACTTCTTGTAGGTGTTTCGAGAGATCTTTTGGCGTCTTCAGCTTCTTCGATGGAAATCCCCTTATCAAGGACTTCTGAATGAGTCTGCGGAGTTCCACTTTAAGCAGGCTGGCAAGAAGGATTTTCGAGCCGGCCCCGCAATCAAAGGGATATGGAATCCAGAGAGGAATGCTGATTTTCAAACCCACAGAACTCTCGATCTTTTGTATAGCAATAATCCTATCGCCGCTTCGCAGCCGTAACGATACCGTACCCTGCGTTGTTTTATGCAGTCGCTCTAAGACCTGGTGGATTTGATCATCCAAACGGTCGTTATGGAGGCCGCGACCGAGTTGCTGGACTGCTTGACCTAAAACGTAACCGTGCCCTCGAGCCGCCTTCTGCACGAAGCCCCATTTCTCCAGTGTCTTGAGCAGCCGATGCACCGTTGCCTTGTCAATCGCCAAATGCCGACTCAGTTCGGTCATTCCCCATTCTCTATGATCAGATTGAAAACTAACAAGAATCGCCAAGCCGCGGCTTAGCGAGCCGGTCGGTCGATTGGTTGCAAGAAGATCGGTTTCATTATTACTAACAAGTTTCATTTAATGAGATTCCTTACACGTGACCGATCGATTCGTCAAGCAAAAACAGTCTTCTATCGAGTCAGTGAACAGCGAAAGACTTCTCTGACGTTGGAGGAGAAAGGCTTTTAAATTGTTTGGTCGTGGAAAAAGGGGAACGACCGGAACGACCCTTCCTTATAAAAGAGGGTGCCTAAAATGGAGGTGTGATGAAACTCATTCCGCAGGTTTCCCCTTTGTTACTGGCCTAGCTTACCAAAGCAGCAGATTTGAGAAGACAAAATTCACAACGCGTATGTCATTAGAATTAGCCGAAAGAACGTACTGTCCGTGAAGTCACGTCAGAAATTCGCGAGGGCTGGGGAGCAAAATTTCCCCTCCCGTTCAAGATCCAAGCCAGGGAGCTATAGCGCACCGCGTGTTCCAGCTCGTTGATACGAGACCCAGGGTGATAGCGGTGAACTAAGCCCCACCAACGCTGGCGGTAAGACATAAGAAAAGAAAGCCGGCGCGAAGAATTGCTTTCATTACCCTTCCTCTTCCTGATGGAGGGACAAGCGCATTCTATTACGAATGGAAGGTGCTCTCATGAAAAAGCTCCTCAACGGACATTTTTCTTGCCATCAAACCTTGGTCGAGGGAGTATTCCATGAAGCGCTCCAAATTAGCCCGGTTATTTTTAACTCCACAGGGCCACGGATCGTCGCCCAAAAGGCGTTGCTGCTCTTCCATAAAATGCTTCGACCAAGCAAGCCATGACCAGTTGGGGTCGTCGTAGTAGCGGCGGCAAATTTGTTTTGCGTCTTCGAATGCTTTCATCACGCTATCGGCAGCCCAAGGATTATTTTTAAGCACATCTTCTTTGAAAACCAAGATATGCATGATCGGGAAAAAGCCGTTCTTGCGGAAGTATTTGAGCTCTTCATCTCGGGCATTGGCGAACATGCGCGTGATGTTCTTGGAGCCGCGCAACATGGGCTCCGGCGGGTGCGGCATCATGATCGAATCGATTTCACCCTGATCGAGCATCTCGCCAATCTTCTTATTCTGCGGAATGACGTGGATTTTTGCCCCTTTCTCGGGCGTGAACGCAATGGTTTCTTCGCGGGCGACGTGCCACTCGATGTCGCGCCACGGGACGCCGTACTCGGTTTGCAAATCCCCTTTCGCAAGAACCGAGAGCGTCGTCTGGAAGGTGTTTAGCCCAACTTTCAGGCCTATGAGATCCTTGGGAGAACCGATCCCGGCGTTTACGTTGATCCACATCTGTGAGTGGCTGAAGAGCCTGCGCGGAAAAACTGGAATAGCCGTGAACGGTATGTTTCGGCTTTTAGCCATAAGATACGAGGAGAGCGAGACCTCGCAGATATCGAACTCCGCTTTTTGCAGCATTCGCGCGTGACGCTCCGCGCCATGTCTTAGCGGTATCGATTCACCTACCTCCAGCACGGTAAGATCGATTCCCTCCGGGCGAACTGTGCCGTCAAAGAAAGGAATATGACGGTCGTAATGCGATAGCGCCATTGTCAACTTGACCTGAGCCATACAGGATCTCCTCTTGTCTGATTAATCGCGAATATTCTGTGTGAACCATTCCAGGGGAAGAGTATGCCCAAGGCGTTTCTCTTTTGCGAGTTGATAAACTGTTCCGGCTACAGCCGCAAATTGGAGGCCTTGGGTCCCAGAGTTGTTGAGAAACGTAATCTGCTTATCGTCGGTTCGGCCTTTCCATCCTCCGGCCATGAGGTCGGGAATGGTGCCGATGTTTGGGTTATCGATTTCGTGGTACGGTGACGCCGGAATTTTCTTTTTTTCCTGCTCTGTGCCGGCAATATAGCTGAACATGCCGTCGCTGCCGGTGGCGACTTCCGGGGCGGAGCGGTCAGCGAACAACGTCGACGTGCCCAGGCGCGCAATCACATCCACACGCTGCAAGACATCCGGCCCCGCTTCATTGTTGCGCACGTTGTTGATGTGCATGCCGGGTTCCAACCAATCGGCCTTGATGACGGGCATTAAGGAATCCGTAGTGAGAGCCACGATGTCAGCTCCTCTGAGGGCCTTTTCCGGCGAATCCACCGCGATCACTTCGATATCTAATTTCTCGGTCGTTTCGGCGGCATAGGCTTCGCGATTCGCTTTCGTGGGGCTAAAGACGCGCATCACTTCAATGGGTCGGACGAGTTTGATCGCTTCCGCATAGGTGCGCGCCATGCCGCCGGAGCCGATCATCGCG
>JBBDNJ010000281.1:0-12556 GCA_040877705.1 Binatia bacterium | reverse complement strand
CAAAATTAAAGCTATCGAGGGTCGACTCAAGAAAAATCAACGCGCGGCGCAGGTCAAAAACAACCTCGGGCCGGTCAAACTTTCTTTCCAGGTCCCCGTCCAAGGTGAAACCCTACTTGTGCTCGATCTGACGGTATTGGACCTTTCAGACCATCCACCGCATGGATATGAATTGGGCATCAAGGGCTATGAACTCTACACAAACGGTAAACTGGTTGACAAAATTCCGCCTGGGTGAAGATTATCCCCTGGCAACCTGAACGGATTAACGATGTATGGGTTTCTTGTTGTTTTGCTCAATCCAAGGTCGTTTGGGCGTCCGAGCACAGTTGCGCTAGCCGGCTCAGTGTTTTGCGTCGCTGCTCTTAGTCCAGCGGGAAGCCATTTATTGATTTAGGAGCCGCATGTTTTCGACGTAGCGTGAAATCGTATCACTGATTTCCCCCGTGTCGGCGCTTAACTCCAGCGGGCGATTCTGCTGGCTGGGCTGGATCCCCGCGAGAGTGCCCGAGTGGTAAGCGGCCTTCTGGTCGGCGAATTTCAGGCCATTGGCCGTCGAAATGACGACGACCCGCTCGTGCGCGCGGATCACTTTGCGTTCGACCAGCTTACGCAGTGCCGCCAGCGCTACGCCGGTATGAGGGCAATTGAACATGCCGGTGCGATCGGCTCGCGCGGTTTCTTCGCTGAGCTCGAATTCGGAAGCCTGCTCCACCACGCCGTCAAAACGTTGCAGGGTCGCGATGGCCTTGCGAATGCTGACCGGATTGCCGATCTGAATCGCGCTCGCCAGGGTCTCTCGCGCGGCGAGAGGCTCGAAGTGCTCGAAGTTTTTCAAGAAGGCTCGGTAAAAGGGGTTTGCGTTCTCCGCCTGCGCGACGCAGATGCGCGGCAATTTTGAAATCAAACCGAGCTCGTGCATCATCAAAAATCCCTTGCCCAGAGCGCTGACGTTGCCGAGGTTACCGCCCGGCAAAACGACCCAATCCGGCACCTCCCAATCAAACTGCTGCACGATCTCGATGGCGATAGTCTTTTGTCCTTCAATCCGCAAGCTGTTCATCGAGTTCGCCAGGTAAATGCGCTTATGTTTCGTGATCTCTTGAACGGCCGCCATGCAGCCATCGAAATCGGTGTCCAGGGAAAGAACCAAGGCGCCGTTGGCAAGGGGTTGAACGAGTTGTGCGGGCGACACCTTGTTGCGCGGCAGGAAAACCACCGTCGGAATGCCCGCCGCGGCGCCGTAAGCCGCCAGCGCCGCCGAAGTGTCGCCGGTGGAGGCGCAAGCGACCGCATCGATGGACGTGCCGTCGGCCATCATCTGCTTGACCACCGACACCAGGACGGTCATGCCGAGATCCTTAAAGGAACCGGTGTGCGAATTGCCGCATTGCTTGACCCAGAGATCCTCGAGGTGGAGCTGCTTACCGTAACGATTGGCCCAGAACAGATTGGTATTACCCTCGAAGGTCGAGACGATATTCTCGTCGTTGATAAAGGGGACGACCCATTCCTTCTTGGCCCATACGCCCGATCCATAAGGGTAGAGGTTCTGGCGGCAGCGGTCGTCGAAGACTTTGATCCATGCAGCCGCGGCCCGGGTGCTGAGGGCGTCCATGTCATGGCGAACTTCGAGCAAGTCCCCGCATGACGGACAGCGGTAAATAATCTCGAGCAGGCTAAACTGGCCCGAGCAGCCGTTAATGCACTGAAACCACGCCTTATAACTCATCGCCAAAAAGCTTTCTCCGCCTGTGCGGATAAATGAAAATGAGAAATCGTAAAAAATTCCTTTCGAAGCATGGCCGTCATGAAGCCAACGGAACCGAGAATAAACTCGGTTTGGGGCGTATCAAGTAGCTGTGAGTGGGACAAGCCAACGGGCTTTCTATAGAGTAAGCCTATCCGATAGCCGTCAATGGTGTCAACAAGACCTTCACGGATGAGCGTTCTTAGGTGACAACTTCCTGACAAAACAGAAGCGTACCAATTCTGCGGGACGGGAAGAAGCGAATTCGAGATCAAGCTAACCGTTGAGCTCCATGACCGAAGGGGAGATAAAACCTATTCTGGCGGTATCCGAACATGCGACGACTCCCTTTCGAAAGCTAAACCACGTAAACGTACATCAACAACAACTCAAGCATTCCGACAAGGTTGACCCCCTGCGCGAATAACGAAGCACTCGAAAGCGCTCCCCGGTTAGCACCTGCTTGAATCTTCGATGCGCCACAGGTAGATCGTTCGTCCAAGCCCGGCCGCGTCTTTTAGCCGCACCACCCGGTCGGGCTCCCAACTACCCATCGCAAAATCATGGGAAACGACCCGAGAGCCAGGCTTCAACTGTCGCATGAGTTCGGGCCTCAGTCGCAGATTGGCGCCGGGATATAAATACATCGTCACCACGCTGGCAGGCGAAAAATCGACGGTGCGGACATCCTGCTCACGGATCTCGGCCGAATCTTCCAAACCGGCTTCCTTGATGTTTTGCCGTGACTCCTTGACCAAAGCAGGATCGATCTCGAAACCGACGGCCTTAACGCCGTATTTTTTCACCGCGGCAATGACAATCCTTCCATCCCCCGATCCGAGATCATAAAGAACATCCCCTTTACTGATCTCAGCCAGCTCCAACATCCGATCCACCACCTCGTGCGGCGTCGGCACGAACGGAGCAACATACGAAGAGTCCAAGTCACGTTCGTCGGCGTAAAGGACGGTATCGCGATTTTCTTGCAGGTGAAAAACGAACACCGCTGGTAAGGCGACGGAGAGAAAAAAGAAAACCCGATGCAATTTGTTCATCTTCGTTCTCCACCTAAACGCATTAATTGTGATCCCTTTCTGAGGATAGGCACAGAGGCCTGCCTCTACGAGAAAAAATGATACCACGAGCCATAATCTCGTAAAAAAAGCGCGTGTTTTCGCTGCCATGTCAGCTCATTGAGCAGAAGACCTCCTAAAGAGATATGAAGTTACCAGTAAGACTCGTCGTCTCCGCGAGCTAGGAGTCGGCATTAATCCAGGCTTTGGCGAGATTGATTGCGAACTGTTCTGCTTCCTCAGCGGTTTTGAATCGGTCAGACAGCCCGCCGATGGTATATGAGTACCGCTGGCCATCGCGCTTCCATGTGATTTCCGCTCCCGGGCTCCACAGTTTGGTGCTTTGTTGCATGGACGCGTGCGCAATGATGAGCCGGTCGTGATAAAATAAATTAGCCATGAAGGAGGTTATGATTGTCTAGGCAGTTTAAGAGCTGGCATCCTATTCATGCCACTACTCTATACCATTTGCTCATTCAAGTTGGCCAAAGCACCAGGATCTCAAGTCAAGTTGGCAATGATTTCGTCTTCACTCGCCGTCAAGTCCACCGGCTTGCCGAACGGTTGCGGCCAATCCACGCCGGTCGGCCAATAAACTTCTACCTGGTTTCCGTCCGGGTCTTGAAAGTAGATACCGACGGCGTTGCCGTGGCTAACCGTGCGAAGGATGGGTACGCTGCGCTCCAGAAAAACTCGATAGAACTCTTTGATATCGGCAAGGCTGGCGCAACGAAAAGAAATTTGCTGCACGACTTTGCCGTCCTCGCGGCCCGGCATCAGCAGCAATTCGTGATGCTCTTCCAGGCGGTCCTTGGCCGTCATGAATGCGCTCCCCGTCTTCGGATTCTCGTCGCTAATACTCAGTCCAAGAATGTCCCGATAAAATGCTTTGGAACGATCGATGTCGCGCACGAAAAGACCTATGTGACCCAATGACATTACTCTCGGCATAGCTCCTCCTTCCGAGCGGTGTTCCTCGGAACCCCGTCATCTCCTTCAGGACCTTTTTGCTTCTTCGTTTTCTGCTTGGGAACGTTTGCCGATCTGCTCCCCTTTCGGCATTTGCTCGTATTTTAAAAGGATCCGCTTATCCATTTCGGCGTATGTTTTTGCCCAATCGGTTTGGCTCATGGATGAAACCTCCTTCTGCTTTTAATTTCGTCCTAAGTAGCCGGCGCGTAGTTCCCGCTCAGCAGAATGCCACCGCCCGGCACAGGATTTTCGATCTTCAGCACATGATAAGTTAACCACATCTCGGCCGCCAAAGCCCAAACGACTTTAATCTTCAAATCGCGCTCCAGGTATTCGATCGCGGGCGCCGCGTCCCAACCACCGCCATTGATGTACACGGCGTCCACCGGCGGCATATTCAGCAAAGCCTTCCTGCAGTGACGGTAGACATCCGTATGGGACACTTCATCCAAAGCCAAAAGCGACGTCGTATAAAGTCCGGAACTTTCGCCGGTCATACTCAAACCCTGCATCAGCTCCGACTCAATGCCGAAGCGCGAAAAATAATTCACGATCGCCTGATTGAGCTCGTTGCCATAATACGTCGCCACCGCAACTCTCCGTACGCCGAGGGTCTGCAGAGCAATCGCATGCGGCTCCATCGGCGTCACCACCGGCACACCTATCTTGACCGACAGGTCGGCCGCCCACTGCCTTTCGAAATCAACGCCTTTGAGTAAAAACGGCGGCGTTCCGCTAACAGCGATGATATCGCAGCCGACTTCTTTCAATTGAACCGCCAGCTCTTCGGCTTTCTTGAATCCTTCAAGAAAACTCTCGCGCTTCTCGCTGCGAAAACCGATAAACGTCGGCACGATCTCAACACCTTCCGGCGCATGCTTGTACCAATAGGCAAAGGACTTGCCGCGATGGGTCGGTTTGATCAAACCGATCCGCGCACGCCATGCAACCATTCAGATCCCCTCCTTGTTTGCTTGTTTCGGCCGCGTCCGCATTGAATGATCCGCCTGGGCTGAACGATGACTCGCCGGTAGCACCGGTGCGGCCGAAAGTCAAAAGTTAATATACGATTCGGGCTTTCTTACACAAACAGTAACGGTCGCCCTTCAATTAAGATTCAAGGTGCAGTTTAACTGAGAGATAACATTCATCCTCATGGTAGAACAGGCAATTATCACAGAGACTCGCGCCGCAAAAATGACAATTAAACTCCTCGCCATGCCGAATCTCATTCCTACAGTCACCGCATTCGATAGTTCCATTGATGAGCTGAAACATCCGGCATTCATTTCCCGGGAGCCTTTTTTACTCAAGGACGGCACATTGAAAACAGCCGCATAGAAAGAGAACAGACGAAACCTATTCCCTTCGGATGGTCGACACACGCGACTTATCACGGTTTCGCCGAAGCGAGCAATGAAAAACTGCGCTGTCCAAGTTTTCTCGTTCGACAAAGTTAAAGTTTCCCCTTGACCTAAAATATGAATCCACCTATGGATAACAAAAACGAAGGACGTGATGTTTGCCACAACCGAAAGCTTCTCTTACTGAAGGAGGTTTTTATGCGGTCGTTTCGATCTTATAGCGCCTCAGCCCTCATCGTTCTTTCACTTTTGCTGGCTGTGTTGACCGTATTCTGTGTCGTCCCGGCTTTCTCCCAGGCGCCGTTTTACCAGGGAAAGAACATGACTCTCATCGTCGGTTCCGGCGCCGGCGGCATGGGCGATCTGCGGGCCAAAGCGATCATATCGGTCCTCGCCAAACACATTCCGGGAAACCCGGCCATCACTTTACAATACATGCCAGGGGGCGGCGGGCGAAAGGCAGCCAATCATCTTTACAACAACGCTCGCCCCGATGGTCTCACCTTATACCGTATCTCCAGCAGCATCGTGCCCTATGCGGTACTGGGCGAGACCGGCGTTCAGTACGATATCGACAAGCTCATTTACCTCGGCACCACCGAACACGTCCTGTACTACCTCTTCGGCACGCGCAAAGAGGTCGGCCTCAACACTCTGGCTAAACTCCGCGCCGCTTCAGGGGTCCGTATCGGCAGCGCTCCTGTGGGCCATACCGGATACATCCACAGCCGCGTGACCGCCTACCTGCTCGATATGAAAGAGCCAAGGATTATTCCAGGATACGAAAACGAAGACCTCGATCTCGCTTTCGCGCGCGGCGAGGTGGACGCGCAAGTCGCTTCGACGGGTACGGTCGTCGAGCACAATTTGGTGGACAAAAAGTTGGTGGATTTTCACGCTGCCATCGAGCACCCGAAAGGAACCAAAGACCCTCGTTTCGCCCATCTTGGGCTGCCGGACATCGCAAACTTCGCCAAGTCGGAAAAGGAAAAAAAGCTGCTGAGCATGATGCGTGATTTCAGATCCATCGGCACGATTCTGCTCCTACCTCCGGGAACTCCCCAGGATCGCGTGGATATTCTCAAGGAGGCGGTCCGCAAGACCCATACGGATCCGGCGTTCATCAACGAATACCGCAAGCTGACCGGCGGGGATCAGCCCACGCCGCTGATGCCGGACGAGCAGGCTAAGGTCGTTAAGGAGATTCCCCGCGATCGAGAGACCATAGAGATGTTCAAAAAATTCGCCGGAACCGGACCTCTTCCGCCGCGATAGGATTTAATATCGTGTGATTTGTATCCCTTGCACGCGCTTTCATCGGCGAAAAAGCAAGCGGGAAGAAAGCGATCCAAAAGAAGGTAAGCCCGGCAAGCCGGAAGAAAAACCTCGTCAAGAAAGCACCCAGGGGCGCCCTCAAACTCCTGCCACTATTGTCGGATAGGAATGAGTCGACTCAATCTTCAGCGCGGTCAGCTGCAACGGCCGGCTAAGCAGCTAATGTCTGCCGGTTCGTAACTATTTCCGTCGAGGATAGTTTTGCCTTTAGGGGTAAGAGTTACATGAGACGGATGCAGCGGTCCTGTGCTCTTGACTTGGATCAGACCATCTATGATCGCATCTTCCCAGACGGTATGCCGGGGGCACGTGCTCTGCCAAGCCTCCATGGCTTCATCATAGGTTCGACGACGACTTGATACCCAGGCAAGGAACTGTAGCAGCAACGGGCTGAATGGCTCAGACATTGCGCACCCCCCTTATATCGCGAGAGCCAACAGCAATGAGCTTATGTTCATTTGACTCTGCGTTCAACACTCGAATAGTGAGTCGCGTTCTATTTCTGTTTAACCTGTCCCAGAACTTCGTCGACCAGCTTTCGCAAAGGCTTTACGTCTTCGTATTGGGGCAAACTCGATAGGAGATATTTGCCGTCATCTTTTGGGACTTGCTCATCTTTGTGTGGGATTGTGTCCTTGGGGATGTCCGTTCGAAAAGAGTTTCTGCCGGTTAATTTCTGCCATATCGACTGGCCGTCACGCGACAAAAACCAGTTGAGATAAACTTTGGTCGCATTGGGATGCGGAGCATTTTTGAAAGCAACAATGTGTCCGGAGCCGGTGCTAATCGTGTCGCCCTCTTTTTGACTAAAAATCTGCATGACCGGCAGGCCCTGTTTGCGCGCGTTATTCGTGTTCTCAAATTTCGCCAGGACGTGCATTTGATATTTTCCCGAACCGACCCAATCCATCATTTGGTGCTCGTTGCTGGCGAAAGTGAGTTGCGTCTCAGTGAGAAGCCGTGTGATGAACTTCGGGCCCAGATCAGGACTATAATAGATGAATCTCCAGTTGCCGATATTGCCGGCGGAATCTGGGTCGGTCATGACGAGCTTGCCTCTGTACTTGGGCGCGAGCAGGTCCCACCAGGATTGGATTTCACCAGGCTTGATGAAATTCGTATTGATCGCCCCGATTCCCGAGCCGCCGTCCCCCTGAGCCATAAAAACGTGCTGCCTTTCCGGATCCGAGTAAAGATGCTTCTTGGACCACCATTTCGTCTGATCAGTCACTTCAGGAAGAACCAACAGAGGTGGAATCGGCTGCAAAAGGCCCGACTTGTGATAGACCAACACCATGGTCCCGCCACCACCGACGCTAAGGTCGACGAGATCCTTGCCGGCCCTTTTCTCCGCCATGATCTTCTTGGCCAGGTCGCTGCCCGATCCGCCGACAAAATTAATTTTGATCTTGGGATAGACGTCTTTGAAAGCAAGTATGGCTTTGCCGACGCCCGCGCGTGATTGCCCATAGATCGCCAGCTCGCCTTCCTTTTCCGCGGCCGCTACAGTCTTTTCCCAGTCCTGCTTCCAATCACCGCGAACGGAAGCCGCCAGAGCTAGGTTGAGCAACAGCGCGGCTAACAAACCGGCTTTCACTGAAATCCTCACACGGCACCTCCTGAAAAGTTTAGAGTGCAGCGGACACTGCACCCTTACGACCATGGGCCAACCTTAGTCGTTCTCGGAAAGAGACGCAATTGTTTTGTCCTTTATGCGTAATGTTTGAGGGCGACTTTCAAGGCTGCCGACAATCGCTCTGAGCTCAGTCGTGCCGAGGAAACATGGATTTCCCACTATCGCTCGCCGTTTCCGGCAGAACCTTCCACGCCATGAACGCCGCCGCCAGGGCGACCGGTAAATTAACAAAGAAGATCCAGCGCCAACCCACCATGTCGATGAGAAATCCTCCCAGCGAAGGCCCGATGATATAGCCAATATGAAAGGGTTGACGTCAGACCCAAAGCGCGGCCCCTGCCTTCTTGCGCATAGACTGTCGAAACGATGCCCGCCCATTGGCCATCACCATGGCCCCACCGATGGCTGCCAGGACTCTGAAAGCAATCAGTTGCGACAGGCCGGTGCTCAGCCCGGAGCACGCAGAGCCCAAAGCGAGCAGCAGAAATCCTGAACCGTAAATCTTCTTCCGACCGGCCATGTCCCCCAAACGAGCCAAACTCAAAACGAATCCGATAATGGCGAGCTGATAAGCCAGGAGAATCCACTGTACGACCGCCAGCGAGCTATCGAAATAAATCGATATTGTCGGCAACGCGACGATCACCGAGCGCGAGTCCAGCGCGGTCATGAATTGCCCTAAACAGACATTGATCAGCGCCAGCCGTTGCAGGTTGGGAGGGAGAGCGGTTTGCGACATAAATGAGATGATCTCTAGTTGATAAGGGAGTTAGCGCCATCGGTTGGTTGACACCGAGAGACTCTCAAACAGTCGCATCGACGTTTACCGGCATGATCGCGGCTTCGATGCTGTTTCATCGCGCGATGGATTACAGTTAATCTTTGATGAAGTTGCGAATGCTTTTGTGAGCTGCGTCCGGATTAGCAAAGAAATAGCTGTGCCGCTCGTTCGGTAAAATAATGAGCTTTGAATTCGGAATTCCTTTGGCTAGGATGTCCGACGACATCCGGTGATTGATCTCGCTGGTCATGTTCCGATCATCCTCGCCTACCAGGATCAGCGTCGGCTGCCGGATATCTTTCAAGCGCGCGCTGGTATCGTGGCCCTGGCGGGCAAGAAGATGGCGGAGGTAGAACTCCACCGGGCAGAGATTCTGCATTCTTGCTTTTAGGTAGTGCTCGACACGCTCGGGATGGCTTTTCACGTACGACTCGGTGAAACCAACGAGAATCGAGTGATCCCGTTCGTATTTCTCGTAACCCCATTCGATCATCTCTTTACATATCTTAAGCGGCAGCCCCTTGGTTTGCGGATAATGAGAACCGGTCGATGCCAGTACGAGTTTGTCCACCCGATCCGGATAATCCAGCGCCAGGAGCTGGGCAACCCGGCCACCCATGGAGTGACCCACTACGATTGCATTGTTTGTCCTCAGGTGGTCCATCAACGCGATCACGTCCTGAGCGAACATCTGGGTCGTATAGTCAATCGATGGCTTGCTCGATTGCCCGGTGCCGCGATAATCGTGAATGATGACCCTATGATCTTTCGAAAACTCGGGTACCTGATAAATCTTCCAAACTTCTCCATCACAGGCAGTTTCGCTCAAAAACAAGAGGGGCCGGCCTTGGCCGTGAACTTCATAATAGATCTTCACGTCTTTTAGCTGCAACGTCGGCATTTTATTTCCTCCGTCGATTGTGAATTCTTTCTCGGTTCATAGAATAAGCCCGCAAGACATACGACCAAACCCAGAGCTATAGGACGCTCTTGTGGATTTTGTTCATCCTTCTGATCTTCGCAACGTTGTTGATGTTCTTTTTGATCCGTCCTTGGATCAAGCGCATGATGACAATCAATATTCACGAGATGCATAAATAAAAATCCTGCTCACATCTGCGCACATGAAAAAGGCAAAGGCGCGCACCATGTATTTACTCATAAATGTCGAAATAAATTTCTATTGTACCCGTGTAAATTTCTCCGCGTTCTGAAATAGAACGTTAGCCCTGAAAAATACGTCTGCTCGACGCTCCCAAACTTGCTCACTTCCGGCGCTTTTTGTGCATCGCCGGTTCCAGAGCGGCTATCTCCGCGGCTCGAAAGTTATTTAAAAAGAACCGGTTTGCTCATATGGCATGAAGCTTGCCAAAGTTGAGGAAGCTTTCTCTGACCAGGTGCCTCATAAACCTTGTAGGAGCCGAGTCGCTTTATGTCCCGATTTAGAAGTATGCTTTCAATTGCTCGCACCTTTGTCTACTGTTGGGTCGCATCGCTCTTGCTGGGATGCTCGCTGCCACATCCGTTTACGAACCATACGGTGGGACACAGCCAGCCGCGTGAACACTCGCTCACAACCGTTGATATTCCCGCGATTGTCAGTGAACCGCCCTCACTGCCGCAGGCGGAGCCGAAAGCCGGGCAAGAATTGCCTGACGACGGCCGCTCCTTTTCGGCCGGCTTGCCGAAGGAGACAATAGAGAAAAAGACAGTTCAAAAAAACGACGACACGGTTCCCAAGGAAATCGATATGACTTGGGAAAAGAGATCCACGACCGCGGACGACGACTTGATCGATCTGTGGCGAAACGACATGGACGAAGCGATGAAGCAGCCAGCCGGTCAACGGATTCTTCGCATCTCCTCAGCCGTTCAGACACATCATCGAGTTCGCCACTACATCGAGGGCTTTTGCGGTCGCCAAAGAGATTTCTTTGAACGTGCTTTGGCGCGTTCCGGCAAATACCGCTCTATGATGACAGACATTCTACGGAAAGAGGGTCTTCCCGAAAAGCTCGTCTATTTGGCATTGATCGAAAGCGGCTTTTCTCCTCATGCGTATTCACCAGCCCACGCCATGGGCCCTTGGCAGTTCATCCGCAGCACTGCGCTTCACTATGGACTGACGATTAACTCCTGGATCGACGAGCGGCGCGATCCGGTGCTCTCTACACGCGCTGCGGCGGCCTATCTCAAGGATTTGCACCAGAAGTTCGGCGAATGGTTTTTGGCCGCGGCGGCCTACAATGCCGGAGAAGGGAGAGTGGGAACAGCCCTGCAACGTTCCAAAACAAATGATTTTTGGCTCTTGAGACAAAACCGCAGACATTTGAAGCTCGAAACACGCGATTATGTTCCAAAGTTCGTCGCGGCAGCGCTCATCGCCGGGGAACCGGAGAAGTATGGGTTCGAACAGATCTCTTATGAAGAGCCCTTGGAGCATGACGAGGTAACCGTTCACAGGCCGTTGAGGCTCCAGACGGTCGCGAAGCTCGCCGACACCGACCTCCACGTCATCAAGGAACTAAATCCAGCTTTGCTGCGAAACTTCACACCGCCCAACGACGACGGCTTCACGCTTCGACTGCCGGTTGACAGCGGAGAAAACTTTTTGACCGCGTATAAACAATTGCCCGCTTCGCGGAAGATCAAGCTGACGCTTCACCGAGTGAAAAAAGGCGAGGTACTTTCACGCATCGCCAAGCGGCATGGTGTAACCGTTAGCCAGTTGATGAAAGAGAACGATCTCAAGAGCCGACGGCTCCAGCCGGGTCAAGAACTGGTCATCGTCCGCGGCGAGACAACCGAAAAGAAGATAGCGGCCCGCTCGCCGCAGTAATCGACCGTTCCGATATTTGACAACTCCAAGCTGACGCGACATCACAAAGAGCGTCTCTCTCAAGCCTGAGAATCCTTTCGTCGTAACGAAATTGCGAAAATATTATTCGGGGAATTTTCCTCGTCCACTGGGTAACGCTGCAACGCAGTCGCTTCCATTGTGTCCCCCCGGAATTCTTTCGAGAGATGGACAAGGAATAAAGCCTATTCCGGTTTTCTCTTCCCACCAAAGCCTCCGCCGGCAAGCGCGACTATTTTCTCGGCTATTTTTTCTCCTGCGGGAGAAACTGATCGACGGCGTAGGAAGCGGCCAGCAACCCGAAGAAGTAACCGAAGGCTTCGGTAACTCCGGGCAGAAATTGCAACATGTAATAGAACATTCCAACTGAGACTACGAACGAAATAATCATCAATAAATTATCAGTTGACGGATCGTCAGACGGAGATGAGAGTCGGACCCGACAAGCTTGATCTCTTTCCTCTATTTACCTGTTCCGAGCCAAGCGAGAACCGAGTGTCTTCGGCCGGTTGCGAAGTGTAGTTGAATGGTGAATCGGGTTTCGACACCGGTCGATGGATAAGAAACGATGGGCAATAGTTTGGATGAGGACAAGGGCGGGTGAGTCGCGCTGCCACTCTAGAGGTCTTTGGAAGCCTTGGTGTCGGCTGGTTTGGCTTTGCTCGCCACCGGCTTTTCAGGGGCGCCGGGATGCTTTCGACGAGCGGCCTCTTCCTCGGCTTTGACGGCGCTCAGGCGCCTCTGCAGCCAGGTCGACTGCGGCCAGCTCCAGTTCTGACCCTCGTAGG
>JBBDNJ010000280.1:0-12610 GCA_040877705.1 Binatia bacterium | reverse complement strand
CTCGGGATTTCGAGACAGGAGTAGTCGGTAAAGGTGATCGCCTTCGTGGCTCGTCAAGCGAACAACGGACTGAGCCGGTCCCTTTTTCAGGAAGACTGCGGCCTGGACGATGCGGTCCTGTTTTAATTCGGACTGATGGATCGGACGGCTGACCACAGACGACAAACAGCGTACGGCGTAAATGAGCTCGCCATTGGCAGTAAATTCGTCGGTTTCACCACGAAACTCGCCAATTCCGAGCAGCTCCAATCGCGGGACGGACGCCCAAAAGAACATGCGGTCGCCGATTTCCCAAGTCGACGGCGGAGATTTCGTACGCCAGTACGTGGTCGTACGGCGTTTGAGAATGCTGAAGTCACCGTTTACGTCCGGACGGCCGCGGATCACCCAGTATTTCATCTTGCCTCCATTCGCCTATTTACCGTCGCGGACTGCAAACTTCCTCCACGCCTCCAACTCCACCCGCAAGTACTCCGCCTTCCCACCCGACAACCGCTCCACGTTATCCTTCAAATCGTGCGACCCGCCAAGAATCACATACGACACCGGCCCGCTCTCCAACAACGTCCGCACGATAAAATCCTCGCGTGCTTCGATCGCTGCGGCGTCTTCGCGGTACATTCCATCGTCGGCGATCGGTTTCGCGGCGTCTAGCAACGTCTCGTCCTCGCATGGCAAGCCTTGCTCCAGAATGCCGACGTGCGGTAGTACGCATTGTCGCGCCGGAATTAGCGTTCGATGCGGCGAAGGTATCCCGTATCGAGATATCGGTAATGAAGCCTCTCGTCGCGTTCAGCCGACACGGGATTTGTTTCATTTTAGCTCATTTCCAACGAGTCTGCGGCGAAGATTGTACCCGCATAAAAAAAATGGTAAGGTTAGCCAATGTTTGCATGCGATCCGCGTTTATGCTCCGGTTCTGGGAGTTCCAGATGGAAAAGCTCGATGGTTATCTCCGAATCAAGGAAGCCGCCGAGTACCTCGGCGTTTCTCCGAACACTCTTCGCAATTGGGGAAGAGGTGGAAGGATCTCCGAGCACCGCCATCCTGTAAATAACTACCGATTATACAAGGTTTCTGATTTGGACCGACTGCTTAAGTTAACAGCCAAGCCAATTCGCCCAACCTAGATTCTCCTTTTTCCTCAACGTACTCAGAAAGTTTTGTGATGAGCACGAACGCTGTCTTTGAGCGGTTGCTGCGGACACGAATTCTTGTAGCAGCGATTGGGGAGAGACTACCAACTCCGTGGTGGCGAACGGAATTCCTTTCAACCACTGGCCTGCGGATTGGACAACGCATCTTTCCACGATCGTTCGTGAGAGCAGCCGTGACTTCTGCGACTGTCGCTGCGTGTCGTGATCACGACATCAACACAGGTCGTCGTTCCTTCCATCTATTTCGCTTTCCTGCCCACCTTGAACGGCAATTGAACGGCTTCGCCGAGCAGTTGAACAACCTCTCGATTCCCAACGACTACGAAAGCCTCTTGACCGAACTATCGATCATTCAATCATCCATTGCCGTTCAGGCAGCTTCCGGCCCGAAATCACTTGGTTCGGTTGAGGCAGTACCACAACCTAGTGTTCCGTCAACACTCGCGTCGCTTTATTTGGATGCCGCGCAGACGGGTAAACGCGTCTACCCATATTTTGAGGCGGTAGGCGATGAATAGCATGATTTCAAATGACGAAGCCGAGTCCTACACCATCCGTGTGTCCAAAGGGGCCGCGTTGATTGCTGAGACTCGTTTGTTGCTGCGGGAGTGGAATCCCGGCGAGAACACCGGTGCCTTTGCCGCCCGCGTTCTTTCCCGCGACCTGTTGGGGAAGGCAACCGCACGCCGCGTGCAGGACATCGTTCAGCGCTGCTTTGCACCACGATACCTTGCTCCGCCGGCGTGCCCCGCGAGATTTCTTAAAAGGCTCGTAGAAGATCGCCCGTCCGGTGATTGGTTTCGTGATTTATGCCTCATTTATTGCGCACGCGCTGACCGACTTGTCCGAGATGCGATCTCAGTTTATCTCGCGGATGCCCGCGAAGAGGGTCGCCTGACACTTACGGTCGAATCCGCGATCGCATTTCTTGTCGAGGCCGAGCGGAATGGAATGATGTCGAAACCGTGGGCGACTGAAACCAAAAGGAAGATTGCTCGCGGGCTTCTCAAGCTACTTGCCGAGTTTGGGATGCTATCTAATCACGCCCGAAAAGCGAAGGAAATTCGCGTTTTCAATCCGCATCCGCTCGCAGTGGCCTATCTCGCATTTGAGATGCATTTCTCTGGAGTCACAGATGCAAGTATTCCCGAGAACGACGATTGGTCCTTGTGGCTCCTTAATCGGGAAAGTGTGCGTGAGCGATTGGATGAACTTAGTCGCTACGGGCTCTGGGTTTTTCAGGCAGCAGGAAGTGTGGTGCGAATTTCTTGGAACGTGTCGTCGATGGAGGAAGCAGTAGATGTCCTTGCTGGACTCGACATTTGACACGCTGCGAAAGCAGCTCGAAAGCCCTGAATCGCTTAACCCCGCGAAAAGCGATCCGGTCTTCTATTTCGTGCATGCGCCTGAAGAAACGCTTTCCGTAAAGCAGAAGCTTCCCCTTTGGGTCGCAAAGTTCCGTCAAGACAATTGGGAAGTCTGCGTTGTTTCGTTGGCGGACCTCGTGTGGAACATCATCGACAAATCAAACCGCTGGCATGATTGGCTCTTGGCCGAGCCTGATTGCGACCCAGGGGAAATCAACGATGCTATTCGAGACGTGCTTCGAGGTGATGTAGGGTTGATTGGAGCCGTTGCTGATTTGGTAGCCACCCAAGTTCCAAACCGCATCTTGTTTCTGACAGACGCCGGTTTGGTTCATCCATACTTTCGCATTCGCACCCTGGAATCGGGCCTTCACGACCGCGTGAAGATACCCACCGTCATTTTCTATCCCGGTCGGAGATCAGGCCTATTCGGCCTTCATTTCCTGGGGTTCTATCCAGTTGACGGTAACTACCGATCGACCCTGATCGGAGGAAACGTATGAAGGCCACGATTCGAACACTGTTCTCGACCAAGCGGCCGATCGACCGGCCGATCGAGAAAGTCATTGATTACCAACGCAATGACGAAGAGTGGGTTGCGCGTGAAATTGAAGAATACGAAGTCACAGACAACGTTGAGGCGTGCTTCAGGAAGTTCTTGGAGAACTTTGGGGCCGGCGTGCGCACTGGTGATGTAACGCAGGTTGGAATCTGGGTCTCCGGCTTCTATGGCTCAGGAAAGAGTTCGTTCACCAAATATCTGGGCTTCGCCCTGGACCCGCACCGGACGGTGAAGGGTGTTCCGTTTCTGGATTTGCTTTGTGAGCGATTTCGTTCAGCCGACATCAAATCGGAATTGAAGACTCTTGTACGTAGCGAGCCGACGGCAGTCATCATGCTGGACCTTGGCTCGGAGCAACTGGCAGACACGGCGACGGCACCAGTTACATCTGTGCTGTATTGGAAGGTGCTTCAGTGGGCCGGCTACTCTAAAGAGAAAAAGATTGCAGAACTGGAGTTCAAACTTGATGAGCAAGGTCGTTACGATGAGTTCCAATCAGCCTACCGCGAGAAGTTCCCCGGCAAGGGAGAATGGCGAGACGTTCATAACGATCCGTTGATCGGCATCGCACGAGCCGATCAGCTTGTTCCGCAGTTTCTCCCGGAGTACAAGTCCGGCGATTTTCGTTCGCTTAGATTCGACGTTGCACTCGACGTTCGCAGCCAAGCCGAACGCATGATTAGTGTGGTTCGCAAATCCAGCGGCTATCAGAACATCCTGTTTCTGATTGACGAAGCGGGGCAGTACGTTGCACCTCGGGGTGAGTTGATTCTTAACCTTGACGGTCTTGCCAGAAACCTCAAGGAAGTCGGCAAAGGGCGAGTCTGGATCGCTGCAACTGGCCAACAGACCCTTGCCGAAATCGTGGAGCAAGCGGCGTACAACTCGTCGGAGTTAAACAAGCTTCGAGACCGGTTTCCCATCAGCATTCCCTTGGATGCCCGCGATATTCGGGAAATCACCTACCTTCGGCTGCTGACGAAATCGGATAAGGCACAAAAGGAACTTGCTCGACGTTTCGATGAGCAAGGACCGTTGGTTATCACGTCCACGAAGCTCGAAGGGTGGTCGCTCTTCAAAGCGGAGTTGGATCGAGAATCGTTCGTCAGGTTCTATCCATTCCTTCCACAGCACTTTGATCTGTTGATGGAATTGATCCGAACACTGGCCCGGTCGACCGGTGGTATCGGTCTGCGCTCCGCAATTCGAGTCATTCAGGACTTGCTTGTTGACGCCAGTCGATCATTGCCGCCAGGGCAAAAGCCGTTAGCTGATCGGCCGATCGGAACTCTTGCCGGTGCGGACGACTTCTTTGATATTCTGCGGGCAGATATTGGCAAAGTGCTTCCGCACGTTCTCAATGGAATCGAAAAGGTGGAGCGCATCTTCACAGGCGATCTACCAACGCTGCGGGTGGCCAAGGCAATCGCCGGGCTTCAACCGCTTCAAGAGCACTTTCCACGCACTGAAGAGAATCTGGCAGCACTCCTCTATCCTAGCCTTGGCTCACAGAGCCAATTGTCAGTGGTTCGCCAGGCTCTTGCCAAGCTGATGGCCGAACGAGAGTGCGGGCTGGTGAACGATTCACAGACGGGCCACTACGGCTTTCTTAGTGAGGGCGTCAAAGTTTACCGTGACAAACGAAATGATTATACGCCTGCGAGCGGGGAGCTGAATCGTCTGCGTTCACAACTCTTGGCTAAAGTCTTCGAGCAGCTTCCGTCAGCAATGCTGGAGAACGTTAAGAAGGTCGAAGCGGGTATCCGCTATCAGAAGACTCCCGTGGCTGGCGAAGAGAACGAGATTCAGATTCGCATTGAGCCGGCAGCTCCACAAGACTTCGCTGCCCGCCGCGAACAACTTCTGATTGACACAAACAGTAACCGAGAATACGACAACACGATCGCTTTGCTTGTTTCATTCCCGAGTGAACTCGAAGACCTGCTCATCGAAGCGCGACGCTCGGACTTCATCGTCAGCACGATTCCGGAGCGCGATGCCGATAAGGACGTCGCTCAATTCTTACGAAGCGAACGGACGTTGATGAATCGCAGCCAGGACAATGCGCGTAAGTTGATGGAACAGTCGCTTCACCAGCAGGGAGTGTTTGTCTTTCAAGCCGGTCCGCTGCCCGTCAAGGAAGCTGGCGACACTCTGGAGGCTGCGTGTCGCACGATAGTTGGAAACGCTGCCAAGAAGATTTTTCCCAAGTTTCATTTGGTTCCGATTCGTGCCAATACAGACCTGGCCGCTAAATTCCTGGAGGTTGAGCGGCTTGATCGAATGCCGAGCGAAATCGACCCACTTCAGTTTGTAGTGAAGACAGCCGGTCGCCCACACATCCCAACCAATAAAGATGCGTTGGCCGAGGCGTTGCGGGTTTTTATGGAAATGGCGTCGGAATCCGGCGCGGGACGCATCCAAGGGAAAGTCATTCAAGATCGTTTATACTTGCCACCTTACGGTTGGCAGAAGGATGCCACCCGATATGTTTTCGTGGCGTTGTTCCGTGCCGGTGAAATTCAAATCCACGCGGGCGATGGCACCATCACAACGCCAGGACCGCAGGCGGTCGAAGCCTTCAAATCGACCGCGTCATTCAATCGAGTGGGAGTATCCGTCCGGAACAGCCGGCCGCCGCTGGATGCAATGGACCGCGCCGCGCGACGACTGGAAGAACTGTTTGCCATCGAAGTCTTGCCGTTGGAAGAGCACATTAGCCGCGCCGTGCGGACGCACATTCCCACAGTTATCGAAGGTGTTGGCTCATTGCCTGACAGGCTGCGACTGCTTCAACTCAAGGGAGCTGACCGAGCGCAACAGCTATTGCAGATCTGTGCGGACTTGTTGAAAGAGGACGCCAGCGGTGCCGCCACTGTCCTGGGCGCAGCCGACTGTGCCCTCGCGAAAGATATTGGGTGGGCCAACGCCGTTCGCAAGGCACTTGCCGATGACGGAGAAAAAGTCATTCGCAAGGCGAGAGAGGTTGTCTCAGCGGTTGCTGATCTGGAGGAGCTATTCCCGGGCGTGACAACTGAACTCGTCGCCGATTCGCAACGAGAAACGATCTCCGCGATTCATGAGTCTGACAACTTCTTCGAGCGATTGCCCGACCTTCGCAGTGTGTTGCGCGTTGTGTGTGAGGCCGTCGTTGGTCGCTACGAAGAGTGTCGCCGGCAATACGAAGACGAAGTGATCACCGCCCGAAACCAATTGGAAGGGCTTGCCAATTGGATAGAACTGGCCCCGGAAGACCGCCAGGACGTTGGCAGGCGATTGACCGTTGTCGATGTTCCAGAACTCCCCCGTTCGGATCGAGAACTGGCTGATTTGCGACTGTTGCTCACTCGCCAAAACGGCTTGGCGGCGCTCGCAGCGACCTTACAGCATGAAGTCGCGCGCAGGGTTCCGGAGAGACAACTACAACCTGAGATTCGGCCTCAAGAAGAAATGCCATCTGTCATTCGCGTTACTGCTCGCGAGATTCGGCCGCCCGGCTCTATTGCTTCCGAAGTCGACCTTGACCATTGGATCAATGGCCTGCGCGAACGGTTGCTGTCGCTGTTGAGCGAATACAACGAAATCCGCTTCGAGGACTAGCGTGAACGTAATGACAACAGATCCCGCCATCACTCGACCACGCATTCGCGAACTTCGGTTACGCAGATTTCGTGCGTTTGAGAATGCACGTCTGATTCTCAACGATTTCACGGTCATTGTTGGACGCAATGGATCGGGAAAAACTACTCTGATGGAGGCGTTCGCATTCCTACAGGATGCAGTGACTCATTCCCTCTTGACCGCCCTGGAACGTCGAGGCGGTCTCAATAGCATTCTGCATCGGCCAAGCAATCCCAGAAAACGTCGAAAAGACCCGGTAATTCGCGAAGGCTCGGCTGGTCCCCGTCATTCACAAGCTGTCGAGATCGCCATCCAGCTTCAACTGCCAGTCACGGATGTGCTTTACGGTTTTACTCTCGGGCTGTCCTCGGGCAGAGCTGGATTCGTAGTGAAGCGGGAAGTGTTGAAGACTTTTCCGAAGACGTCCTTTTCGTTTGACCGGGAAGATCGAGATTTTTCGTCTCCAATCAAAGGAGCCAACCCGAATGTCGGCCGGGAGTCACTCGTCCTGCCAGTCGTAGCCGAGCACGAAGAGGTCTGGAAGATGACTCTGGATGCGCTGTCGCAGCTTCTTGTGTACGACCTGTCGCCGCAGATGATGCAAGCCGAACCGCACATCGGTAGTCAGCAGGCACTCGCACGCGACGGAGCCAACATCGGTGATGTCTTGCGCCGGCTGGATTCCGACAAGGAAGACATGGAGTGGATAATCCGTCACATGGAAGTAGTCACTCGTGGTATCACGGAAATAAGTGCCAACGCCTCGGCAGGTCGCAGGATCATCAACTTCTTCCAGAAAACAGGAGACACGAAGAGTCGATTTGTCGGTTCGGAGATGTCTAATGGCACGCTTCACAGTCTTGGCGTGCTGGTGGCGTTTCGCCAAAAGCCGATCCCCTCTCTTGTTTTCGTGGATGAAATTGAAGCTTCGATTCATACGGCCGCCCTATCGGCGCTGATGGACGCTGCCAGCGTGTCCAGCGAGGAACGATGCCAAGTCATCGTGTCCACGCACAGCACCGACGCCCTGTCTCATCCTTCAGTCTCGCCGAACAACGTCAGGGTCGTTGATTGGCAGAATGATCGCAGCTTGATCTTTCATGTTGGGAGGGAAGTTCGCGAACAGCTTCGACCGCCGGAAAATGTTGGACGGCTACTTCGGTCAAATGCACTGTGGCCAGAAGACGACCCAACGATGGTTGGTGAGCACATCTTTGGGGTGGGAGATGATGACTCAGAGGCATAAGTTCAGAATTATCCCGGTTGTCGAAGGACATGGTGAGGAATACGCGGTACCAATCATGCTCAACAACTGGTTCAAACATCGCCGCTTTTTCAACTTTACTACTCCAGATCTAGCGGTCCGCGCCCATCAAGCGTCGTTGCTATGTGAGTACGATTCGCAACGTGAACGCGGCATCGAGCATTATCTCAATCTCGCCATGTGCGGGCGACCGGACGCCATTCTCGTGATGTTTGACGCGGACGATGAGTGCATTGCGCGTCAGGATAAGCAGCCATATCAGCCGTTAGGTCCTGAGTTATTGCAAAGAGCGAGAAATCATTTGCCACATATACCGATCAGTGTCGTGGTCGCGAACCGGGAGTTTGAAGCGTGGTATCTCGCTGCCTATCGCAGGTTCAAAGGCCGCGGCCACTTTCACCGTGACACAAAATTCACTCCTGGGTTTGACGTTGAGACGCCTCGCGATTGCAAGGGCCACGTATCAACCAGTATGGGCCGAAAATACTCGGAGACCGCGGACCAAAAGGTTCTGACGGAACACCTTGGATTCGGCTCCTACATCAGTAGGTATTCGCCGTCGTTTAAAAAATTGTTGAAGGACTTGGATTGGTTGGCTCAGCAAGCGCGACGTATCCGACGCAATCGGATGAATGCGGCTCAATGACGTAAAGTTCCCTGGCATTCAAGCTCATGAAGTTGGTTTCGCATGGCGTTCGACAAGAAAACACGCAACGAGTTAGGAAAGATGGTCGCCGAGTGCCGGCGACTGCTGACGGACGACGTGCGCGACCAGTTTCAGCGGGTCTACGGGATTCAGCCAGATGGTTCATCGCTCGATATCAACAAGCTGAAGCTCGATGATCGAGGGCGTGAGATCGCTGTATCGCTCCGGCAGTGGTTGGACCATCTCGCTGCCGGAGAAACTGGTACCGAGCATGAACGGCGCAAGGCCGCATTCGACCGGATATCGAACGAGACCGCCTTCACCTACGTGAACCGTCTCGCGGCGCTGCGGATGTGCGAAGAGCGGGAGCTGGTCATTGAGTGTGTACGCAAGGGACTGACTTCGGACGGATTCCAGTTGTACGAACGCCTGGCCGGTCAGGGACTCGGTGATCGCGGGCAAACGTATCGCATTTTTCTCGAATGCCTGTTTGACGAACTTGCGGTGGACTTAGGGGTGTTGTTTGATCGGCAAGCCGTCCATTCGTTGGTTTTCCCCAGTGCCGAGTGCATCGAAAAGGTGTTGGAGCAGCTCAATAGCGACGACTTTAAGCCGCTTTGGAAATTGGATGAGACCATCGGTTGGGTTTATCAGTTCTTCAATTCCGACAAAGAGCGCACCGAGCTGCGCAAGAAGTCGGCTGCGCCAAGAAACAGTCGGGAGCTGGCGGTCCGCAACCAATTTTTCACCCCCCGATACGTTGTTCAGTTTCTGACTGACAACACGTTAGGGTGCATCTGGTACGAGATGCGTATGGGCCAGACGCGGCTTCTTGACCAGATGGATTACTTTGTTCGCCACGACAGAGAAGTCTTTCTCCCGGAAGGCCAGTTGCCAGTCGCCTCATCAGCGGAACAGCAAGACCTGACGAAAGAGCAGTTACTCCAACAAGAAGTGCAGCTTGCCTACCGGGCTAAGAAGGACCCTCGCGACATCAAGGTTCTCGATCCGGCCGGTGGCTCGGGGCATTTTCTGCTGTATGCGTTCGATTTGCTGGAGACAATCTACGAGGAGGCGTGGGCGGACGAGGCTTCTCCCGTATCCAAGGTGAAAGGCACACGTCTTCGTGACGACTACGCCACTCTCGCAGAATTGCACATTGCGGTCCCTGAGTTGATTCTGCGTCACAATCTGTACGGCATCGACATTGACCAGCGGGCATGCCAGATCGCGGCGCTCGCGCTTTGGTTGCGGGCGCAACGCCGATTCAAAGCCCTTCGATTAAAAGCCGACGACCCGAAGCGGCGTATCACGAAGACCAATATCGTCTGTGCCGAACCGATGCCCGGTGAAGAAGATTTTCTGGCTGAGTTCGCTGCCAAGTTGGACCCGCCGATTCTGGGAACACTGACGAAGGCCATTTTTGAAGCGATGAAGCTGGCAGGTGAGGCCGGGTCGTTGCTCAAGATCGAGGACGAGATTCGGACGCCGTTGGCCGAAGCACGCAGGCAGTGGGAGATGCAGGAAGAACGCGCTCACGATAAGAAAGGTCGAAAGTTGCTCTTCACCGTGGGCCAAATGGACGAAGCGGAGAAGAATCCGCAGCCGATGTTGCCATTGTCCGGAATTACCGATGAAGAGTTTTGGACGACTGCCGAGCCGACATTGCTTGCCGAGTTGCAGAAGTACGCGGCAGTAGCCGCCAATGGCGACCGTGTGCAGCGCTCACTCTTCGCTGAAGATGCCGAACAGGGATTTGCCTTCGTCGATCTGTGCCGGCAGCGTTATGACGTGGTTCTGATGAATCCACCGTTTGGCGATGCCAGTCTGCCGTCAAAGCCCTACATCGACGACCACTACGGCGACACAAAGGGGGATGTCTTCAAGGCGTTCGTCGAAGCTTTTCAAGAGCGACTCGTTCCCAATGGTCTGTTGGGCATTATTTCGAGTCGCTCCGGCTTCTTCAAACGCGATTCAAAGGACTGGCGAGAGCAGGTTGTGCTTCGGTACTACCGCCCATTGGTGATCGCGGACTTGGGGTATTTCGTGCTTGATGCCAAGGTTGAAACCGCGGCTTACGTCTTGCGAGGCTTGCGAAACGAAGAACGAGAACAGGTCGCAATCTCACTTTTAGAGCAAGTCAACTCACTAATTGCCGAGGCCGGATCGCCGTTCAGTGTTGCCCGATATCGCGATCATCGGAGTCTGAAGAGACATCAGGCGGAATACGAATTGGAGTTGCTGGCGCAGAGAGGATTTCTGCGATTCGTGCCCGGTCATTTTCCGCAATACACGCATATTCGCGAGACGATCGCGGCAGCACAGCCGGCCGTTGTTCCGCACTATCCGCCCATGTTGTGCTTTCGCCTGTTGATGGAGACGGAGAAGGAACACAACCTCCTCAACTGCATTCAAAACAAAACGGACCATCGTTCATTCGTCGCTCAACCAAGTCGTTTTAACGACATTCCCTACCATTCGTTTGCCTATTGGTTAAATCCGAGCTACCGACGGGCCTTTGTTGATCGTGTTCAGTTTGATGACCAAGATCGAACAGTCAAACAGGGTCTCGCGACCGCGGACGATCCACGATTTGTTCGCGCATGGTGGGAAGTTCCCGCCACAAGTGTCTGCCCACCTGACAAGCACTCGGAACAATACTCAGGGCCTTATTGCGTTGTGGGTAACTACCGCTGGTTTCCCTTCTCCAAAGGCGGCAAGTTCTCGCCTTTCTACGGTGAAATTCCGCATGTAATCAATTGGCATCTCAACGGGTCGGAGTTGCGGTCATTTAGTCGAAGCGTAATTCGTAATCCCGATTACTACTTCAGGCCCGGACTTACCTACTTGAGTCGCACAACAGTCCGCACCTGCGCGATGCCGTTACCGGCAGGATCAGTCTTTGGTCACACTGGGCCGGGAATCTTCGTCGCGACGGAGTTCTTGCCCGTCGCGCTCGCGCGGTTTAACACTTTCGTCATCGATGGATTCTTGTCCGTTTCGCACGGGCAGGACGTCGAGCCAATGTCCCACCGAAAACAGTACGAAGTGGGAATTATGCAGCGTGTGCCGTGGTCAGAATGTTGCGATGAGCGGATCGAAGATCTGGTCCGACAAGCCCACCGGCACATTCTGGCCATTCGCTCGGTTGATGAAATCTCTCGGTTCTTTACAGGCAAACCATCCAACAGTGAAACGCACCTGGATTACGCCGTGGATGTGTTGTGGCAAATCGACGAAGTTGTGGCCAAGGATTACAAGGTGGATGTGCATGATCTCTTGATGAAAGGCGCGGACCGCGATGCCAAGCACGCTTCTGCCAAGCAAGGCATGCGAAAGTCGCTGAAGCTTGCCGGAGGCTTTCCCGACAAGAAGACAGCGTGTCACAACCAAATTTCCTACGCGCTCGGTTGCGCCTTCGGACGGTGGGATGTTCGCTTCGCTCTCGGCAAGCGACCATTGCCCGACGTGCCCGATGCTTTCTCGCCACTGCCGATTTGCCCGCCCGGCATGTTGACGGCAGACGGCGGTTTGCCGGCCATTGCCACACCTGTTGACTATCCCCTTTCGCAGATCGCGTGGGACGGGATTCTTGTGGATGATCCCGGCTTGGATGGCGTCCATCCCAAACCCAACGATATTGTCGAATGCGTGCGGACAGTTTGGCGACTTCTTCACGGCGACGGTGCAGAGCAAGTTGAGCAGGAACTTTGCACGACTCTCAAGGTCGAGAACCTTCGAGCTTACTTCTGCAGTGCCAATGAATTTTTCGAGCGTCATCGCAAAGCCTATCGCAAAGGTGGACGCGACGCTCCGATCTATTTGCCGCTGGCGACCAAGTCCGGACTCTACTCGCTGTGGATTTACTATCCACGACTGACGGACCAGACGCTCTACACCGCCGTCAACAAGTACGTCGGCCCGAAGATCGACGAGGTCAATCGCCGAATCGTCCAGATTGATGAAGAGCTGGCAATGAAATCAGGGCGTGAA
>JBBDNJ010000279.1:0-12690 GCA_040877705.1 Binatia bacterium | reverse complement strand
GGTATCGCGCCCGCCAACCGAGACGGCCCACGACATCCAACCAATAGAGCCTTCCACCTTCAGGCGACTCCTCCCAATGCCTGAATTTTTTTTCGTTTTGAGCCCGGCCGTTCATTCCACGTCGCTCTCTGCGTCCCGCCCCATCCGGTACTTGATGTCGTAGTTGATGATGAAGTCCAACTCCTCATCCGTAAACCCGTAGTGCGCCGCCAGCACTCGATCTGTCTACAAAACGGCGATTACCGCCCTCACATGTTTTCGCCCAAGCGCAGGCCGTGTCTCTCGACCAACTCTCGAAACAAGGACCTGCTGTTTACTCGGAATGTACCCTGGTAGCGAACGTCGCCATCATCTATTATACGGCAACCGTAGCGTTCGAGTTGGTTTTTCACGGTTTGGTCTTTGACGAAGTAGATGCGGTATTGTATCCCCCATTTTTTCTGGCCGACATCAAGAGCGAAACCTGTTTGGGTAAGCTTGGCCCACGATGCACTCTGCCCCGACCAGCCCAAATACTCTTTGGCTGCTCGGGTTGTCTGCGAGTGAGCCGTTTCCACTTCAAGGGTAATCGGCCTTTGTGTTCGACTGATCAGAAACAGAGCGGCATGCTCTGGATGTAAAATGTCCCTACTGGTTCTTGGCATTCTTGATCTCCTTCGGGTTTGATTCCTTCACTACGTTCTCCAATTCCTCTACTTCTTGCTCGTTTCCGTAAGTCACAGCTTCCACTGGTTCGGCTGACCCTGCAGGATCTCCGATCCCGCCATCCGCTGTCCGATACTTGATGTCGAAGTTGATAACGAAATCCTTCTCATCCTCCCGCAACGCATAATGGGTCGCCAACAGGGAATCAATCTGATCGATGAGCGGTTTGGAGAGCCTTGGATACAGCTCGTCGTAAATAACCCGTCCCGTGTTTTTGTAGTGGCATGTCTTTCGGTTCTTATGCGCCTTCAAATCTTCCATCAGGGCATCAGCCAAATGTCCCAGTTTGCGTTTGAGAGAGGGAGACATCTTCTCGAGACCGAATGGAAATGAACAGATCTCGTGTCTCCCGCAGTGATAACCTTCGTACAGCGTGTACCACCACCAGAAGAAGAGATTCGAATTCAGCATTGCCAGAACTGCCTTGGCGTCGTCTGCGTCGGCCAGAGCGTAAGGCTTGTAGTCCTCAGACTTCTTGCGACCGTCCACTTCGTTCCAGAAATACGGGACGAAGTCGACCGCCTTCACGTAATTGTACGGAATCCTGTGCACGTAAAACGACGGGCGTGCGACGGTCGGGGAAAATGGCGCCGGCTTGTGGCGTGTCAGTTTTTCCAGGATTGACCGTGCCTCGCGACATCCAAGTTTCGGAATCACGCAAAGCGATTGCTTGTATTCGGTCAGGTCAAGTGCGAGGCACCCGAAAAGGTGCTCGCGTTCCTCGGGACGCCAGCGGTTATAACGCGTAGACCAGAGAAGAGTTCTTTCACCATGCGAAGAAGTCAGCATAATCGCAAGGCGCTGTTTAGCACCCTCGAACAGTTTGCAGGGATACACGTCGAAGGCACTAAACCAAACATCACGGTTCTGGTTCAAGAGGAGATCTTGCAGTGCGGACATTCGCTCAGTGGACATTACGCTGAGTGGGACAATCAGGCTTTGCCATCCTTTTCTGCCCCCAATGGAAAAACAGCGCTCGACCACAAATGCGTACAGATTGCCGCAGTTTTCGGTCTTGTACCCGTGCACCCGATACTCTCCGCGGATCTTGCTGTATTCCACGTACGGCGGATTCCCGATGATCACATCAAAACCGCCGCCACTAACAATGTTGTAAAACTCAACGAACCAGTGGAACGGCTGGTGCGACTTCACCCACTTGGCGTATGCAGTCTTGTCTCTCACCTTCACGCCGTAATCGCCCGCGAGGGAACTGTTCAGTTCTTTTCCCAGCGCTTTGAGTCGCTCGCGCAAAGTTTGCTTGGCGTCTAGGAAGTCTTTGGCGTCCATGCCGAACTCGGTCTGCATGTCGCGGAACTGCTTGAACGCGCGGTCGGCAAGTTCGACCTGTTCTTCGAATCCTTGGTACGCGTCGGAACTGTCTCCCAGAAGCAACTTCGCTTGCCCGTCCGGCCCTTCTTTAAATGCCCGGCGGACTTCATCCGCGGTTGCGTAACCGACCAGCGTATTCCCCGCCCGGATATTAAAGTCGATGTCCGGCAGCGGCTCGATGCCGAAGTTGTCCTTTGCGGCATCCGGCTCGACTTGCGCCGCGAGCTTGAGGAACAGACGCAGCTTACAGATTTCGACGGCCTCTTCCATGATATCCACGCCGAAGAGGTTATTTAGAATGATGCTTTTGAAAATAAAGTAGCTGCGGTTCGGATGCGCGGCGACGTTGTTCAGTATCTTGCGGAAGTCGGAAAATTTCTCGGGCCGGTGTTTTTTCCCAGACCGGTCCAGATCTTCGACGAACGCCTCCATGCGCTCGAGGCAAGCTTCGTAGAGCGGCTCAAGAATATTAAGCGCGGCGAACAGAAACGCGCCGGAGCCGCAGGTCGGGTCGAGAATGGTTACGTGAACAATCGCGTGCCACAAGGCGCGGAGCAGCTCCGGCACTTCGCAGTTCTCAATCACGTCCTGGGCAAACTGGCGAATGTTGAGGTTGAGAGTGATGAGGTCGTTGATGTCGCGGACCTCGCCGCCGGCCAGTTTTGCTAGAAGCTCATCGCAACGTTTGCGCCGAGCGACGACTTCCCGCCAGATTTCAGTGGGCAGGGCGAACTCGGCCGGCGCGGGTTTATTCCAACTCGAGCGCTGAGACACGTCATCCAGCCCCGCGGCGATATTGGCAGGGAGCGCCTTGTCTCTGCCGTGAAGCAGTGCGGGATAGATGTATCGCTCAGGATCACTTTTGAGCAGGTCCCAGATTGTCGGGCCATTGGGATTCTCAAAGGCGATCTTGCACTTGGCTCGCGCGGCGTCGAAGAGAAACGGAATGACCGTGTTTTTACTTATGTAATCGGTAATGTCCTCTTCGGTGTAATAGGCGCCCATCTGTTTTTGGTTGATGTATTTCTCGAAGATGAAGCCAAGCACACCGGGGTTGATCTCTGTGTCATTGCGCAACGGGCGCTCATCAAGATGCCAGTGCCAGCGGTCGAAGTAGTCGAAGACGGCCTCGAAGGCTGTGTCGGGGATCTGAATGGCTTTACCGTAACGGTCAGGTTTTTCGAGCTCGTGGACGTCGAAAAGACCGCCATTGAGATAAGGAATGCAGCCGAGCAGTTTATCAAGCTCGGGATTGCGCGCCCTGCCGCCAAGACCTTCGTGAAAGAGACGAAGCAAGAAGTAGCGGTAGAACGAATAGAACTTGTCCTTGCCGTGCTCCCGTTTGGTTCGTTCGAGCCGGTTTCGCAGGTAGTCGTGATCGCCGTCGAGAAATCCCTTGCGCTGGATGAAATAGATGAACATCAGCCGGTTCAGCATCACCGAGGCGTACCACTCATGGTCGTCCTTGACGGGGATACCGGTGATGAACTTGAGGAACGCGGCGTGCTGCTTACGGAACTCGTCATAGAATCGTTTGGTAACCCGCTCGACGTCGAAAGCTTTGCGAGCGCGACGGGTCACGTCGACGATCGTCAGCGATTCTTCCTCGGCAAGGCTGAAGGCAATCGACTGAAGCTTTTGGACGAGCGCTTCGCCGTCCTGGCTTCGATGAAAGGTGTGCTCTCGGCAGGCGGTAGGCTTTCCCGGCTCACGTTTAACCCATTGCCAGGTTTGTGTCGTTCGATCTTTGTCGAGGTAAAGAATGAGATGTTCGTGCACCGATTTGGAAACTTGCCGCTCGATCTTGCGGCGAGTGGAGTGATCGGGAATCTGTCCGCCGGCGCGCGGCTCGCAGCTAAACGCGACCATACCCTTCTTCTGCGCAACCGCGATCAGATTGAACACTTGGCCGTCGATGGGAATATCCAGCCGGTTGGCATGGCGGTCCCAACCCAGCTCTTCGATAAAAAGTTTAGTGAAGTTGAACGACTTGACGTATTCTCGGACGCGATTCGAATCGAGCATCTTAGGTCAGTTCTTGGTTGCCGAGGTCAGGCCGAGAGAGCAGATGATTCTTGGTTCCTGAGTCTTCTCTTCCTGCTCGATCACGCAGAGTCGCCCTTCATCACGCAGAGCCATGACGAGCTGAGCGAGATTCTGATCGGAGATGCCGCTACGCAGTTGACGGTTTAACACATCGACAGCGGCTTGGCGCAGAGGGTAGCGATAAATATCATCGATGGCCTTATCGAGTTCTTGTGATTCGAACAAAGTTCCTTTTATTTCTGCAGCGTAACGTTTGAGCCTCTCATAGGTACGGAAACGTGCGCCCGACGGTCTGCCTAATTGACCGCCAACAGACTTTTCTTCTTCGATAATTAGTTCGACACCTTTGCGAACGAGTTCGTGATGCTTCTCATGATGCGGGAGCGCGGGGGTACCCGGATCACAGGCAGCGCCTTCCAAGACAGCAAGCTGCGACTCGGTAATGCTGTTTCCATCTTTATCGACCCAGACCAGGGCATCGTTATCCTCCGGTGTTTTCATGTACACGAGCACGCCCTCGGGAGCTTTTTCCGTGGGCGTATGGTTTCGCGTGGACAATACAACCGGTGCTAGATCTGGAATAATCTTCTGAAGCGAAGGGTCGTGCGTGATCGCATTTTTCCAGATCTGATAGGCGTAAGAAGCGAGATCGACTTCGGACTCCGCGTCGCTGTCCAGCAAGCCGGACTTTTCGTTGTATAAGTCCACGACTGCCTGATCGTTTTTGTCATCTTCAAAGAAGGCTTCATCTGTTCCGACAACCTCCGCGTTTTCTCTAAGCCGCTCCCGCACCCGCGCACGGAGCCGGATGATGCGATCCACTCCGTCGGCGGGAAGAAAAGAATAACAGAGAATATTTTCCGCCTTTTGCCCGATACGATCGACGCGGCCCACGCGCTGAATCAGCCGGATGATTGCCCAGGGCAAGTCGTAGTTGACCACGACAGCGGCGTCCTGAAGGTTTTGGCCCTCGCTCAACACATCGGTTGCGATAATCACTCTCAGCTCGTCGTCGGGCGTGATCCGATCACGCTTGTTGTTGCTGACCGGGCTGAAACGCCATGCCAAGGCGGTCGGGTCGGCAGAATCTCCTGTGACTCCCTCCATCTTCGTGAGTCCCCGCGTCTTTAGCTGGCTTTCGAGGTAATACACCGTGTCCGCGAATTGCGTAAAAAGGATGACCTTTTCTTTTGGATGCTTCTTCGTTAGCAGATCAAAAAGAGAATTGAGCTTTGTGTCTAGTGTGGGGTTCCAAGCTCCGGCTTTGCTTAGGACGCCGAATAAAGCGTGGGCGTCGTTCAGTAAATCCTTGTGCAGATCCTTGATAAACAGGGATGGGCGCAGCCACTTGAATCGACGTTTAAAGCGGACCGAGTACTCCGAGTAGATTTCGCCAGCGCGAATTTTAAACTCTGCTTCGTTCTGTAACTTCGTTTGCTCCAAGTCGGCCGTCTCGTCGCCATCATCGTCATCGAACAAATCGGCAAGCGCCAGAAGGTCCTCGTCCCCATCGTTGATACGCGCATCGAGTAAGCCCTGGTCCTGAGTACCGATCGGCAACGGCTGGTCGTTTTCAATGGCGTAAAGGTAAATGTAGTTACGTAAAATATGCCGCTTGATCGATTCGAGAAATGCGTGCCCGCTGCTTTCCAGCCTCTTAAACAGATTGGTGCGGCAGAAACCCATCAAGCGCTGTCCCGCACGGGAAAGGTCCTGTAACTGCGCCGCTTCTGTCTGCGTCGGCGGATCATGGGGCGACGGGGCGAGATAATTACCGAGACCATAGCGCGGCAGATTGAGCTTGTTGATTGTATTGACGACTTCGGTTCCGTAAAGCCTCGCGTACTGGTCGGAAGGGTTCTTCTCATCGATTGTGAATTTCGCGGTTACGGGCTTTCGTGTCGGGAAATAGGAACGTGACCCGTCGTCTAAGATAAGATATTTCCGACCATTAGTTGGGTCCGTATGGGCGTAGTTCTCCTGAATAAAACTACGGGTGCGGCGCACCAGGTAAAGCCGCATTAGCTCACGCCAATCGTCGGCGTATTCACTCTTCTCGAATGCGGCCAACGATCGAACAGGACATTGGTGGCGGCGGATAAACTCAGTTTCCCCGAGCTCGCGCAGCAACTTTTCCGGCCGAACACCCAACTCCTGATCTTCGGAGACAAACAATCGAAGCTGGTTGGAGAGATCGAGATACGTCTTGTTGTAAGGCGTCGCCGTGAGCAGGATGCACTTGCTCTCGTTGGCCTTGATGTATTCCTGAATTGCGCGATAACGTTTTCCTTCGCGGTTACGGAGGTTGTGACTCTCGTCTATAACGATCAGTCGATAACGCCGCAGATCGGGCAAGTCGCCTATGGCTTGACTGATCGACAGGACCCGGGCTCGCAGTCTGTACTGGTCGCGGTAGTCTTGCCACATTTTGATGAGGTTTTTGGGGCACAAGATCAGGGTTTCCAGACCGTGATCGTCTTCAAAGATGCGCGCCAAGGCGGCGGCCATCAGAGTTTTGCCCAAGCCGACGACATCGCCGATGAGCACGCCGTTGCGCTTGTTGAGATGATGCGCGGCGATCTTGACGGCGGCAGTCTGATAGTCGAAGAGCTTGTCGCCAAAATCTCTAGGAATGCGGAATTCGGAAAGGCCGGCACGCGCTTCCTGAGAAAGATGGTAAGCGATCTTGATGTAGATATGATACGGCGGAATCAGCTCTTCTCGCGCCCAGCTCTGTTCGATGATCTGGGCTAGCTCTTCTGAAATATCGATGCACCAACGATCGTTCCAACGGTCCTCGAACCAGCGTGCCAGCTTGCTGCAAGCATCGTGATCGAGCACGTCGACATTAAGCTCGCCCTGTTTAGCGAGTCCAGCAAAGGTAAGATTACTGCTTCCCAGGTAACCAACGATCGGATTGATGGGATGAGATAGATGAAGCAAATAGAGCTTGGCGTGGAGCGGATGACGCAGAAAGAGCTTTACGGTAACTTTCTTAGCTCTGATCTGTGCCGCGAGCCGACGCAATCCCGCTTCATCGTCATTGGTCGGTATGCCAATCGTCAGCTGGGCTCTAAACTCTTCGGCCAATCGGTTTTTCAGTCGGATAGCCGTCTGATTGTCGAGATCACCGTCGTGTTTCGTGAGACTGAACGTATCGAGAAGTTCGTCTTGCGGGAGTTTGGCCATCCCCACCAGTAGCCGACAGCAGTGACCCTCTCCACCCGGCCACCGCTCGATAAACGAGTCGATCGATTTCCATCCACGCAAGTTGAAATAACCGACGCAGAAATCGGATCGCGAGGACAACTCCAGTGTCTCGCGGAGAGCGGGTAAGAGTTGCTGATCAATGTTATCGAAGATGCGGGGCATGCGGGATTAGTCAATAAAAAACATTTTATTAGGATAAAGCCTGTTCGGAATTTACGCTCAAAGGATCTGCAGGACCGAGGACGTTACATCCGCGTCGGCGCTCGGTCGATATTAGTAGAACTGGCCGGAGATGCCAAGCATTTTATGAGTGGTCGTGACCGGAAAAGCCGTGTTTGAATTAGTGTTCGTTCAATCGCTGCGCTCACGAATACCGAGGCCCGTTCAAACTGTTCAAGCCGTTCAACCGCTACGCTCCGTTCAAAACGTTTAACGGCTTTAAGAAAAACGAGGGAACTTACGCGTTTCGAGAATTCCCGAAAAGTCGAAATGACACATGAGGATCTTTCCCGTCGTCCATGGGTCCGGAGACCCAACGGCTCCGGCGGGGCACGCTAGACCGAGGCGACGGCGTAATTCGCTGGCCAAAATACCACCCTCTTTTTTTACTCTGGCCTTGGATTGGTCGATGATCTTCAGGAACCTGCGTTGGTGCTCAGCACTACGGTCTCTACATCGGCATTCCGAATCGGGACGACCGCTGCGAATGGCTTTCCTCTCCGTTTAATCACGCCTTTTCAGCGTATTCCGACAGCGGTCCCGACGCCTTTTTGAACTCGACTTTTGTCATAACTTGATTCCTTCTCCACCGTTGCGGACTCGATCCCGCTCTTCAAAACGTTTGATAGATTAAAAAGCTGCTGGGGAACTTGCACTTTTTCAAGAATTCTCAAAACATCGGGAGGCGGCGCGACAATCTAATTCAGGGTTTTTCGGCGACGACTTTGCCGTCTTTCCAAACATAAATCGGTGTGCCGTGCATGCGCGCGGTTTTGCGGGCGGACTTGGCCCTGAATCCCTGACTGAGCCGCTCGGGCTGCGGATTTGAGCAGGCTGGTGGCTAAAGTGAAACGGCGGGAATGCTTAACGTTCTTTGCGGCTTCTCATTGCGCTCGAAAATGCCATGATAAACGGAATCCATCTTTTTCAACACATCAGGTTTGAAATACTTCTCGCCGCACTGCCGGCAGACACCAGCTGGAACGTTGGTGACCACCATCAGATGTTTTGCACGGCGATAATCGTATTCGATGGTCTGCTCGACCACTTCTCCTCCACAGTAGCTGCAATCGGCATATCGGTTCATGATCGGTCTCCCCTGGCTCTCGGATCAATCCATTTCGGCGCCGTCGGAGTATAGACAGTAATGAGTCTCAGGATTTTTCGAGCCTCGGTCTTTATTGTCGCCCATCCGAGAACGACATGGACGGGTCGATCACCAATAAAACCCAATACCAAACAGCTTTCTCCTCGCGGGTCGTCCGGGTATTCTTCCAGAAGTTCTCCTCGGTCTATGATCGCCGCTTCGATTTGAATGAGATCGAGGTCCTCTTCCAGCCTTTCCTGTTGGGCATGAAAGCTGACTTCATAATGTCCCTCTCGAAGGAGCCGTTGGACCTCCTTTAGATCCATGGCGCATTCTACGTAATGGGCACTAAGAGTTCAAATCGTTCAATCGCTTATTTATTACCGAAGCCCGTTCCAATCGTTCCAGACGTTCAATCGCTTCGCTTCGTTCAAAACGTTGCAAATTGAAGCCGTTCAAACGTTCAAGTCTGCCCAGTATGTCGAAGGGTTCAAAAGTTCAAGGAAAGATCCGAAGAAAACTTCGACGCTTCGAGAATTCTCGAAACGTCGAAATGAGAATCATCAGCTCGAGGTGCCGATTGGCACCTCGAGTCTGATTTGGATCTCTGGAAATCCCGCGTCTATCTGGCTTGGACTGCTACTTGGGACATCTTCAGCTCGATGCCCATAGGCAGTGGATTATCGCCGATGCTCAAAGCCGTGCCCAAACTCTCCAGCTCCCAGGATGAGACCTTTTCTTTGGTAACGCCTTCTATTGCTGTTACGGCGGTCTCCAACTTGTCGGCTTGAGGTAGTTTGATCAGGTATTTGACATTGTTACCGTCGCTCTGCGTCACCGAGAGAACCATCTGCTTGCCTTCTTCTGTTGCCAATGTCTGCAGCGCGGCAATTCGATTCGAAAGGCTGGTCTTGTTCACGGTATCCGTATAGAGCCAGATGAAGGCGCCGATGAAGGCGGCCATCACCAACCAGCTATACTGGCCGATCCTTTTCTGCCTGCTTACAGATCGGCTTCTCTGGAGATTGAAGAACTTGCGGTAAGTCTCCTTTTCCGCCGCCATTTTTTTCGCAGGATCTTTTTCTTGTGAACTGGGAGGTTGATCGTAAGCAAGTCCGATGCTGTTCAATATCATGCCTAAAATCACCAACCCTAAAGGGATGGCGATGATCAATAGAGGATTCATAAACTCTCTCCTTTTAAGGCTCTTAATAGCCTTTGGATATTGGAAGAGGGAGGGGGGAACTAGAATACGTTCGCTGTCAAACCGAGCCGAAGTCCATGCCACCGTTGAGTGTGTGGCCCGGTCTTCTTACCTCTTGCGCGCCATTACAGCTCTCGAGAAATGCCATAACAGTCATTCTCTTAAAACAAACGTAGGCCGGCTCGGGAGGGATTACTGTCTAATACAGGACAGTTTTGAAAAGAATTATCACGAAAGACCGAACGAACGTGATCGTGGTCATGACGGAAACCTAACGTGCTCTCCCCCGTTCAAGTCGTTTAAAGCCGGAGCTCGTTCAACCGTTCAAGAGCCTGCCCTGAGTATGTCGAAGGGTTCAATCGTTCAATGACAGATTCGGAGGAGAAACTTCCCCCGTTTCGAAAATTCCGGAAACGTCGAAATGGACGACGTTAGCGTGAACCACCCCCAACTTGAAAATCACAGTTTGTGATTTCGAGTTTTTCCATTCAGCCGGGGGGATTAGAAGAGTGTCTACCAGCGAAATTGCGGGTAGCGGCACTGGAAAGATTCTAGTATAGTTTTTGGACGGAGGTGTGGCTCTTGGGGACGGCATGGCCTTTTGCATTCAGGTTATTTGCGGCGATACCCGTCTCCGTTAGCCTTAGTCATGGCTACTCCTGGTAAACGGTTGTACCCGCGCGCTCGGCAAAAAACCCCTGGCCCTCTCGTTAGTCGCAAAGCCGGAATCCTTGTCGCGATTGCTTTGGAGCTTCCCGGAAGTATTCTCGCTGGATTGCTCATCGGGTATCTACTTGATGGATATTTCAACACGTCTCCTTGGCTTATGATGGTATTGCCGATTCTTGCCTTCACGGGAGCATGCATGAGATTAGTCCGGTGGGTAAGGTTCTTTTCCGATAAGCGCAATGAAACCAACATGCCTGACCGCGACCACTCTGCGCATTGAGCTTTGAGATAAACTGCTGCACAAGATCGCGATTGAAGAATTGTCGAGAAAAGAAAGTAGACCCTGGGGCTCCATTTCATTCCTCCCCATTCGCCTTGCCTTCGATGAGCCTCCCGCGCTAAGTTCATCTTGTGAAGGTACTGATCGAAATGTCTCCCGAGCACTACGAACTGTTTGTCGCCGAGTGCGACATAACCTCTCGCGAGTACTCGATTCTGAAGAATAGTCTTGTCGCCCGGGATCCGGCCGAGCCCGACCGGCGAACGATCAAGATTTTATGTGACAAGGAAGAAGCGCTGCAACTTCTTGATGCCGCAAAACGGCTCTATCCGAACGCCGCCCCTGCCATATCCGCCGGACTCGATCGTGCGCGCGAAGAGTAGCCTCTTCGCTTTGCTCATCAGATTACATTTCAAAAGTTTCGCGCGAGTCCTCGTGCGATGGCCAGATGTAATTCATCAGGCTGGCCATCGCCTTCTGCGAAACGCCGCGAACCTCTTTACCGAGTTTTTTGCCGAACTTACCTAGAAAAAATGGGCCCGGTTGACTCATTCGCTCACGCCTGTAAAGCTGATCGCGATTGCGAGTCGTTTTTGCAGACCGACAAGAAAACTATTGAATTAACCCGTGCCTTTCTAGAGCTTGAACCGATTAGAAGCCGGCCGCGTAAATTGGCGCGTCGCCCGCCCAATTCCCCTCTTTGAAAAAGAGGGGCAAGGAACCTGCACCTTTTATTGAGCGGCAAACATCTAAGAAAAACGAATTCAACAGTCCATCACGCCGGTTCATCAAGCTTGACTTTTGACCATGGCCTAGGAGCGTCACTCATGAAAACCATTGCCGTTACGCCGGGAAGAAGAGAAGTCGGCATTAGCGATCAGCCCGAGCCGACCCTTTCGTCTCCAACCGATGTCAAGCTGCGAATGCTGGAAGCCGGTGTTTGCGGCACGGATCGGGAAATCTGCGCATTTGAATACGGCACGCCGCCGCGCGGATCCGAGCAGCTGGTTATCGGCCACGAGTCCATCGGCCAAGTCCTGGAAGTGGGTCCGAAGGTAAGCCGCGTCAAAGCAGGCGACCTCGTCGTCCCCATGGTGCGGCGCCCGTGCCCTCACGATCATTGCGTTGCATGCCGCTCCGGCCGGCAAGACTTCTGCTTCACCGGCGAATTCAAAGAACGCGGCATCAAGGAGCAGCACGGCTTCATGGCGCAATTCGTCGTCGATGACGAACAGTACATGAATCCGGTACCTCATCAACTGCGCGATATCGCGGTTCTGGTCGAACCCTTGACCATTGCGGAAAAAGGTCTGGCGCAGGTCTGGCAGGTACAACAACGCCTACCGTGGGGCTGCCCCATCGTTGCGGGCAAGGCCCAAGCCCATTGCCATAAGGCGGTGGTGCTCGGCGCCGGCCCCGTCGGACTACTGGGCGCCATGGCTCTTGTCAATGCGGATTTCGATACCTACGTGTATGCTCGTGAACCCTCGCCCAATCCCAAGTCGGCGGTATTGGAGATGATCGGCGCAAAATACCTTTCCGCGGAAACTCACTCGCCTGAAGATCTTGCCAGCGCAGCCGGCAATGTCGATCTCGTCTATGAAGCTACCGGTGCGTCGCGTCTGGCTTTCGACATGATGAAGTTCCTGGGACCCAATGGCATTTTTATCTTCACCGGCGTGCCCGGCCGAAAAGGCCCGGTAGAAGTCGACACGGACCTGATAATGCGCAATCTGGTGCTCAAGAATCAAGTTATCTTCGGCACGGTAAATGCGGGGCGCGATGCTTTCGAAGCCGCGATTCGCGACATCGGCATTTTTTCGCAGCGCTGGCCTCAAGCCGTAAGCTCACTCATCACCGGCCGGTTCCCAACAGGAGAATATCGCGATCTGCTCCTTGGCCCCAGCGCCGGCATCAAAAATGTAATCGAGCTTAATT
>JBBDNJ010000278.1:0-12706 GCA_040877705.1 Binatia bacterium | reverse complement strand
TCCACCGGCATCCGAGATCTGGCTCTTTGGGTCGGTCTTTACCGTATTGCGCTTGGAATCATGTGGCTTCAAATGGCCTTACAAAAAGCGCCCTGGATCATGGGGCCCGAGGGCAGGCCCTTCGGTTGGCTTTACGGCTACATCTGGAAAGAAATCAATAATCCGACCTTTGGTTTTTACACCGATTTTTTGAAAAATTTCATACTTCCTAATTTTTACTTTTTTGGTTTGATGACCTTCGTCGTTGAGATCGCAATCGGTGTGTCACTGGTGCTGGGCCTTTTAGTGCCGCTGATCGGCGGTCTCGGCGGCACTCTCATGCAAACCAACATCATGCTCGGCAGTTACAGCATTCCAGGCGAATGGTTCTGGCTTTGGCCGATGCTCATCGGCAGCCACGTCATCTTCATGATGGGCAGCGCCGGTCGGCGTCTCGGATTGGATGGCCCGCTTTCAAGATCTCTAGAGCGCTCTCCAAGCGCAGGAGGCAAGTCGAAACGATTGTTGCCCTATGTCGTGTAGCTCAATTCTTCAGTCTGGCTGTCGCAGATGATCCGACTGATTATGAGAAACAAACTCTGGGTGTTGGGGCTGCTCTCCGCAGCCATCTACGGCATGAATCTGCGCATGGCCGGCGTGCTCGTCCAATTCGGGATTCTCGATTCCCTGCCGGACCCGATCCCGTCCTATTGGATCCAGATCGTGCCTCTGGGCATCATGTATCTTTTAGCTGTGCGGGTAACGATGCACGGGCAACTCGCCGGCAGGACTTTGATACCTATTGTTTTGTTCGGGTTGTTGTTCCGACTGCCGCTGATCCCTTTAGAGCCCGCCCTTTCAAGCGACGTCTATCGCTACCTTTGGGAAGGCAAAGTGCAGGTTGTCGCCGGCCTGAGTCCTTATGTGGCACCGCCGGCGGACGATCGTCTTGCTTTTATGCGAGATGAGGCAATCTTTCCTCACATCAATCGCAAAGAGGCGCCGACCGTCTACCCCGCAGGCGCCCAACTCATTTTCGCTCTCGCACACAAGGCCGGAGTCGACAGTCCCCAAGCATTCAAAGTCCTATCCCTCGCCGCCGATGCGCTGACGCTTGTGCTCTTGTTGCTCATCCTCGAGCAACTCCGCTTGCCGTTTAACCGCGTGATCATTTACGCGTGGAACCCGCTGATCATCTACGAGTTCTTTTGGAGCGGCCACCTGGATATCTTGATGTTGCCGCCGCTGCTGGGCTTTGTTTACCTTTCTCTGCGCGGTCGTGTGCTCGCCGCCGGCGCCGCGCTCGGCCTGGCGACGGCGATCAAGCTAGTGCCGATATTTCTTTTGGCGACCGTGCCTGCGGGCAAGCGGCTCAAGACAGCGATCCCTTTGGTTTCTATGCTCGGATTTGTCTATGTCTTTTACCTCAGCGCGGGCTCGCGGATTTTGGGTTTTCTCCCAATCTATTTCTCCGATCCATATGAGATTTTCAATCTCGGCATCGTCCAACTGGGATTGTCATGGGGATTGGATTTATTTTCACTTCCTCTCTCTTGGGTTCGTTTCGTTCTTTTCGCTCTCCTATTTGGGATCTTAATCCTGATCTCTCGGTGCCGCACCCACGGTCCTGCCGACGTCGTCGAGCGAAGCTACCTGGCCTTGAGCGCGTATCTCTTGCTCATCTATCCCGCTTTTCATCCTTGGTATCTCGGTCCGCTTGTGCCTTTGTTATGCTTTGTTCCGTCGCGAGCTTGGATCTTGTTTTCATTGCTCCTTCCTCTCTCCTATTTTAAGTACCTCACGCCGGACGGAACGATGCCGGTGTGGATGACGCTCGCAGAATTCGCTCCTTTGTATCTGCTGCTGATCAGGGAGCACGGAAAGTTTCTAATTTCACTAAGAGAGCGCCGCGCGGCCGGCGGCGCTCTGAATGAGGATTGCGGCGGAAAAGGAGAACCAAGCGTAGGGTTCAAAGCCGTCCCTTTGGCGGACGTGATTAGACGGAGAATCGCTGTTTTGTGGGCCGCCTGAAGATCGCCTTGCACAGGCAAAACCATAAACGAAGGGAATGCGTCAGTGACACCCGGCATTTTAGAATCGATTTCCTATTACGGTCTCGCCGCGCTCTACCTCCTGTGCCTCGGCGGGCTCTTTCTCTACGGCACCAACTGCTATGTCCTGCTCTTGCTCTTTCGCCGTAACCGCAGCAAAGGTGAGAAGGAGTATCAAGATGTTCTCAAGAACTTTGAAAACTCCCCCTGGAAAAACGACCTCCCTCGCGTCACGGTTCAATTGCCGATCTACAACGAGCGCTACGTTGTCGTTCGGCTCATGAAAGCTGTCAGCGCGCTGGATTACCCGCGCGACCGGTTGGAGATCCAACTCCTTGATGACTCCACAGATGATTCGGTGGAGATCATCAGCCAGCTCATAGCAGATTATCGAAAGCAGGGCATCCCGATCGTTCATCTCCGGCGGTCGAACCGCAACGGCTTTAAAGCAGGCGCGCTCAGGGAAGGCATGGAAACGGCCCGCGGAGAATTCTTCGCCATCTTTGATGCCGACTTTGTTCCTCCGCCTGACTTTCTGCGCAAAACCGTTCCTTACTTCTTAAATCCTGAAGTCGGGATGGTGCAGGCGCGGTGGAGTCACATCAATCCCGACTATTCCCTTCTGACGCGGGCGCAGTCAATAGGAATCGACTCGCATTTTTCCATCGAACAAGGCGCGCGAGCCTGGTCGGGCCTTTTTCTCAACTTCAACGGCACGGCAGGCATATGGAGACGGCGAGCCATCTTGGAAGCCGGAGGTTGGCAAGCCGACACTCTCACAGAGGACATGGACCTGAGCTATAGAGCGCAATTAGCCGGTTGGCGGATGAAGTACCTATTGGAAGTTGCCTGCCCGGCGGAGCTGCCGGTGCAGGTGGCTGCGTTTAAATCGCAACAATTTCGCTGGGCGAAAGGCTCCATACAGACGGCGCGCAAGATAATTCCGACCTTGCTTAAGGCGCCCTGCTCACGTTTCGCCAAATGGCAGGCTATTATCCACATGACTCACTACGTGATCCATCCGCTGATGCTGGTCACTATTTTGCTCTCCTATCCGATAATCCTTATCCAGGAGAACGAGTCACGTCCCTGGCTGTTAACCGGCGCTTTCATATTATTTCTATCGGCGACGTTGGGCCCTTCGATTTTGTATGTCGCTTCGCAAAGGTTTCTCTACCCGGACTGGCGTTCCCGAATACGCTGGATCTCACTTATGACACTCATCGGTACCGGCCTCTCCATAAACAACGCGCGCGCGATTTTGGAAGGGCTCTTCTTTTCCGGCGGAAAGTTCGTACGGACTCCGAAGTTTGGCGTCTTTCGTGGGGACGATCTGCGCGCGAGGATAAGGCGCTATGGACTCAAGATGGACCTGCTGCCGTGTCTCGAGTTAGCGCTCGGTGCTTATGCCCTGTTTGTACTCACTCAAGCGGTAACAAGTCCAGGCATCCTGATCAGCCCTTTCCTGTTGATGTACGCGTGTGGCTTCTTCTATATCGCACTCAAAGGGATCGGCGAATCAATGGACTGGAGCATCGGCAAGTTTAGACCCCCTCCTGGCACCGCATCCACTCCGGACCCTGTATGAAGTTTTTCAAAATGTTCCCGCGCGCCAAGTTCCGGGTGTTGGCTGTTCTGTTTCTGCTTGCGCCACTGGCGCCCTACGCCGTGGCCCTGGGTCAGAAACTGTTGCAAAGCCCCTGGCCTGCGTACCGCGGCGATCTCAAACGCACAGGGCGAAGCGATTACAAAGGCCCAACGACCAATCAGCTTCGCTGGGTTTTCTCCACCGGCCTTTCCGAGAAGCATGGAGGTATCGAGACAGATCCGGTCATCGGGCCCGACGGAACGGTGTACATCGGCGCCAACAACGGAATTTTTTACGCCTTAAATCCTGAAGACGGTTCGATTCGCTGGGCGTTTCCTACAGCATTTGACACCTTCGCGATTTATTCAAGCCCAATCGTCGATCAGCAGGGACTCGTCTACTTCGGCGCCAAAGATGGAAATGTTTATGCGCTACGGGCTCCTAAACGTGGGATCATGGGGGAATTGGTCTGGTCGCTCAACCTCGGCACTACGATACAGACTTCACCGGCTCTTACACCGGACGGAACTATCGTGATCGGCGCCGACGATTGGGCTTATTACGGGATCACACCTCCACGGGGCGGAAGCGGCCCCCGGGTAAAGTGGCGCTTCCAAACTCAGGGTACCCTGATTACATCGCCGGCCGTTGACTCTGACGGGACTGTTTTCGTGGCGTCGATGGATGGAAAAATCTATGCTCTGGAGCCGCCAAAGGACGCGGGCCAGCCGGTAAAGGTCCGCTGGAGCTTCTCTTCGGGCGCGCGCGACGATAAAGGAGGCTTTGAAAACGCGCCGGCCATCGACAACCAGGGGACGCTTTACATGGGCGGAAATGACGGAATTTTCTACGCTTTGGACAGCAAGACCGGCAAAGTCAAGTGGACCTTCGATGGCGTCGCGCGTTCCGGTTATCGAACCTACGCGATTTTTTCTTCTGCAGCTATCGGCCCGGATCGGACAGTCTACTTTGGTGGAAAAAATGGAACTCTTTACGCGATTCGCGAGCAGTCGGGTTTTTTTCAATCGGGCCCGCAAGTCCTCTGGGAGTACAAACTGGGAGCGGGGATTCAGTCGTCTCCGCTCCTCGCAGCCGACGGTCGCGTTTATATCGGCGATGAGCGCGGCACCTTTCACGCTATAAGGCCACCCGCTTCAGGAGAATCAGGAACGGCCTTGTGGAAATTTTCCACCAAGGGGACCTTGATCTCTTCCCCTGCTCTTGCCGCCGACGGAACGCTCTATGAAGGGTCCATGGATGGTAAGCTCTACGCTTTTAAGGCTGGCGCCGCCACGCCCCGAGCCGAGAGATCCTTTTCAGGAACTTGGTATGGAACCTATGAAAGCCAGCTAATGTCGGGGCAGGTCAGAGCCGTCCTTCGACAAGAAGGCCAACAAGTTTTGGCCGCTTGGTTTCTTTCGGGAGTAGGACGGGGAGAGGCACAGGCAACTGCTCAGAACAACCGCCTCACGTTTTCACTGCCCATCAAAACGGCCCGCTGTCAGGGAACCGTCCGCGGCGAGGCGCAACGCGACGGAAATCAAATCCGCGCCGATATCCAGATGGATCAGTGTGGCGGTAAAGTTATAACCGGCAAGCTCACGATGCGCCATAACTGAAAAAATTTTTGACCGGCCAGCGCTCTCAACCCAAAAATTTTGTTGCTCGCCGAAGATCGGTTTCCGCGGGCTCCCTATGAAAATCTCGCTCATCATACCCGCTCTCAACGAGGAAGAGTCCCTGCCGGGCCTCCTGGCATCGGTTCCTTCTGACGCAGTCGATGACATCATCGTGGTGGATAATGGGAGTACGGATGGCACCGCGGCAGTAGCGCGCCGTGCCGGAGTAAAGGTGGTTAGAGAACCGAGAAAGGGTTATGGCGCTGCCTGCGGGGCTGGGTTTGAGGCATCCGAAGATGCCGATATTCTAGTCTTCATGGACGGAGATGGGAGTTTCCTGCCCGCGGAGATTGTTCGTCTCACTGAGCCGATCACAAGCAAAAAAGCAGATCTCGTTCTCGGCACCCGAACTTTAAGAGCCAAAGACAAAAGAGAGATTCCTCTCCATGCTCGCTTAGGGAACAGACTGGTTGCCTCGATCATCGGTTTGACCTCGGGTTGTCGATTCACTGACCTGGGACCGTTTCGAGCCATCGACCGCAGGGTATTAGAAGGTCTAGCCCTGCAGGAGCGCACCTATGGCTGGCCCTGTGAGATGATCCTTAAGGCTGGCAAGTCGGGATGCCGGGTCGTTGAGGTTCCTGTGACGTATCGCCCTCGCACCGGCGGAAAATCGAAAGTCTCTGGCACAATTGCGGGTAGTATCAGGGCTGCCATTGCCATGCTCAGAGTGACCGTCCGCTGGTCATTCTGGACTCCAACCCAGTAAACGAACGCGGCCTGCCGTTGTTGCGAAGTCAACAATCATGTCAGCTACAGTTGCTTGGTTATTATTTGGATCTCTATTTGACAAGGCGCTCTGCTGGTCCGGGTTCAGCTTCTGATGTCACTGATGTCAGGATGTTCACGGCCATCTCGTTTAGCTCATCATATAAATTGGACGCTGCGAACGTGACCCGGTCATTAGCAACGACTGTTGCAAAACGAACGAGCCAACACAGATGATTTTGCGCGCGCTCAAGCGCCAGAGCCGCTTCACGTTGTTGAACCACGATCGGATCCGGCTCAAAGCGCTGGAGCTGTTCGAGAACGCTAATATAGGCCACGCGCCCAGCAACTGGCGCCAGTGGATCCAGCAGGCTTGCCAACAGAGCGCCCTCCGAAGCAGGCGCTTGAGTCATAGCGTAAGCAATGTTGCGCGATGCATAGCCCGCTTCAATCTGAACTGAAACAACCTGCTCCCCGTCGCAGACAAGAAGCAGCCGAAGCGGGCCGGCGATAAAAGCTTGTAATGGACCGAGACTCAAAACGATGAATTCAGTTGCAATCTCCCGATCCTGTTTTTCCGGCAGAGAAATGGCCTTAGCTCCCAACTTCGGTTCTGCAGGCGCATCATCGAGCGTCAGGGGAACGCTGAGCATGCACCGCTCGATTTCATTCACACTTCCGTGATTAGCCAGCACGCGCTCCGTGCCCGGTATAAGCTCTTCCATTCGCACCAACTCTGCACCGGGAAAGTGCTCCAGCCCCACCGCACCAACAACAAGCACGCGCCGCGGCCGGGGCATAGCCCTGTAGAGTTCTAGAACGGAAGGCGCAAGCTTCGCGGAGACCGGTTCAAAAACCAAAAGGATCTCAGCATGGCGGGGGGACGCGACGCGGTGAAGGCGGTCACTGAGTGCTGTCAAATGAACTAGCAGCCTGGCTCCGCTGCCCCCGTCGACGGCAAAGTAGCGGCGTTCATAGTTGGCTAAATGAGACCGCCATCCGCCGGCTGTCACCTTTGTTTGCGCGTCAATCCTCCCAATCAAAGGCCCCTTCCTTCCAGGCGAAAATAATGGCGGCGGCGAGAATGGCGATAAAGACAAACATATCTAGAAAGGCTACAATCCCGACGCGTTTGAAGACCACAGCCCAGGGAAACATGTAAACCATCTCCATATCGAAGGCGACGAAAAGCAATGCCAAAACCGGATAGCGAACGCGAAATTGCACCCAAGTTTTATGGTCTGTGCGCCCACCATACTCTGGCGCGGGATTGTTATCTGGCGGCCGGGAATGCGGTCCAAACCAGCGACCAAGACCAACGGTAAGAAGGCCCAATGTGCAAGCCGCGATGAGCATTGCCGCCGCAACAGCGTAACTTGTGCTGACATCATCAGACATCGCCGTCCTTTCTACTCCCTAAAATAAACTTCTTCATAATTCCTCCGTTTTCGGTTTTGTTAGCCGCAGAGCCATCTTTTTATTGAAAAATTGTATATGGCCGTATACACGAGCCTGCACTCCCCCTATTTATCCGTCGTCGGCAACCCGGCATGCTTCCACGCGCTCATGCCACCAAGTACATTTGCAATCTTTTTATGCCCGTCACGGGCGAGCAGGCTTGAGGCTACTGATGAGCGGTAACCGCTGCCGCAGATCACAGCGACGGTACGATCGTGCGGCACTTCATTGATGCGCTCCGGCAGTTGCGCCCCGGTAATGTGTAGCGCGCCTTCGATGTGGCCGTCAGCCCACTCCTGCGGCTGGCGTACATCCAGCACGACAAAGTCACGCTCGCTATGCATGCGATCCTGAAGGTCCCACACAGTCCACTCGATCATCGTCTTGATCGGCTTAGCCGAGGTGCGCCACGCCATCATTCCGCCGGCGAGCCATCCCCGCGGCAAATCATACCCGATGCGCAGCAACTCCCAGCAGACTTCCCATAGCTCTTCGGCCTTTTCGAGCACGAGGCCATAAGGAGTGTCGGGCGGCAGTACCGTCCCGGCCCACGTGGGGAAAGACGGGCCCGCGCCCACGTTGAGCGCGCCGGGGATGTGCCCACCGCCAAAGGCTTCGGCTGAACGGCAGTCGAGCACGAATACGCCGTCGTTTTGCAATCGTTCAAACTCTTCGACGTTCAGCGCCGGAGGTTCGCGGAGTACGCCGAGAAGCGGCGGCCCCGCCTGATTATTTCCCCGCATACGTGGCCAGTAGGGAGGCACGCTCGGTAGGTTCTTCAGGTCGAGATAGTTCGCCACAAGCTCTTCTTTCGATCCGAGGTCGGCGAGCATCCGGTTCATCCTGCGCTCGTAGCCGATGGTGGTCCAAAGACGGCTCCCGATGTGCCCTCCGCAGAGACTACCCGCGACATGCGTAGGGTAAACTTCGACGTGATCAGGCAAAGTGAGAATCTTTTCCTGCAGTGTGCGGCACATATCGCCGGCGAGCTTTTTCGTTTGTTCGCCGCCGCCAAGCAGGTCGGGCCGTGCGACATCACCCACGAGCAAAGCCCCGCCTGACAACAGGAGCGCCGGTTCGTCGCCGCGCGAGCGGTCAGTGACGAGAATGCTGATATGCTCGGGCGTATGACCCGGCGTCTGAATTACCTCGAAGACCACTTCACCCACCTCCAAGCGGTCGCCGTCGCCTAAGGGGCGCGCTTTGTAACCTAGTTGAGCGCGGGCGCTGGCGAGCAGTTGCACCTCGCCGCGCACCGGCAATTCGCAAATGCCCGTCAGGTAATCGTTGTGCTGGTGCGTATCGACGGCGTAGGCAATTCGCATCCCCTGTGCGCGTGCTTCCCTGAAATAGACATCCACGTCACGGCGCACGTCGAGCACCAGCGCTTCGCCCGTCTGCTCGGAGCCAACCATGTAGGAAGCGTGCCCGAGGCTTTCCAGATGAAACTGCTTAAAGATCATTAGCGCGTCCTCCCAATTGAAATGTTCTTACACCCCGGGCTCGAGCAGCAGGGTTTGGTTGCCCAGGTGCAGTTCGGCGCGCCCTCTGATCACGGAGCCGACGGTCTCATAGTCGCGCTCTGTTAGAGGGTGGTCCTTTCCCGGCTCGACGTTCTCCCAAAGCCGCATCGCCAGACTAACGCCGAATGCCAGGTATTTCTGGCCCATCGCACCTTAACATTTGAAGCTTTCGAGGGCACTATTGTTTGCTGTAGCGATCGGGTTCCTGATCGAAGCGCTGTTTACAACCAGGAGAACAGAAGTTATACGTTTTGCCTTAATCCCCGGCCGACGATCCTGCCTCGAAGAGCCGGCGCCACTCCCCCAGGCGAGGAAAGAACATCGGAACCTGTTGCTGGTATTGGCGGTATCTATCACCAAACTGCTCGATCATCTTCGCCTCCTCTTTGCGCGCAAGCCGGACGTAAGCCCATACAATTATAGGGAAGAGCGCCAACGTGAGAATTGTCGGCCAATGAATCAACTGGCCAAAGATTGCGAGGAAAATCCCCAGGTACTGCGGATGACGAACCACTCCGTAGAGAGCATCAGTGGCTAGACGTCCTTCACGGCTTGCGTGATAAACTTCTCTCCATCCTTCGACCAATAAAGAGATTCCTAAAAAAACCAAGCCCATCCCGATCACCATCTCGACTATCGCGCCAATCTTGCCGTATCCGAAAAGAGTTGCCCAGAGATGGCCGGTAACGGATGTCAAAGGGAGGTCGATCCCAAAGAAACCGGTCAGTACATAAATGGTAAGCGGAAACCCGTACATCTCCGCATAGAGGGCGATAATGAACGCTTGGACCAGCCCGGCCCGGCTCCATTCCCTCCAACTCGCCGGCGCCAGGTAGCGATATAGAATCCATGAGGCGACCACAACCATGATAAGCACCAGTCCCCACTGGCCGTAATGCGCATAGAAGTCACTGATCATTGTGCTCTCATTCCCGACACGCAGCGTGATTGGCTACCTGTTTGTTTGATCTGGCGTCGTATTGCGTTCACGATTTTTAGTATCGCGCAGTGGATCGGGTCTCTGCGGATTTCCGGCCATCCTCTCGCTTCGGCCTTCCTGCTGCGTTCCCATTCCGCGCATGCCGAAGTACATAACTGCAGGACATAACAGCAGGAGTCCGACGAGCAGTAAGGTGCCGAGCGGCACACCGGCGCCAAGTGCGACGGCTGCCACCGCAATCGCGCCAACTATCCACAGCCACTTACGTTGACCTGTCATGACGTTGCCCTCCTTCCTGAATTCTTAACAATGACTTCATGGCGGTTTGCCTAATCGTATGTCTCTCCGCAACCAACAACGTGGTAAAGCAGAAACTTCACGGCTTCTGCTGTAAATTTATACTCAAGTGATAATGCAATGAGCGTTCCCATCATCGAGAAACACTTAACGCCTTGGAATTGTTGCAGATGGACCAACCGTCTGAGAGGTGATGTCCTATTTGTGGGAACCTGTGTTTCAATTCAGTCTGATTGCTTGTCGACCACAGCACGTGCACTTCTCCAGCAAAGACAGCCCATCTAGCAGCGCGCTTTTTTGGGAGCCGCAGAACAAATCAGTGCCCTGCTGCCCGGACAAGAATCTCTTATCAGAACCATCCTTCTGCTTTTAAGAATGGGTTCCGGCGGAATCAAGAAGAGAAATCGATATAGCGAGAGCAACAATGAAAATTATCTACCATAGGGCGTGATCGACTCACCGATCTTTTTTGGCTGATTTAGATGAAGCGTCTGCGCAGATATGCGCTCAAGTAGTCGACTAATGTTACGAGGATGTAAATCGCCAAGATTAGCGTCAGGAGCTGATTCTCGAGAAACAGGCTGATTGCGATGTGGATTCTTTGTCCCAGCCCGCCGGCGCCGACAAAGCCCAGAACCGCCGCCACGCGGATGTTCACTTCCCAACGATAAAGCGTGTACGAAATAAATTGCGGCAGTACCTGCGGCAGAATGGCGTAAAAAAGAATCTGCAGCTTGTTGGCGCCCGTGGATTGGAGAGACTCAATCGGCTGCGGATCTACATCCTCCAGAACTTCGCCAAACAGCTTGCCCAAAACGCCTCCAGTGTGTACGCCCAAGGCAAGAACTCCGGGAAAGGGACCGAGCCCCACCAGAAACACAAAAATCAGCGCCCAGACCATTTCGGGGACAGTGCGCAGAAGGTTCAAAAGAGCCTTGGCACACAGATAGGGTACAAGCCGGATCGTTTGCCGCCACTGCTCCTTGCCTTCCATTTCGTAAAGGAGACCAGAGTAAATCAGGGTTCGCGAGGCGAAAAAAACCAGGGACACGGCGATGGCGGCAGCCATGAGGGTGGTTTTTACTAATAGGCGAGAGATCTTGTCGCGTCATCAGCCAACTTCCCTTCCTCGGAGTCCGGCACGTGATCAGAATACAAATCGTCCAGCATCCTGTCCGAAATTTTGTCGGGCGAGAGATCGAAAAGCATTTTTCCTTTCTTGATCCCGATCACCCGCGGGAAATAGGCGAGGGCCAGGTCTACGCTGTGAAGGTTCATCACTAGCGTTTTTTCCGTTCCGTTGCTGATATCCAGGAGCAGTCGGATAATCGCCGAAGCCAAGGACGGATCGACGGAAGAGACCGGTTCATCGGCAAGGATAACCTCCGGATCTTGAATCAAGACGCGCGCGATAGCCACTCTCTGCTGCTGGCCTCCGGAGAGCTCGTCGGTTCGGGCCAAGATTTTGTCTCCGATGCCGACCTGCTTGAGCGCAGCATAGGCCAGTCGCAGGTCCAAAGGTCGGAGCAAAGACGCCAGAGATTTTAGAGTGGCCCACCGGCCGAGCTGACCTGAAAGAACATTGTGTACGACCTTAAGCCTTGGAACCAGATTGTGCTGTTGATACACCGTTCCTATTTTGCGGCGCATCTTGCGTAAGCGCTTCCCGCGAAACTGATCGACGCTTTTTCCGTCGATCAGAAGCCTGCCGGAAGTCGGCCTCAGGGTACAATTCAACATGCGAAACAATGTGGTCTTCCCAGCACCGCTGGGCCCGATCAGACAGACCTTTTCGCCTTTCCGCACCTCCAGGTCGATGCCGTCTACGGCCACCTGCTGGCGCGGAAACATTTTAGTTATTTTCTCCAACTGGTATTGCAACATAGGCATGCCGAAGCGCAATTATTTCAGGAGGCCCGCGGAGACGGCAGCCTCTTCGATGCCCTTCCAATCCGCGTCTCTGGCGGGGATATAGCCCTTTGTTCGGTGCAGATCGAGCAGCTTCTTGTGTTCTGGGTTGTTGTAGTCGAGCTTGAGGAAAGCCTTCGAGATCTTATCCACCAGGCCGCTATCCAGCCCGCCCCGCACTGTCCAGACGTAATCCACGTACGGCGGGGTCGTATAAAAAACCGCGACCTTGCTCGCGTCGATTTTTTTGGTCGCGACCAGCTTATCCCAAACCAGGAAATTGACAGCTCCGGCATCGACTCTTCCAGCTTCGACCCACGCAGCCGTCGCGTCATGGGCGCCACTGAAGCTGAATTTGGAAAAATCCCTTTCGGGGTTAATCCCGGCCTTCAGTAAAAAGTAACGCGGCATGAGATGGCCGGAGGTGGAACTCACGCTGCCGAACGAAAACGTTTTCTCTTTGAGATCCTTGAGCGAGTTAATGCCGCTGTCCTTTCGCGTGATGAAATGGCTTTTGAAGTGGGCGTCCTCCTTCCGCATGATGATCCGCCGTGCGCCCTTGGCCCGGCGCGACG
>JBBDNJ010000277.1:0-12710 GCA_040877705.1 Binatia bacterium | reverse complement strand
CGAGCCGGTGCAAATGCAGCGTGTTGGAATCGTTGGCTTCGACGGGCAGGGGCTCGGTTTGCCGGACTTCGCCGGTCACGATATCCGCAAAGTCGCGATTCAGCCGGTCGATCAAATCGTGTGACGGGGGACAATTGAGACGAATCACCAGGTCATGCTTAACGAAGCGGTAGGAATGAAAGTTGCGGTAGAAGTTAGTGATTTCCCCGATGGCGGCCGCGGCGCTTGTGTGGATTCTGAAAAAGCTCATTTCTCCCTCATTGATATAACCGCGGCCCATCACATCCTCGCGCAGGAATTCTTGCCAGCGCGACCAATAGGTGCCATCCGGCAGGTCCATCAAAATGATCGGCACGAGTTGCGTCTTGCCGGTCTGCGCCAAGGTGATCGACTCCAAAAGCTCGTCATGCGTGCCGAAGCCGCCCGGAAAGATCACCACGGCGTCGGCTTCCTTGACGAACATGAGCTTGCGCGTGAAGAAAAAGTGAAAGTTCATGAGCTTCGGATCGTTGCGGATAAACGGGTTCGCAGCTTGCACTGACGGCAGTCGAATGTTGACGCCGAAACTCTTCTCTCGCCCCGCTCCCTCGTGCCCGGCTTGCATAATGCCCGGCCCGGCGCCGGTGATTACCATGAACTCCGCTTTCGCCAGTTCCTCGCCGACGCTACGCGCCAGATGATAATACGGATCGCTTTCCTCAACCCGGGTCGAACCGAAGATGCTGACCTTGCGCATGTGCCGGTACGGCGCGAAGATTCTAAAGGCATGGCGCAGCTCCTGCAGAGTGCGGTTTAAGATCTTCAGATCTCCACGTTCGGCGTCATCCTGCGCCAACTTGAGCAAGGTGCGCAAAATCCCGGCGAACTGATCTGCGTTGACGTAGTCGTTCTGCGCTCGCAGCCACTCGTCGATTTGCGATCCCAGATCCGCTAAAGGTTTATTTTCCTGTTCCACTTGTGCCACCTTCAACAGCGAACTAATTCATTATTCCTTATCCGATGCTCCTGCGGACATGCCACTCTTCGTGACGCGCCTGCCGGCAAGTTGCTGTCCACGTATTATAGACGATGGAATACGTATGGGATAGGCGAAAGGAGGGTTATGGTGGTTAAGCCCCGGACAACGAAACAAGCGCGTGCGGAAATGCTACGGTCACAAAGAGGTGAGTTTCCGCGCCTTAGGACTCTGCGTTCAAATTGATGTGAAAGTTATGCCGGAACTCCGACCCCATGCGGGAATGGATTCCTCTCAGGGATACGAATCCGAGATTTCCAATAGGCGGACGACCATCACGACCAGTGCTTGCTCTCAATAAGTTCTATCTGCTTCTCACCCTACTTTCGCCTGATCTTGTGAGGTCTGGCGACTCCCTGCCTCCCGAAGTTGTTTTTCTTTCGAGTTTTTTTAGATGCGTCGCCAGAGACCGACGGCTGATCTTTCGCTTTTTTTGACTCTCTTGACGAACTCCGTGGAGCCAGTCCATCCAGTTCTTTCCTTTAATCTTCATACATAATCACCTCCTCCGGTTGACGAATGGAGAGACTCGTACTGTATCCCTGCAAAATATTTACAGCAAGGAACCGCCTCGACGCCAGCTCATTGGCAAGGTGTTTGAGGTTGCAAGATACCACAACATCAACTCCAGCAACTGTGGCTATCGCAATATGAGCTGCGTCGTCATCGGGAGCCCCAGGCGCGACCCGCGCCCGCAGATAGTTTTCGTGCAACTCGCCTGCCGCGTCTTCGTCATATTCGACGGCCTTTAAGCCATAAAGGTCAATCAACCGGAGTAGCCGGTCTCGGTACGGTTGCGGAGCTTTCTCAAGTTCAGCCGTAACGAGCCCGGAGATATAACCGTCGAAAACCCCGTTTTTGATTTGTTGCAGAAGTTTTCTTACAGCGATCCTTTTTTGTCTATTTGGGGTAGACGCATCAAAATAGAAGCCGAAGACCGAAGTTTCCAGATAAAGTTTTAGCTTTTTCATTTACAACATGCAGATGATCCGGCCCGCGAATTCCTAACCGAAACGATCTCGCCTCATTCCTCTTCGTTCTCCGCGTTCCCGTCCCATCCGGTACTTGATGTCATAGTTGATGCCTGCCCTGAGCCCAGACGAAGGGTGAAGTCCAACTCCTCCTCCGAAAACCCGTAATGGACTGCCAGTACTCGGTCAATTTCATCGCGTGTTCGGATCGTCATTTCAGCCGACAATTAAATTGCAATTGTACGATCTCCCCAGAATTCGCTTAAATCCGTCCTTCATAATCTGAAAACGACCACTAGGCAATCTTGCATCTCAGCTAACAGCGTATTTATCTCGTTATCAGTCGTAGGGTAAGAGCCGGCTTCGTGCAGGAAACGGTTTCGAATATCTACAATTGAGTTCTGGAATCTGCGGCGATCCTGGGTCAAGAGCTGACTATTTAGCGACACACTGTGATGTCGCGCTAGCGACCATAAATACCCACCCAGCGATTGCGCCGATGTACACCCATGATAATTAATAAATACTCTCAACGCTGAATCCAATGCGCGCGTACTGTGTACTACTTGTAGTAGATGCCGACGTTGTCGACTCCGTACTCGGCGTACTTGATAGGCCTCGGAGAATTCAGTCTGTATCGTGCCGTGCAACCCATTACTGAATATTGCGGGATTACCCGCAATTAGCGCTTGGATCAGCCGGATACGTTGTTTATGCAAGCTCATTTAAGCTGATGCGCAAATATTTTTTGAAGCCGATCGGCCAATAACGTTACATCCTCCGAATCTTGAGCTGCAGTAAACGCCCAACCAGCAAATGCCGCAGCACGTACGGGTTTGAAAGGGTCACGCCCTCGCTCTGGCCAACGATTCACAAGCAATATATTTGGGCTAATCTTTCTTCCTAGGTACGGAATACCACGGTCCAACCCATAGGAGCTCCCGAATGAGTAAGCACACAGCTCACTGATCGAATCAGATTTTAACTGTCCGTTTGCAATCGGAACAATACCTATTTCAGATCCATGGTAGTTCAGTAGATTCCTGGGTCTTTCGGTCCTAACGCCAAGCGGCGAACGGCTGAATGCAGGACTAAGCAAAGGAAAAGTATTCTCAGCAACGCTTTGCCTCAATGAGATAAGCAGCTCTCGAGGATCCGCACCACTGGGTTGTCTTCCATGGCGCAGATTTGCCACCCTCAAAAGCAACTCGTAACGCTTTTGCGCTTGCTTCCGAATTTCGGCCGGAACAGCACGAGTGGTCCCGGTAACCTCTACATCGCTCAACGATTCAACAAAACGACCCGAGTCTTCCAGTTTGAATAATTTGTCGAAGTGTTCAGTTACAGTTGCTGAGAACTCGTCGGTTAACAATGGTATCGTAATGAAAAAACATCGAGTATTACTCGGAAATGCCAAGCGAGTCGCAATTAGTCGGGCTAACAACATTTCAGGGTTCTTAAGCTCTCGTGCCTTTGGCACAAAAACTGCCGATAATATACCTCGGCCGCCGACGATTATATCTGGCGTATCAAAAAGGTGTGGATGGTCCGGTCGAGACGAAACAATGAAGTCTTTGGACAGTCTTCTTTCTATGCTAGATAGAACACGACGGAGTGCTTCCTGATAGGCCATATAGTCAAATAGTATTCATGAGTGCGTCACACATCAGCAGTCCTCGGTCAGGCCTAACAATCATTACAATCTGTCAATTCGGCTCACCCTCCTTGGCCGACAACCGCGACAGCATCATACTGACATTGGCCGGATCACGCCGCAGATAGGCCGCCACCTCAGTGACCGAAAACCCATTCTCTCTGACCAGCACCGTCACTGCCTCGGCACGCTTCTTCGTCACTTCCCAGCGCCGGTCCTTCCCTCTCAACATCGCGGGCGATATTTCCCATCGCAGGGCAATCTCTTTCATAGCCGTTTCGATCGATTTCCTACCCCTGCGCTCGTGTTGCTCTCCGGCTTCGCGGCTTAATTCTTCGCCGAATCCCTCGGCTCCCAAAAACCTCTGGTCCTCCACCTCATAGTATTCCTCGTTGTGGCTCTCACCGGTACCGTCCAGCACAAACTTCTCATAGTTCTTCTTTCCCCCTAGGAGCTTCAACACCGGTCCCGTCTCTAGAATCTTTGCAGTGCCGCTTATCAGATAGCTTGCGTGGCCGCTGTACGGATATCGTTCAGGACCTTTCACCAGGCCGGCACGGACCGGATTAAGATGGATATAACGAACCAGAGCCAACAGATACCTGTCCTTGTCGCAAATAATCGCTTGGTATCTTCCCTGAAATAAATGTCCAACTTTGCGATGCGTACGATTATAGTACTGGGTGTAGGACTGCTGTAATCCTTGCATGAACTTCGAGAGCGGAATTGAGCCAGTCTCAAGCAGCAGGTGCGCATGGTTTGGCATCAAACAATAAGCGTAAATCCTCACTTTAAACTTAGCGCGGTATCTGTCCAGCCGGTCGAGATAGGCTTTGAAGTCCTGATTGGACGCAAAGGTCTTTTGTCTTTGGTTGCCCCGGACAATGACGTGGTAGAGCAGCCCGGCGGCAAATAGTCTTGGACGACGCGCCATGACCACGCTTCTAACCAATCCGCAGCGCGGCTGTCAAGATTGATATGATTGTTAGGCCTGACCCTATAGGTCCTACACAATGGCCTCACCGCCGCTGATCGCCACGTCACCGCTGCCACTGAGCACGGCGGTCACCATGCTGGCCGAGGATATGTAAACGAGCTGGAGATCCAAACCGTACTTCTTGAAAAGCCCGGCCTCCTCGGCAATCCAGGGCATCGACTGCGACATGGTGCGCGCGGAGCAAATGCCGACCAGTTTGTCTGCGGCAAATCCTCGGCACGGCGCAAGTACAAAAAGAAGCAACCAAACGCCCCGGCGACAGGTTTTAACAAGGGAGGGGATACTCATGACGCCTACCTCCTCAGCAAGTCAACGGTTGGAATGCGCGTCTCTAAAGCGAGGCGCCACGCTATCAAAACTATCCACCGCCTGCCACCGGTTTTCGCGTGGAACCTCTTTTGCGATCGGTTACGAAAGCCAGTGCCCGATTCACCTCGATTGCCTAGTTTAAGTTGAATGCGGATGGCAGCTAACGGCGAGGGTCTATTCTTCGGTTGCGTGGACGACCACGGAAGAGCGAATTGAACGATCGCGAAGATTGTAGAGCACAGGCGGCTGCGTTAAACCTCCTTCCTGCCCAGCGCGCAATTCTCCCGCGCGGACGCGATGACTTCTTTGCAAGTTCCAGCAACTTAGAAAGCGGTTGGTTTACGTTCAGTTCGCGTTGCAACCCGTTAACTTTGTCGGCAGGCTCCAACATGTCGATTACTCTTCATGCTGCTACGAAGCTAGCTGGTTTTAGCTCTTACCGCCGCGGGCCTTCCCTCTTTAACGAGAGTCACCCTATGAATCACGACAGCAACTTATCTGGACACCCCAATACTCATGCACGACCCCGGATCACCGCCAAAATGATCCGCCTACTGTCTCCTCCTTCACCCGTCAATTGCTTTTTTAGGTTTAAACATCTCCCCATACGTCAGCTTCGCTCAGCGGCACGATTTCTACATCAGGGAATCGTTCAAGACGAAACGGTTTACATTCCTCTTCAGGACAGTAAAAAAAGACGTACTTGTGCGCTACGCCCGAGTCTGAAACCTTTGCGACATCTTTGACTAGTTTCCGATTGTTGGTGCGACTCACTGATGCGAAGATCTCGGCGGCTACGCTCTTTGACGCCGACTCTAAATCGCTTCCGCTTGAGGTCCCTAGATTGAGGCAGATAGGAGCCGAGTCAGGATGACTGCGGAGGATCTGCTCCGCAGCAGCAAAAGACACAAGGTACGTAAAGGTCTGGTTTATCTGTTCAACGAGATTCAGGCGACGATCTTCCATGGGATGAAACCCGAGTTCGTGAAACTTCATCCTGACGAGCGCGTTGATCGGAGTCTCCGAAGCGACGAGATGAGCAATTGCTGCGACGCAATTCTTGGTCGCGATGGTTACAGTTGACCGTAAACGTCGGAGCTGCTCATGATCAGTTATCATGTGAATCGGCATAGTCCCTCCTGATTAAAAACAAAGGGCGCGACAGACTTCGAGATACTGGCTCACTACCTGAGTCGTTTCGCCATAGTCGATTCCTCTCACGTTTAATTCTCTTTGATCCAAAATCCGCAGCGATTTCACGGAATTGTTCGAGAGCGGCTTCAAGGTCTTCGATGATTTCTTGGGCGACAACATCGGGATCGGGAAGGTTGTCGCAGTCTTTGAAGCTTTCGTCTCGAAGCCAAAAGATGTCGAGGCTGGCTTTGTCGCAATTGATGAGCTTGTTCACTTTCAAGCCGGACCCGGACCTGTGCTCTCTCTTGCTAGCGTTTTGGAATATAACTCTCGGTTTTTTTACGTTTCACCGGTGGCAGGGAAAGTCGCCCCGAGCACTGGCGTTCTTGGGAAGAATCCTAATGCTAACCTTCGGCTGGAAGTGGAGCCAGCATATAGTCTCGGAGCCGGAAAGCTGTGTGTGATCCGTGTTCAACCAGCTTGTCGAGCAACGTAAGCACCGAGCGGTGGAGTTCTGGTCGCTGTCGGACAACGGTCCCGAAGTTGTAGCACACGGTACGAAGCAGAACCTCAAGCTCAAAATCGGCGTCGGGGTCGGCAATAGGATCGGTTTCCTTTGCACTTTCAATTGACTGAGCTAGCCACATGATCGCGTCTGGGAGAAACACTTGCCCGACGGCGTTCAGCAGGGAAGTAAGCGCGCCAAACCCGGCCGGTGTGTCGCCAATGGTGGACGCAGCAGACTCGAAGAAATCTTTAGTGGACGTGACAGGGTCCCATTCTTCCACGCCATCTTTCCATTGAAGTTCCGCAAAGAGAATAATCCGCACGAGCTTGTGCATTTCGCTGTAACGCCACCGATGGCGCAAACCTTTTCGCAACAGTGGGTGCTTGAATATATGATCAGCCGCTTTACGCCATATGCCCCAAAACGGCGCTCCAGAACGAACTCGATCCTCTTCACCCGGTAGATTCTCAAGCAATACCGCAAGGAACCTTGGGCATTTTTCGATATTCGCAATAAGCAGTGCAGCTAAGATATCCGTCTCTTCGGGTGTTCGGGCAAGCGCAAATCGTGCGAACAGCGGAGCGAAGGCGCGCTGAAACTTATGACTGACATGGCGTGTAGACTTCCAGGCCTCGCCCGCTTCAGCTTCTCGCAGTAACGCACCTAAAGAAGCGCCAAAAAACCTCTTCAGGTCCGCGTCCTCCGTATCGAATTTCTCCATAGATAACGCGTCCAAAAGTTCTGGCCAATCGTACATCTCGAGATCAATCTGCAAAGACTCAAATACGTCTAACGTTTGTCTACTGATTATTCGCCTGCGAATCTCGCCGGTCTCGTCTTCTACTTCGTGCTCAATCACTTCATCAGAATAATCCAAATCCCGGCGATGACTTGTGCGAATCCGATTCTCCGCAGCGGCAAGCTCTATTAGTCCACCAACACAAGCTTTAGCGAGTCCGGGATCGATCTCCCACAACCAAACACGAATTCCCTCAGCTACGCAGTCTCTTACCTCCTCGCTGCTGTGAGTAACCGCGACGGCGAGACATTCTTCGACCTGCCGTCTGTTCTCGTCATTCTCTATCTGCCGGAGAAAAATGGGTAGCACAAAAGCTGCGGGTCTGGAGCCTTCAAAGAAGCTTTTTGAAATGCGAGTCTCTCGGGTCTTATCAGCATCTTTCCGAAGCACTTCTTCGGTTAATACGGTTTGACACCAGGCAAGTTCTGCCGGTTGTAATTCCGAAAAATGGTCTCTGATGACACACGCGGCCACAAAGAACGGACCAGCAAGGTCGAGTGCCGTGGCATCTGTTCCCGCGACCTCACTGTTCAAGGATTGCGCCTCCGCTAACGCCTCGCGCCAATCCGAAAAGGTTTCGTTTTGTGGAGACTGTCCACGAAAGTGTGTCATACCCCAATTCGCCAAACGCATGCGACGGTTGAACAGCTCGCGCCTTTCGGCGCCTTCATTGATGAAGTTCTGAAGATCAGATGGAGCTTCGCTAGAAATCAAGATGACTTGACCAGGTTCCTGGCCCTCTTCTGCCTTGATGTGACGAGCGTCCATCCTGTGGAGGGCGATGCGCCAAGTCTTATCGGCTTCTGTTTGCTCCTCCTGAGGCGCTAAGGAACTCAGAAAACGATCAAGAATGGGCCAGATTTTATCTCGACGTGGGGTGAGCTGTAGACGAAACGCAAGTTCTTCGAGGTTGCTTTTCCGGTGTGGAAGCTCAGCCGATCGCTTTCGCTCGCTATCGTAGATTCGGTCAATTGCTTGTGTCGGAATACCAAGCGCGGCTGCAAGGTCAGGAACATTCGAGCGCTCTTGATAGGACCGGGCGAGGTCCCACTGGTAAAGCTCCCGGCTCTCCAGGATCTTAAGAACGCCATCTCCGATGGCCTCAGGATAAGCGACTGCAACCGAAGCGAGTACAGCAATTGTGGCGACCGACTGGCTCATTTCAAAGATATCGCTGAATAGTTTTCTAATGTCGTTTTTCTGTCTCGCCTGTTCGAGCAACCAACCTTCTAATGCCATCAGTCCGCACTCAAGTACTGCTGGAGCTGCCGCCATTCCGCGATACATGTGCCACAGCCGAGCGCTACCGATAACAGTTTTCGCACCACTCTCATCGGGAATCTCAATCTTCACGACTTCATCGCCGAATTCGGAGTTGGCGTAAATCTCAGCACACTCGTTCAAAAGCCGAACAATAAACTCAATTGCTAAAACCGGATGATAGGCCAGCAAGAACGCAAATGGACCTTGTAATGAGCTCGGGGGAATATAGTCGAATTGAACATGACGTGTGAGACCAAAGCTTTGCTCAAGCTCACGACGGGAGTTAAACTCATCTTCGTCGAAGGGTCCAAAACGCCAGCTGTCTCTCGCAACTTCAATCACGAGTTCTGGGAAGTATTCACAAAGAGCCTGGCACTCCATAGACTTAGCGACGTGCTCACGTATGGTTCTGGATGGGTAGTCCCGAATTCGTCTGTTCGCTAGTGCGGAACGAATAAGCTCCTCGACGTCGCCTCTCGCCGCCTGAGGAATCTTGAATAGAATGTTGAGAAACTCCTGGTCTTGCCCACTCGCATATACGTCCGGCTCAGTCAGCAAACGCCAGTATTTAAGAGCTATCTGTGCAGCTGCTGCTGCTTCATTCGGAAATCCCACGGTTGGTCCAATCGGCTGAGCCCAATCCTTCAGAAGCCCCAACACCGTAGCGGTGTCGCTCAAATCGAAAGATTCAAGATTTCGATAGGTAAACTTGATTAGCTCAGGCCAGCCAGTACCAACGGGAACGACGAACACGCTTCCCAGCACCACATGACTACGATATGCATCGAGCCCGTACATCTGTAGCAAGGATTCGTTGGGACCTTTGCAGGCAGTGCGAAGCACTTGAATCAGCCGCCGGTAAAGTACCTTGCCGTCGGCGAGCAGCAATCGCTCGACTCGGCGAAAGAACTCTCCGGCGTTCTCCGATTGCAGGACTGAAATTGCAATCTCGTCGCGCCAAACGGGTGGAATATCATCTTGGTGAAAAGCTGAGAGCACAAAATCCATTACAGCTTGGTTCTCAGGCTCAGCCAATGCCTGGGATAGCCACAGACGAAATCCACGGCGCATCGCCGGCTCTGTTCCGACCGCCCGTAGGAACTTAAGCGCCTCACCACCGGTCGCTTCAAACTCTAGGCCGATAAACCTCGAGACTGCCCAGTCTTCAAGCACGTCGTGAGCCGGTGCGTAGCCGCCCACTTTCGATTCAATGAGAATGCCGTCGTCGACTAATGCCTGCACAGCTTCTGGGTCGCACCCGTCAGCCGAAACGGAGAGACTCATACGTTTAGCTCGTTCTTGCGATATCCTTAGAAGAGCGTTTCGTCTCTTGAGCGGCATTCCACCTTGTTTTTGAGATACACGCTCGACATAGCCCCTCCATACGATGTCTTTAAATTCGCGTTCGTCTATGCTGCGGGCGATCTCATCGGGCACAGTCGAGGGAAACGCCTTCCACGCCAGGGATAGGATGAATAGGTTGCGAAAAAATTTTTCTAGCTTAAGGTTCTCCAATAATGGTGCCAGTTGAGGCGCCTGACCTGCAATCCACGCCAACTCGGCAGAAGTTAATGGAGGACTCTGAAGCATTATTGCTTCGGTTCTCCATTGCCCCAGGAGGTGCTCCCTTAGTTCTTCCGCCGCCGATTCCCGACACGTGATGACGATAGTCCACGAGGGATCATCGCTGAGTTGCCGTATGAGTTGCCTAAAAGCATCAAGACTGTTCAGTTCAAAGAGCTTTTCTGCTCCGTCGATAAGGAGAAGCTTCCGAGGCAACAGTGAAAATTCAGCCTTTAGCTGCTCAACCGTAAGGCCAATTCCGATACTAGTGAGGAATTGGTGCACGTGCGCATGGTTAAACTCCTGAGCTTTAAAACCGAACGATATGATTGCCGGCTCCAGTTTTGTTAAGAGCATCTTAACTACTGCCGACTTTCCCCAACCAGCAGCCCCTCGTACAATGACCACGCCGGATGACTCGACAGCGTTAATAAGCTCGTCTACTGCACCCGTTCGTGGAAGATGTAGGCCAGGAGCGAGCTCGGTGCTAATGGTGTCGAGAATCAATTCAAAGTGCTCATGCAGTCGCTTCACGGCGTCACTTTGAGCCACTGATCGCTGCCCTTGCACAGCGCCCTTTAATCTCTCTGGTAGCTGCAAAGTTGTAAAGGTCCCGCCGGTCTGATTCCACTCCTGCGCCTGACGTATCAAACCTTCCCAAACGGCTTCCGAATCAAGATCAGTAGCTTGATTGCGAGCCATCTCAAGCACCGTGAGCACTGACGCTTCGTCTTTACTACCTTGTACATCGAAATCGTAAGAAAAAAGGTAGAGATGCTTCAAAAATATCCAGAGGTTCTCGTCGGTCACCGGGCCTCTGGCAATTTCCGTTAGAACTTCTCGGAAGACTTTTAGATAGTTGCGCTTCTGATCCGAGCTGAATTGTGCGGTGTTTACTTTTTCTAGGAACTCCGGCGAGTTCGCTGAAGTGCGTGCCCAGTCCAGAAGCGGTCGGACATGTTGAATTGCCCGGTCAGACATTGGACCGGTAATTAATGCAAGGACATCCCGCCCCTGGGTAAACACATTTTCATTGTTGAAGTCAGCCCATGCGTCTTGTAGCGCAGCTCGAAATTCAGCATCGGACTTCGTGATAACAACGTGATGCTTTACCTGAGCAAGCAGTCGATGCTGTTGTCCGTGGGGAGATAAGATCGCTACGATTAGATCGTCAGTGGCATAGCCAGCTTGTTTTCCCTGAAATCTGATGGACTGCGCGGTGCCACTTGGAAGACAAGGTACCCGACCGCCGATGAGCAGGTAGAGCAGAAAGCTCGCCTGCACTTTAGCCTCGAAGAACGGGCCCCCTCCCCCGGTACTAAACGGGCTTGCAACATCTGTAGTCACGTGATCTACCTACGGACCTTTTTTGGCTCGGAGAAAAAAACTGGCTGTGGCTGTTTGAAGCTGGGTTTTGGGGGTCCCGGCCACGATCGCCCCGCTATAAAGCAAGTAATCAGCGAAGCATTGACCCCGTTTCAACGAAAAGCTTCGCATAGCACCATACTTCAGTCTTCCTAGTAGCAACAGATTTATGCTCAGAGTTTGTGAAAAAATTTCCAAATCGAGATAGCTCATGCACCGGCGCGAAGCGGGGGCAATGTTTTAGAAAATTGCCATTGTCCCACTGCGCGACCGCACTCCACCAAGTGCAGCGGCGCGAGGTGGCGTGGGGTGGTGCTCTTGGTGGCTTTTTGCGTCCGCGCGCTACTGTGCCGGCGGTTTTTACGCCGGTTGGGCGAGCGTCACCGACCGCATCAGGTTGTGGGCGAGCGCATACCGCCACTGCTTTTACCTTATTGAGCCCGCGCACCAAAAACTGTGTGAGCCCACGCCCGCCCGCAATGGCGTTAACACATTCGGCGGTGGCGGCGCGTTGCTTGTAAATCTCCTTGGCCGCTTCACTGCCCATGCGCTGGCGCCATTGGACAATCGCCTCGCTGTCATCGGGCAGCGCCACATGCGGATCACGGCTTAAGTCTCTGGGGTGGCGCACCGGAGCATACACCGTGGTGCCACGTCTGTGGGCATCTTCAATGTCAGCGTTGCGGGCAAAGCCGCCGTCGGCCAGCCACTCGGCGGGACATTGCTCATGGCGCTGTTGGACCTGGTCGAGCATCGGGGAGAGCTGGCCCAGGTCGCTGCCGCAGTTGTTCACTGCGACTCCAACAATGATCTGGCTGTCCGTAGTGGTGGTCAATTGAACGTTGTAAGCCGGCCGAAAACCCCCGTCAGCCATTTTCATCACCCGCGCCTCTCATCGGTGCTCGATGCCCTCGGCTCACTGCGCTTTTTGTGTTGTTCCTCGGTCTCGTTGTCTTTTCTCGCCACCGCCTTCTTATTCTTTTGCTTCTCGACTTGAGCCAATTGCTCCAGCGCTTGGGCCAAGCGCTTTTGACGATCCTCGGCCGCTCGCTCGCGGGCCGCACGCCGCCGCCGGTTGCCACTAGCCGGGTCAGCATCGATTTCCCCCTTAAGCGCTTGGACCTGGGCGCGC
>JBBDNJ010000276.1:0-12740 GCA_040877705.1 Binatia bacterium | reverse complement strand
CATACCAGCCACTATATCGCAGCAAGCTGCGGGGAATTAACCCGCAGCGATTAAACATCCTGATTGATGCCCGCAACACCTCTACTAATTTAAACAACTCTCGATTTTTTAGGTGGGGCGCAAAAATCAAGCCAGTAGCGGTCGGGTTGTGGTGATTTGTGCTAAGTCCCTAGAAAAATAGAGATTGGGGTAGGTTGATGCGCCAACCGCCGTTATCAAGAGCGGCGAAAAATGTTCAATTTTACGGTGTTTTCTTCGCACTTAAATGACGGCTGTAGGATCACGTCTCCTGACATTGCTTGGAAATGACTACAGGGGGTCGTGGGCGGCGTTGCGCTCTCTTATTACGTTTTTACGTTTGGAGACTTACTTACGGGTGGGACTCAATAACGGGGAGCTTGGCGTGCGGTGCGGCGAGATTCCGATGGTCGCGCTGGTTGGGACAAATAGGTTCGCCGATCCTAAAGCAGCAAAAGGCGACGGCGTGATTGTTTCGATGAGTCCCGACAATTCCGTGTCATGGTCGGAGTAGCGCGGTTTGATTCAATGATGTAGCAGCACTCGCTGCACCGCGATTTATTTTCTGCTATAAAATGCTAATGAATACTCTGCAGGCAACTCTTTGGGTCTATGCGGTGGCATTGCGGCGGTCGTGGAAATGTCTTTTTAAAAATTGGGTGGTCAGCTGTGCGCCATGGGCCTATGCGACTCTCCTATCGATCGTCGGGACAGTGGTTGTCTCTTTGGGGATCCTCGGTGGTTTGCTTCTCGGCCTAGCAAGCCAGGCTTGCATCAGTTCAGGACTCTATCTGATCAAAAACATCGTTGATAGCGGCCGCGCCGATTTTAACGATGTTATAAAGGGTTTCACCGTTTATTTTTGGGAATTGTTACGTATCGCGTTTATATTATGGATTCCGATGAGGCTCTTGGCGATGGTTCTTGGCTCGGTTCCCAATGGCGGCCTGATTCTCACTTTGATTCAGATTGCAGTTTATATTCTGCTTAATCCCGTTCCTGAGCTCATTTATCAGACCCGTTCGTCCGGCCTAGAGCTTATTAGCGACAGTTATAACTTCATCGTCGAGAATTGGCTCGAGTGGCTGTTGCCAAACTTCATGATAACGCTGGCGGGATATTCTATTCTGCAAATTCTTAGCATCATGACCACCGGGCTGCCCGGGCTGTTGCAACTATTCGTTCTTGCCGTCGGAATGGGACTGTGCCTGACCTATTTTATGATCTTCCGGGGGTTTCTTTTTGCTGAGCTCTACGGTACCACCCGCCGCAGCCGAGCCTATCGTTACAAGGCGCAAAAGTGATTGCTGGAGAAGGGACCGCACAGTGATTTGCTTGACCTGCATAGGTTCTTATGGTGTCTTGGTACGAACCGGCGGTTGAAAATGCTCATCTTTCTTGTTGTCTAAGGTTGCCTCGATTCAAGGTAGTGCATTGCGTAAGCCCTCTGCTCGCGGCGATTCGCGCCGTGCGCCTGGGATAGTCAATCAAGCTGGGCAAAGATGTTCTGCCGCTATCTCTAAAAAGGTTTGCAAAAGTAGATGAAAATTACTTCCATCAAAGGGTTTTCGGATATTTTTCCAGGCGAAGTTGAGACCTGGCAATGGGTTGAGCAGAAGGTACGTGATATCTTCACGGCCTATAATTTTGCCGAAATCCGAATTCCAATTGTTGAAAAAACCGAGCTGTTCAGCCGTTTACTTGGCGAGACAACGGACATCGTAGAGAAAGAGATGTATACCTTCGCCGATCAGGATGCTCAAGGCACGCTTTTGACGTTGCGTCCAGAGGGTACGGCCGGTGTCGTGCGAGCCTATGTCCAATCGGAGATGTTCAAGATCGAAGCGGCACGGAAACTCTACTACATGGGACCCATGTTCCGGCGGGAGCGGCCTCAGAAAGGTAGGATGCGCCAGTTCCACCAGATCGGCGCCGAGGCGCTCGGACGCAGCGATGCTTTCATTGACGCTGAAATTTTGCTGCTCCTCACCGACTTTTTTTCTTCCGTTGGTTTGGAAGGGGCCGAATTGCAGCTTAACTCGCTCGGTTGCGAGCAGTGCCGTCCAAAGTATCGCGAGCGTCTGCTGGCTTTCCTGAAAGAGCATGAGGCGGGGCTGTGCGGCAACTGCCGCCGGCGCATGGAGAGAAATCCGCTGCGCGTCTTGGATTGCAAGGAACCCGGCTGCGGCGAGGAGACAAAAAATGCTCCTTCGATTCTCGACTCTTTGTGTGATCCTTGCCGTGAACATTTCGATCTTGTGCGGCGTCTGCTTTGGCAGGCCGATGTGCGTTACGATTTGAACCCCCGCATGGTGCGCGGCTTGGATTATTATTGCCGCACGACATTCGAGTGGACAAGCAGCCAGCTGGGCTCGCAAAGCGCTATTGCTGCCGGCGGCCGTTACGACGGCTTAGTGCAGGAACTTGGCGGGCCGGCAATTGCCGGCGTCGGCTTTGCCATGGGAATCGAACGGTTGATTATGTTACTGCGCATGAAAGAGAATCATGCGCCGGCGGGCCCATCGGTTTATGTGGTTTGGGTTGGCGAGAAAGCACGCGGTTGGGCGTTCCCGGTTGTACACAGGCTGCGCCGCCAAGGTGTGCCGGTGGAAATGGAAGGCGAAGCCAGAAGCCTGAAGAGTCAAATGAGGCGCGCCGATAAACTCAGGGCACCGTGGGTGCTGATACTTGGCGACGATGAGCTTGATCAAGGAAGAGCTCTGCTGCGCGATATGACGAATAAACAGCAAGAAGAGATAAGCCTAGACAAGGTAGAGGGAGTGTTGATGTTGAGGAAGGCGAACTAAATGGCTATGGAGAGAGTTTTTAGTGATCAGCTTGGCAGCTGGAAGCGCAGCTGCTATTGCGCCGAACCGCGTTTGGAGGCGGTCGGTCGGGAACTGATACTTGCCGGATGGGTACACACGCGACGTGACCATGGCGGGTTGATCTTCGTTGACTTACGAGATCGAAGCGGCATTGCGCAGATCGTTTTCAATCCGGAAGTCGATGCCGAGGCGCACGAAAAAGCAAAGCAGCTTCGGTCCGAAGATGTGATGGCCGTTCGAGGGGTGCTCTCAAGGCGGCCGCCGGAGACGCTTAATCCCGATCTGGCAACTGGTGAAGTCGAGTTGATGGGCAAGGAGTTGCGGCTGCTCAATGCTTCCCATGTGCCGCCTTTTCTGATCGAAGATGAAACCGATGCAAACGAGAATACTCGGTTGAAATACCGTTATCTGGATTTACGCCGGCCGCGCAGTCTCAGCCACTTGTTACTGCGTTATCGCATGACCAAGTTGATAAGAGACCATCTGGATGGGAGGGGATTTATCGAGGTAGAAACTCCTATACTGACCAAGAGCACTCCGGAAGGGGCGCGCGACTACCTTGTGCCGAGCCGTATTTATCACGGTAAGTTTTACGCCTTGCCGCAGTCACCGCAGTTATTCAAACAGATTCTCATGGTGGGCGGACTGGACCGCTACTTCCAAATCGTTAAGTGCTTTAGAGACGAAGATCTGCGCGCCGACCGGCAACCCGAGTTCACCCAACTCGATATGGAGATGTCTTTTGCTCAGCCCGATGATGTCGTCGATGTGGTCGAGGGGTTAATCGCTGACCTTTTCAAAGAATTGAAAGGCATCGAGCTCAAGCGGCCTTTTCAAAGCGTGACGTGGGAAGAGGCGATGAACCGTTTCGGCTCGGATAAGCCCGACATGCGCTTCGGGTTGGAGTTAAAGGATTTTACCGAAGCGCTGCGTAATTCTCAGTTCAAGGTATTTTCGACGGCTATTCAGAAAGGCGGCGTGGTCAAAGGGATCTGTATCCCCAAAGGTGATGAGCTGTCACGCAAAGACTTGGATGACATGACTCCTTTCGTTGCGACATTCGGCGCAAAAGGAGTGGCGTGGACTAAAATCACTGAAGAAGGCTGGCAGTCGCCCATCGCTAAGTTTCTCTCGGAAGCGGAACGAACGGAGATCGAGAAGATCGCCGGCGCTCATGTCGGCGATGTTGTCTTGTTTTCAGCCGACACGACAAAAGTAGTTCGCGAGGCTCTCGGCCATTTGCGCTTGCATCTCGGCGAAAAGCTCGGCCTTATTCCAGAAAACGCGTACGCGCTGGTTTGGATCATGGATTTTCCACTAATGGAATACGACGCCGAGGAAAAGCGCTATGTCGCCATGCATCACCCATTTACCGCGCCGCACGACGAGGATCTGTCGTTGCTCGACACCGAACCCGCGAAAGTGCGGTCGAAAGCCTATGACCTGGCGCTAAATGGGACTGAGGTCGGCGGCGGTAGCATTCGTATTCATCAGGTCGAGTTACAAAGGAAGATCCTCGCACTGATGGGAATCGGCGCTGAAGAGGCTGAAGCCAAGTTTGGGTTTTTTCTTGAAGCATTGGGCTTCGGCGCGCCGCCGCACGGGGGTATCGCGTTTGGTATCGACCGCTTGGCAATGCTTTTCAGCGGCGCCAAATCGCTGCGCGACGTAATCGCTTTTCCGAAGAGCCAGCGAGCGGTCTGTTTGCTCACCGATGCGCCCTCGACGGTTGATGCGAGCCAACTTCGCGAATTGGGTATTCGGAATAAGGTGGCTGAGTGATGAGAGGATGCTGTTGATTGCATCAATATCGGTACAACTGTAATGGTCTGGATCTAATCTCTTTCTAACGGAATAACTATGTTAAAAATGATTGCGCTTGCTCTGATGGTTTGTGCCGGCTGCAGTTTTGGGTCGGGCAACCTGCAGAGTAAGTATTCCACCGATTTAGAATCTCGTCGGATCAGACGTATTGCCGTGCTTCCACCTGAAACGCATGCTCCGGCAGCCACAAAGACGCCATCTTTGGAACGACCCTTGACGGAGGCGCCGTCTAGCCAGAAGGATGCTCCCGAGATTCTGGCCAAACAGATATATTCTACAATGGCTTCTCTCCCGACCTGGCAAATTGTTGCCGACACCGAAGTTCAAGAAGTAGACCGGATGCGTCCCTTCTCCGATAGCGCGGCGCGTCTGAGAGAAATCGGCGAGATGGTCTTTGCCGACGCCGTGATGGTCGGACGGATACAACGGTTTCGTGAGCGCGTCGGCGATGATTGGGGCGTCAAGAGCCCCGCTTCGGTGGCCTTTGTCCTGGATCTTGTCGACGTGCGGCGGGGCGATGTGATTTGGTCGGCACGATTCGATGAAACGCAGAAGGCGTTGAGTGAAAACATTTTAGCTATCGGCGATATCAGCCAGCGTGGTGTCAGGTGGCTCAGTGCCGAACAACTCACTCGCGACGGCGTGAAAAAAGCCGTTGATCAGTTACATCAAATTTTGACGCGTGCGCCTTCATCATAAGATGTCACGCCCTGCGAACGCTTCTGCTAAATCTCTAATTGCGCATCGACTTCGAAAGGCCTTTTCAGCCGCTCGCTGATTTGCTTTCCCAGTTCCTTCAATCTTCGCCGGCTACCTCGATCCAACAGTACAGTTTCACCGTTAACGAGGTATAGGCGTAGCGACGGAACTGGAAACTGTTGTGCGGCCGATGATCCAGCCACGGCAAAACCGTTGTATACCTGGTCGACGCCGAGATTGATTTGTTCAATTTCAGAGTAGCTCGCCGAAAGGCGCAATCGATTGAAAAGGCTTTGGCTGGTAAGAGTGATTGTTTTTTCAATGTGGTCGAATACGATGGCTCTCTTCAACGTGAGCAGGTAACAAGCGATGACGAAAAGAATCAGATTCATCAACGGAAAATACCAGAGCGAAGCCGCCGGGCCGACAAAGCCGCGCAGTCGAACAGCCTCGATAATTGGCACCGAGACGAAGAGTAAAAGCACAGCAATGCTTAAACAAAGGTAGGCGGGAAATCTCGGCCCGTGCCAGATCAGTTTTAAAGTCTGAATGTTGCTTTCCGTGATGCGGAACCCGAGACGGTTTCCAATCGCATCGAAGTTCGCCGGATTACCTTGCATGCTAAAACGGGATCTCGAGACGCCCAGGATGACTCACTGGACATTTCAATGTTTGTTTTTCTGATCGCGATAGAATTCCCTGAAGCGGAAATCCTTTAGAGTAATGAGGTTTTGATACGAACCGAAGCGTTCCGAGGGATTGTTCACTTGATCGAGCGGATCCATGGAACCCTCCTCAGATTCGAACACTCTTATGTCTCTGTATGTTGTCGACCGTTCGGCCGGAATGCGCCCCATTTCTCGAATCAAACCGCGGAATTGCGACGGTTTCATCAGTTGTCCATAACCAGCGCCAGCGGCCGTCGAAATGCTTTCATTGATTAGAGTGCCGCCAAAATCATTCGCGCCCGCCAACAGCGCAATCTGCGACAGCTTAGGCCCTTCTTTGACCCATGAAACTTGCAAGTTCGGTATCCAGTTATTCAGCATCAAACGAGATACAGCGTACATCTTCATGACTTCAGCGCCGCTAGCGCCTTGGCGAAGTCCGGCGATTTTGTTCCTGTGGAACATCGGCGCTTCTTCATAGACAAAACTCAGCGGCACGAATTCGGTGATGCCGCCGGTTCGTTTCTGTATGTCGCGGAGGATACCGATATGCATGGCTTTGTGGTGCGACGTTTCGATATGACCGTACATAATCGTCGAAGTAGTTGGGATTCCCACTTCATGGGCGGTTTGAATCAGCTCAATCCACTGGGCAGTGCTGATGCGGCCCGGCGAGATGTGCTGACGAACTTCGTCAACCAAGATTTCGGCGGAGGTGCCGGGCAAGCTGCCAACCCCTGCCTCTTTCAATGCTTTAAGATAGTCACGGATACTGAGATTCGAAAGCGTCGAGCCATACAACACCTCCTCCGGAGAAAAGCCATGGATATGCAAAGTGGGCAGTGCCTCTTTAAGCGTCCGACAAAGCTTGATGTAGTGCGAGCCGTCCATACCTGGGGCTAACCCAGCTTGTACACAAATTTCTGTGGCGCCTAGTTTTCGCGCTTCTTCGCCGCGTCGAATGATCTCCTCAATCGGAAGGAAATATCCTTCTTCCGCCAAATGACCGCGGCTAAAAGCGCAGAAACCGCAAGCTTTGACGCAAACATTGGTGAAGTTAATGTTTCGATTGACAACGTATGTGGCGATATTACCCACTGTTTTATCGCGAAGATGATTCGCCGCTAGAGTTATCGCGATGAGATCCGTGCCCTCGGCCTCGAACAGTTGAGTCGCTTCCTCGATCGTCAGGTCCGAGCCCGAGAGTGCACGATCCAGTATGTGTCCAATGACCGGTGTAACGGTGGAAATAATCCGGTCAAAAGATTCTTGAAGATGGACAAAATTCATGAGCCGACTCTAGCCTTTCACTTTCTTAAACACAAACATTCGGTCGGCGCGCGGAGTTATTTGCCAAGCCAATAGCGGGCAAATTCGGCGAGGAAACTAAGACTCGAAAAGTCGCGCATGCGGTCCAGGTAGACCTTGCCGTTCAGATGGTCCCATTCATGTTGAATCACACGAGCGTGAAAGCCGATGGCGACAAATTCCACCTGCGCGCCATGGCGGTCGAGCGCCTGAACTTTGACAGTCTTATAGCGCGGTACTTTGCCTCTCATGTCGGGAATACTGAGGCATCCCTCCCAATCCTCTTCAAACTCTTCGGTGAGCGGCGTGATCATTGGATTGACAAGGACGGTGAGAGGCACTCTAGGCTTGTCGGGGTAGCGTGGATTGTCGGCTACTTCGAGCACGACAACCTGCTTGGACATATGCACCTGCTCGGCAGCGAGACCGACGCCGTCATATTCCATCATGGTCTCGATCATGTCATCGATAAATTGACGCATCCTATCGGACCGGAGTTCTTGATCTGATATGGGTTCGGCGAGCTTTCGCAAGACCGGATGGCCGAGGCGCGCTACTTTGAGGATCGACATGAGCGTTATTTAAAAACACTCTTAACATACGTTTGCGCGGTGCGGAAGAGTATCGCGAAACCGACGGTAAAACTCAAGCAAAGCAACCAAACTTGACATAGAAGACCTAAGGAGTCTATATTTAAATCATACTATGAGAAAGGCCAAAGCAAGGAGTGAGCGCAGCTCGCTGATGAATGTAGGTCGCCGCGTAGACTATGCGGTTCGGGCGCTGTCGTACCTTGCCGGCCAGCCTTCCGGCACAATTGTCAGCCGGGCAGACATAGAAAAGAACCAGGTCATCCCGTCGTTCTACCTTTCAAAGATCATGAAGGACTTGGTGGCTGGCGGATTAGTCCATTCCCACATCGGTTCGAAGGGCGGTTTTACTTTAGCCAAGGCGCCGAGCGCGATCAGTATTAAAGATGTTTATGAGACCGTGGAGCGACCCCTAGTGCTGATGGAATGTTTGGAGAAGGGAGTCGAATATTGCTCGTTCTGTTCGGTCTGTTCGCAGAAATCCATATGGGAAGAGGCGCAGACGATGTTGGCCAATTTTCTTGCCGGCGTATCGATTCGCGATATCGCGGACCGATATGGGCTCAAAGAACGGTTGGGTAAGGCGCCGATGCGGGAGGTTGGCTGATGGATAGTTCTCGGGAAGGAATCTCAATGCTAGAAATCAGAAATCTTAGGGCTAAGATCGGAGGCCAGGAAATTTTGCGAGGTATTGATCTCAGCATCGGTGCCGGCGAGGTGCATGCGATTATGGGACCGAATGGCTCAGGCAAGAGCACCTTGGCTCATGTTCTCTCCGGACGGGAAAACTACGAAGTCACCGGCGGTGAGATTCTTTACGAGGGGAAAAACCTACTGGCGATGGCGCCGGAGGAGAGAGCGCGCGAAGGAATGTTCCTGGCGTTTCAATATCCGGTGGAGATTCCCGGCGTCAGTACCACTTATTTCTTAAAAGCCGCTTTGAATGCCGTGCGCAAGCATCGTGGGTTGGAAGAGTTGGACGCGATGGAGTTTCTTTCTTTGATCAAAGAAAGAATGAAGCTGGTCGAGATGGAGCAAAGCCTGCTCAACCGGCCTCTGAACGAAGGATTCTCCGGCGGCGAGAAGAAGCGTAACGAAATTTTGCAAATGGCGGTCTTGGATCCTAAGCTGGCGGTGCTTGACGAAACCGATTCCGGCCTCGACATCGACGCCCTGAGGATCGTCGCGGGTGGTGTCAATGCGCTGCGGCAAAAAGACCGCGCGATGATTGTGATCACGCATTATCAGCGACTGTTGAATTATATCGTGCCCGACTTCATTCATGTGCTTTACGACGGCCGCATCGTCAAATCCGGGAGTAAAGAATTGGCCCTCGAGCTGGAAGTGAAAGGCTACGACTGGATTAAAGACGAAGTGGCTGCCGTGCAATAATTTATTAAAATTCTATCAAATGAAAAGTTCCCAAAGCAAAGAGCGCTTTCTGTCCGCCTTTGAGCGTTTCCAGAAGAGATTTGCGGCATCACCCGACTGGTTGCGTGATTTACGTCGCGCGGGAATTGCCCGTTTTGATGAACTAGGATTCCCGACAACACGCGATGAGGAGTGGCGCTATACGAGTGTCGAACCGATTGTTTCCACGGGCTTCGAGTCGGCTAACGGCGCAGGTAACATATTGCGAGCCGAGGATTTATACTCACGGTCGTTTACTGATTCGGCGTATAACCGCATCGTTTTTATAAACGGCATCTTTTGCCCCGAGCACTCTTCGGTTCGCGGGCTTCCGTCGAACGTACGGGTGGAAAATCTCTCGGCCGCGTTGACGACAGATGATGGAGTCATCGGGTCTTATCTGTCGCGCTATGTCCGTTACCGGCAAGAGTCTTTCGTGGCGCTCAATACGGCTTTTATCGAGGAAGGCGCTTTTGTCTTCGTTCCCAGAGGCGTCGTGGTTACAGATCCCATTTATCTCGTTTTCGCCTCATACGGAAATGGCGCTCCGGTCATGTCGCACCCGCGAAACTTGGTTGTTTGCGAAGCGGGAAGCCAAGCGCGGATTGTCGAAAGCTACGTCGGGTTTGGCGAGCAGCCTTATTTGACTAACGTGGTCACTGAGGTTGTCGGCGAAGAAGGCGCAATTATTGATTATTACCGTCTGCAACGCGAGGGGAGCAAGGGCTACCATGTCGGCGCGTTATCGGCCCGCATGAGCCGAAACTGCAATTTTACAACTCATTCGGTGACGCTCGGCGGTTCTTTAATCCGAAATGACATTCGTGCAGTGCTCGATGGCGAGGGCGCACAGTGCGTGTTGAACGGTCTTTACTTGCTCGACGGCAAACAACATGTGGATAATCATACCGAGATCGACCATGCGAAGCCGCGAGCGACTAGCCAGGAACTCTATAAAGGCATTCTCAGCGGAGCGGCGCACGCAGTGTTCAATGGAAAGATTCTTGTGCAAAAAGACGCGCAGAAAAGTGACGCTCGGCAGACCAATAAAAATTTGCTACTCTCTGAAAATGCAGTGGTTAATACCAAGCCGCAGTTAGAGATTCACGCCGATGATGTGAAATGCAGCCATGGCTCGACGATCGGACAGTTGGACAGGGACGCGCTTTTTTATCTCAGGTCGCGTGGACTTGATGCGGCCGATGCCCAGAGCCTATTGAGCTATGCCTTTGCCAGTGATCTAGTCGGCCGGATTCGCATCGCGCCGTTGCGGGCACGGCTGGATGATTACTTACTGACGAGTTTCAGACGGAGTCAATCCTAACGATCAATCGATGAAACAATGATGAAAGCCTTTCGAAAAACACAACTACGGCATTCCGGGAAGGGAACCTTCGACGTCGAAAAGATCCGGCAAGATTTTCCCATTCTGCAGGAACGGGTCCATGGCAAGCCTTTGGTGTATCTCGACAACGGCGCTACCAGTCAAAAGCCTCAGGCGGTGATCGATGCAATAAGCCGCTATTATCAGTCCGAGAATTCGAATATTCATCGGGGCGTTCATTATCTCAGCGAGCAGGCAACGGCGAGTTATGAAGACGCGCGCGAAAAAATCCGTCGGTTTATCAACGCCAAAAGCGAACAAGAAATCATTTTTGTGCGAGGCACCACGGAAGCGATCAATCTCGTGGCGCAAAGCTATGGCAGAACGTTTTTAAAAGAGGGCGACGAGATCGTTATCTCCGCCATGGAGCACCATTCCAACATCGTGCCATGGCAGATTCTGTGCGGTCAAATAGGCGCGCGTCTAAGAGTCATTCCGATCAATCACGACGGTGAGTTCGTTCTCGATGAGTATCGCCGTCTGTTGAATGAGAAAACCAAATTGGTATCGGTCACGCACGTCTCCAACGCTCTGGGAAGTATTGTGCCGGTGCAAGAGGCTGTGCGACTGGCTCACGAGCGCGGCGTGCCCGTGTTACTGGATGGCGCTCAAGCGGTGCCGCACCTTAAAGTTGACGTTCAGGAGATCGGCTGCGATTTTTACGCTTTTTCCGGCCATAAAGTTTTCGGGCCGACAGGTGTCGGAGTGCTTTATGGAAAATCGGAGCTGTTAGACGCCATGCCGCCTTATCAGGGAGGCGGCGATATGATCAGCCTGGTGACTTTCGAGAAAACTCACTACAACGTGTTGCCCTATAAGTTCGAGGCAGGAACGCCTAATATCGCCGGCGGTATCGGTTTAGGCGCGGCGATTGATTACTTGAACGGGTTGGATTGGGATCAGGTGTCCGATCACGAGAAAGACCTGCTGACCTATGCCACTGATGCGCTATCGGCCTTTGAAACGCTCAAGATTATCGGCAAGGCAAAGGAGAAGGCCGGTGTGTTGTCGTTTGTCTTTGAACATATTCATGCCCATGACGTAGGTACGATTCTCGATCAGGAAGGAGTCGCCGTGCGCGCAGGGCATCATTGCGCCATGCCGGTGATGCAGCGGTTCGGCGTGCCGGCAACGGCGCGCGCGTCATTTGCGCTCTATAATACCCGGGAGGAAATCGATGCCTTGGTGAAAGGGATTCACCGGGTCTTGAAGGTGTTTGGTTAAATGTCCGAATTAGACGAGCTCTACCAAGAAGTGATTTTAGATCACAATAAAAGTCCGCGGAATTTTCGAGAGATGGAAAATGCCAATCGAAAATCTGAAGGGTATAACCCGCTTTGCGGTGATCACGTCACGGTTTATATTAACTTTATCGGCGGCATAATCCACGATATCAGTTTCAAAGGGTCCGGCTGTGCCATTTCGAAGGCATCGGCCTCAATAATGACCACGGAACTAAAGGGCAAGTCGGAGGCCGAGGCGGAAGAACTCTTCGATAACGTGCATAAGATGCTTACGGGCGACGTAGATGTCGAAGACAGAGATTTCGACCGCCTCGGCAAATTGAAAATTCTCTCCGGAGTGTGCAAGTTCCCAGCCAGAGTGAAGTGTGCCAGTTTGGCTTGGCATACTGTCAATGCGGCGCTGAAGGGTGTCGACGAGGTTGCTTCAACGGAGTGAATGCAGAAGGGTTGAAAGGAGGACGGCCGTATGCAAACTGAACAACCGTTCATCGTTCGGCGCGATTGCGAAGCGCTGATGATTCCCAGCGGAGAGAAGCTGACGTTGGCCTGTGGTAGCACGGTGTGGGTGACCCAATCCCTGGGCGGCAGTTATACCGTCATGACCGACCGCGGCTACATGGTGCGTCTAGAGGGGAAGGACGGTGACGCCATCGGCATGGCGCAAATCGCCGATTTGAAGTTCGAAGAGCCTCCTACTATAGAGAGTACTCAGGAGATCGAGGAGAAGGTCTGGCAGCAGTTAAGACTATGCTTCGATCCTGAGATCC
>JBBDNJ010000275.1:0-12750 GCA_040877705.1 Binatia bacterium | reverse complement strand
GTTGAGTTAACGGCTGCGGCCATTTTGAGCCTCCTCATCGACGGCAGTTAAAGCGTGAACCGGCAAAGGTCCATCGCCGATCAAATTCCTCAGGTAGTCATAGGTTCTCGGAGCCAGCTTCCGGTGATGTTCGAGGGTCAAAAAATCGTTCCAGAGTCTCCGCAGGTCATCCTCAATGTCGATGTCATAGGCCGGAGGCAGAAGCCCGGCTCTTAACGCCAGCTCTCCAGCCCTCTCCAGGGTCGTATGCAGAACTCTGTTCGTACTCCACGGGATATCGTGAAAAATTTGTTGCGCGGCACGCTTGAGTCCTATGAGGTAATAGCCGCCGTCCTCTGACGGCCCGAGAACCAGATCGCATCCTTCTTCGCTTAGTCGTTTATAGGCATGGTCTATGGATGAGAGCGGCACAGTGGGACTGTCGCTATCGGCGATGACGATTTCGCGGTAACCCCTGCCAAACAGATCCACGAACACGTGATGGAGCCGCTCGCCCAGATCTTTGCCGCGCTGATCGAGAAGCCTGAGCGCAGAGTAATTTCGGCGGAAGTACTCTTCGCCTCCAGGGGTAAAGGCGAGCCAAAGGTCGCTCTCTTTGTAGTTCTCCAGCTTGGCGACGATGTCACCGAGCAAACACTCATAGAGGCCGGCGGCGCCGGCGGGGCTGAGATAGGAATAAAGCCGCGTTTTGACAAGTCCCGGTAAAGGCGCTTTGGCAACGATCACCAACGCTCGACTTTTATTTTTGCCGCCGCTTTCGATCTTCATGCCATCACAAGCTCCAACACGCGCCGCACCCCTTGCAGCACTCAGGCGGATCGGCGCTCAAGAGCCGGCGCCGAAATTCCTGATAACCTTCGCCATTCCATACAGAAGAAAGATCCTGTTCCAATACATTTCCGAGAGACAGACTCGCAAGATCTTGGGTCGAGAACGGCGCGATGCAACAGGGAAACGCGTTTCCCCGAGCGCTGATATACATGAGAGTCCATGGACGCATGCAGGCCGACCAGGGTTGGTCGGAGTTATCGTTAGAAAGGCTGGTCGAAGGGGTTGTTGCGCCGGATGCTTCAAAGGAGACCCCCAGCGAATAGGCCAGTTCCTCTGCCGATTTGATCATTTGCTCGTCTTCTTTTCGGAGTGAATTGAACAACGATTGCTCCGGACGGGCCAGCCGATCATCGCTGTTGCCATCCCAATAAACGAGCCGTTGCAGGTATACGCGGTCAATCCCCAGCGAGTGGCTCAACCGGATAAAACTTGATAGCTCCTTCAGAGTCTCTCTCAAACCGGTCAGCCAGAGTGAAACCAGCGGTGTGCGCGATCCTGTCTCGGCCTTGAGGGCCATCAGCCCTTGAATGTTCCTGACGATGACGTGGAAGAGCGGTTTGCCGCGCACCCGCGCAAAGGTCTCCGGCGTGGCCGCGTCAAGGGAAAGCCGGATTTCGTCGAGTCCGGAATCGACGAGCGCTTCGCGCCACCGCTTGTTGATGAGCGTGCCATTGGAGTTGAATAGAACGTAGACCCCTTGTTCCTTAAGCCAAAGGATGATCTTGGGAAGCTCGCGATTGAGCAGCGGCTCGCCGACGCCGTGAAGCACCACGCGCTTGACCGTCGCGAATTGGGATACCAGGTGCTTGACCTGTTCAAGGCTCAGAGAAGCGGGCTCTTCCACTTTGCCGTAGGTGATGGGACATGTTTTACAAGCAAGATTACACTCGTTGCTCACCTCGAGATAAAGACAAACCGGGTCTTGAGGCGCAACGGCGCCGCGGCCCGCGGCATCAACCGCCTGAAAGTAAGCGATATCCGTTTCTTTAATCGATGAACTCATTTCGCTCGGTTAAATTTTGCTACTCTTGGGTTCTGACTTTTTTCTCCCACTCGCTCTCCCGGAGCGTTCCTCTAAGCTCAGGTTGAGCCTTTCAGGCAAACCTGGCAGGCGGCGTGTTTCTCCTGTAACCCAGCCACCTTGCGGCGGGCCTCCGGACTCAGGGCCTGATCCAACGTATCCCCCAGTTTTGCGTGCGGTTCTTTTACCAGAACAGGACAGGGATAGAAGGCGCCTTCAGAGTAAGCAATCCCCCTGTCACACATCAGATTCAACTCTGTTTCACCCTTGGGCGCCGGGATTTCCCGAGAAGGTTTGAGTCCGTTCTCTTTCGCCGCTCCTAGGTCGTATAAGAGTATGTATTTGACATCGGCCCCTTTTCTTTCGGCCAACGCTTCAACGGCGTGGAGGCCATCGTCGTTCATTTCCATCGGTGTTACCGCCAGCGTTACCGGCACGTCGCTCTCGCGAAGAACGTCCACCGCTTTAAGCACTCTCTGGTAGAGCCCTGCGCCGTAAATCGAGTCATTGATTTTTGGGTCCGCCGATTCCAGTGAAACTTGCACCTTGGTCAGATGAGACAGCTTTGCTAAACGCTGGGCGCTCTCTTTTTGTATCCGAGTTCCATTGGTCATGAGCTGGAACGAGTACCCCTCTCGATCAACCGTTTCCAAAAAATCAAAGAGTTCAGGGTGGAGTGTCGGCTCGCCTCCGGTAAACAAGAAATGGGGCTTTGCGCCCGTGGCTGCCGTTTGCGCCAATAGTCCGGCCAGCTCGCCGGCCGAGACGCGATAAGAATTACGCGTCCTTGGCGATGCGGCGTAGAGACAATGGGTGCACGCCAGATTGCAGGTCTCGGGCGCGACAGGGAAAACCCAACATTCCTTTAAAAGCTCCGATGCGTTTTCGCGACTCAAAACGGCTTTGGGTGTTTTCTCCAGTGGCGCCCGTAACGTCGCGGCCGCCTTCTGCGCGGCGAGCGTAACCACGTATGCGTTGCGGTTGCGCGTTCGCTTATTCTCGGAGTTCTCCAGGATCTCGATGCGGGTGAATCCAGCATCGATGAATTTGGTCAGAAAAGACTTTTCTGACAGGGCGCCGGCAATTCACTTGAACCAGTCGTCTTCATTGAGGCGCTCTTCCGGGCTGGGTTCCTGGTACAGAACAATCTCGGAGCACAATACACGACCTTTGGGCTTTAGAACCCGATGGATCTCGGCCAGTATTCTCTCCTTCTCCGGGGACAGATTAAAGATCCCGTTGCTGACGACCCAGTCCACTGCGTTATCACGCACGGGAAGCTCTTCCGCCACAGCCTGGGTATTGTAAACGTGCGAAAGCTCCAGTTCGCCGAGTGATCGCGTCGCCCTTAGAACCATGTCGAGAGAGAGATCGACTCCGACAACCTTGGTTGCAGCGCCGAACCTCTCGGCAAGCAAGGCGGTGTCGAATCCTCCACCGGATCCGAGCTCGAGGACGACACCTCCCGAAGTGAAATCCTCGAAACGGGCCATGAACGAAGAGACGCCGGTAAACGCTTCTGCCATTTTTTCGGGAAGCGCATGCACTGTTTGAGCGGGATAGCCAAGATCGAGCGCATACTCGCGACCGACTCTGAACTTGTATTTCGAGCTCGGACTTAGCGCGACTTCAGAATACTTGCAGCGAACCAGTTCCCTAATCTCTGCTGGCGAATAATTACCAATAGTTTTAAAGATCGCTTCCATCAGATACTTTCCTGAGACGACGTTATACAGAGATCAAACCCGCTCCCTCGCATCAATACTACTGAATAACCTTCTACCCCGCCTTAAAGTTCCCTACAAGGCGCTTTCTCGGCCCTGGGGCCTGACCGCAATGTTAGGCTGGTGGCGCTAAAAGGCAGGAGCGGCCGACAGAAGTGGCCGGTAGGACTTCCCCTCCACTTTTTTCAGGTAGCCGAGCAGCTCTCTTTCCATCTCAGCCGCAAGCTGCCTTTTTTCTTGCAAGAGATTGCTCCTTTCCCGGGGATCTTCCACTGTATTGTAGAGCTGGAGCAAATCGAAATCGGCGGAATAGATCAATTTCCATTGCCAATTGCGGTAAAGAAAATACCGGCGCTTGAATGAAGCCATGCCGACAATATCGCGCACGAGATAGCGGTCGCGTTCTTTCCCGAGGAGCAGCGGCAGCAGTGAAATTCCCATGTGCGGATCATCGTAAGGCGGCCGGATGGTATACCCGGCCAACTCGGCGATTGTTGGGACCATGTCCGCCGCAATCGCCGGCGCCTCTCTGATTCCAGGACTGGTTCCCGGAGCACGCAAAATCAGCGGGATGCGGATATCTTCCTCAAAGACAGAATGGCCATGAAGGCTTGCGCCGTGCTCCCAAAACTGCTCCCCGTGATCGGAGGTGAACAGGATAACTGTTCGGTCGTACATGCCTTTTTGCTTAAGCCAACTGACGAAGCGCCCAACAGCTTTGTCCAAATAGGACAGATTGTTGTCGTAGAGGTCTCTTGGGCTATCGCCGAAATCAAGGGCCTCTTTCTTTTTCCAAAGATCGTTATGCACATCCATAAGATGGAGAAAGGCGAAAAATCTCTCGCTTTTTGCCTTAGATTTTTCTATCGCCTCTTGCGCCCAACCAAAGACTTCTCCTGCCGACACGGAACGGTGATTTTGGCTTTGTTGAGCAATTCCCAATCGTATAACGGGGAAATCAGGCGGAAAGATGGCTCTAGGCCAATCCTGCACAATCATAATCCTATTGATTCCTTCGGCTTGGGCGAGATGAAAGTAGAGATTCTCACGATAGAGATCGGAACCGTAATAGGTAAAATGGCTTCGCCCGCCAACTAAGAAAGGATACCCCGCAAACGTCCCTCCGCCTTGACTGTAAGCTCTCCGAAACAAAACGGCTTCGTTCTTGCCCCATACATCAAGAAAAGGAGTTAGGTTGCGATGATAGCCGGCTGAGTGAAAAGCATCACCGCGTAGCGCGTCAACGATAATCACAATAAGGTTAAAGTCTTCCGGAAGAAGCGAGGGGCGGGTTTTCTCCAGACTCCAGGGAAGAGGCCATGGACGTTCGTAATTGTCCGACTTCGGTGCCTGCCCAAAACGGATCCAGCGACCAAGGCCGAGAAATCCAGAGATGGCTTTTGCATAGGTGGCATCAACCATGCTCAGCTCGTTGTAATACAAGATCGCGGCCTTGGCTTCAGGAAATCTGTTCAGAAAATAAAAAGGAAGAAAACCGGCCAAACACATTGCAGCCAACCCCACCCAGCTTTTTGACCTCAAAGGCTTTTGAGGGCGAGTTAAAAACAGTTCGGTAGCCGCAAGAGTCAGAATTCCTGCTCCCAAAACTGCTATTGATTTGAGCAGCGCGCCTTTAAGATAGGAGAACACCGTAAACCAGGGATTAAAAAGGTTGCCGTACATTATGTAGTAGGCGAACACAACCGTGCCGAAAAAGGAAAGACCTATTATAAAGAGCCAAGCTCCGCGGCGACCGGCACTTAAGCGCGTGGGCAGCCATAGAATCGGAAAAATCAAGAGAGCTGCCATGGCCAAGGCCAGCATTCCGATCATGTTCCCTTCTGGCAACCGCCAGAGAAATGCGATCCTTCTGTATAACAGAGCGGTTAGCGCGCCTAGGCTGCCTGTTAGTAGGATAAATAACGGCGCTACGGCGCCTTTCAGGTTGAACTTCTCAAGTTCCCAGTTGATCACGAAAAGGAGCGATGCCAGAAAGATACCTGTGTAGAGACCGGAGACTAACAGAAAAGGCGAGAAATTAAGCAACCTCATTTCTCGGCGGCTGGTCTTGAGCCGAAGCCACACTATCCTGCAACCAACCATGAGGGCTAGAGTTGCCATGCCAAACCAAAGGCCGATGATCCCGGAGAAAAGAGGCGGAAGGATGTGAATCAACCAGACCTCCAGGGAGGAGTCCAAGTGAACATAATCTTCGATGTGTAGCTGAGAAGGATTCAGTGAAGCTGGCACAGCCGCGAGGAGGAAAAGAAAGAAGAGGAAAAGAAAAGGGGCTTGCACCTTTAAATCGAGCAGCTCCACGGATAAAATCGACTGGGATGGCCTCAAGAGTGAGATGGTCGAAAAAAACTGGCAGATAAGCGAACCCTGAAGCAAGGTATGACCCAAGAGCAGTCCTCCATCCCAGCTAAGCAGAACGGCAACAGCGACGATTCCCACCGCAAGCAGTTCCAGGCCCGCCAGAATTTGAAGACTTCCGGTATAACGCAGATCTAAGCGGCGAAAGCTCAGAACCTGTAGTCCGAAAACGAGCAACAGATAGCCCAGACCCGACAAGAGCAGGCTGACCGGATAGGCTTTAGCCACACTAAACGCCGGGCTCTCACCTGTAGTAAGCGGTCTGCCGAGTTCGCTGTTGATGGCGGTATAAAGCGAGATGGCAACAAAGGCCAGAAGCGCGCCCAGGAGCTTGAGCCATGGGACCATGCGAAAAAGAAAAGAAGATAGAGCCGGATCGGTGAGAACCGGAGATCCAGACGCGACATGGGCACGCTTCATTAAATTTACAATTTTTTCAAATAATAGTTAGAGAACGTCTAAACTGGCAAAAAAGTTCCGCTTAACCCTCCAAACCTCATCCCTAATCCGGAAACCTTTTGCTCTCCAGAACTGTTAAGAAGTAAAAGGCATTAGGAGAGGGAGGTTCACAAGACTATGGCGCGATTGCACCGCCGATTTCTTATTTTCTTATTAGCGGCCGGTTTTATCTGGTCCTGCAAGACGGCGGCCCAGATTGGGCCTGTCTTTCCACTTCCCGATCGGCCAGTGGCGCCGAATGTTTCGCCAAGACACTCCGATGAGAAGGTGCGAGACGCAGACGGCGAGGCTATGCGCGTTATGGATCACATCGGCATCAAGCCTGGCATCCGCGTCGCTGACATTGGCGCGGGTGAAGGTTATTATACGGTCCGGCTTGCGCGCCGTCTCGGTTCTTCAGGCACCATCTATGCCCAGGACATCGAAGCGGATTACCTCAGGCGGCTGGAGGCGCGGCTTGAGCGGCAGGTGATTCGTGGGGTCAAGTTGGTGCCTGGGATGCCCAACGATCCCAAGCTGATGCCAAACTCCGTTGATGTTGCGCTCCTAGCACATGTGTACCACATGATTGAAAATCCTTATGAATTTTTCTATCGCCTGAGGCCAGCCCTCGCGGCTAATGCGCGCGTTGCCATCATCGATGTCGATCGACCGACCCAAGACCATGGAACCCCACCGGCCCTTTTGCGTTGCGAGCTTGAGGCCGTTGGTTACCGGCAGGTTGATTTTATCTCGCTTGAGCCAGCCGAGGGGTACCTGGCAATCTTCTTGCCCCCGCCGGAGCTTCCGCCGGTTTCATTGATCCGGCCCTGCATTAGTCAAGCTATAGGAGATACACACGGAAAGGGAAAAAAATGACGCGCCTTCTCCCGTTGGAAACTTTCAGAATCACCGTTTTAACCAGTCTTCTGGTCTTCGGTTCACAACCGACCCAGGCTGATCACGGGGCCGGAATGCCGATCGCCCAGTACACGTCTCGCAACCAGGACGAGGCGGAAATCGTGCGCCTGATCAGGACTGTGGCGCGGGGCTGGGAAAGCAGAGATATCGACTTGGTCATGTCGGCCTATGCTCCCGACGCGCTCCAGCGGGCTTGGAACAACCCGAAAGTCATGATCGATTATGCCGGCATCCGCGCCGAGGCTCTAGGCGCGTTTCGCGATCCCAAGACTGGACAAATCCGTTTTGAAGATTGGATTCATCGGATTTACATCGTGAATAATTCGGCGTTGGTCGAGATCAATCAAAAGTTTCATGGCTGGGGAGGCGACCACTATTACCGCGACTTCTGGATGTTCGCGCGCCGCGGCGAACGGTGGTGGCTGGTGCGTTACGACTACCAGCCACAGCCGCCATTCGACCGCCGTTGAGTTGCGGCGCTAAATTCCTTTTATGCGAGCGGCATGGAGGACGGCTATGACCGTCATGCTGTCCAGAATCTCGCTGGCAAGAACCATTTTGACCACTGTTTCGAATGGAAATGGTTGCACCTGGATAAACTCAGTTTCGTCGGAGTCGAGCTTGAGTTCCGACAGGTCTTCTCCAATAAAGAGGTGGGCGGTCTCATCCATGACACTTTTGCTGGTGTGATAGGATGAGATCCACTTGAGACGACCTGCCCGGTAGCCAATCTCTTCTCCTAACTCTCTCTGGGTTGCTTCTTCGATGCTCTCGCCAGGGTGGACTCCGCCGGTCGGCATCTCCCAAGTGACGCGCTTGGCCACGTAGCGGTACTGCTTGATGAGGAGGACCGTCTTTGGATCGATGAAAGGGAGCACTCCGACACAATCGCCGCACGTGACAACGCCGTAGATGCTCGTGCCGCCGTCCGGAAGCGCCACTTGATCTTCCCGGAGCGAAAGCCACCGGTTGCGGTAGATCGGACGGCTCGATAAGGTCCTCCAAGCGGCCTCTGCAAGATTTTTCTTACTAGCCATCGTTTGTCTCCTCAATGCCGGAGTTTCTTTGCTTCTTAGAAGCATTTTTTTGCTGCTTTAGCTACGAATCGGCATGGCGGTTGGATGAGTGATGAATAAGTGCCGGAGCAAAATTGCTGGCGACGAAGGTTATTTATATAAGAGATTCTTGTCCGGGGCAGCAGGGCACTGATTTGTTCTGCGGCTCCCAAAAAAGCGCGCTGCTACCCGTTAAGTATTTTCGATGGCGGAATGCACATTGCATTACCATTGAGTCTACAGCAGGAGCCGTGAAGTTTCAGTGGCAGAAGGAGTTTGCGTGCTGTTCGGAGCTTGCGCTGTCGTATAAGAAGGAGAGCGCTTTGATCAATGACTTCTACGCGCATTACGGCCAGTGGGGACTGGTGCTTCTCATGGTCGTGGTCGCTTCCTGGATTCTATATCGCTATCTGGCGCCTACGAGCTGGAGAGAATGGAGCCGGGCCGGGCTCGTCCAAGCGTTTATCATTGCCCTCTATGCGGAGATGTACGGGTTTCCGCTTACCATTTATGTGCTGACCGGTTTCTTTGGGATCGACCTCCCTTTGACATCCGTTACCGGCCATCTCTGGGCAACTCTTTTCGGATACGGCAAGATTGGCGCGATAGTCGAGATGGTGATCGGGATGGGCTTGGTTTTTTTAGGAATCTCTTTATTGGTCGAAGGATGGAGAGAAGTTTATCACGCAAGCCGTGAAGGACGTCTAGCCACTGATGCTCTCTACGGAGTGGTTCGTCATCCGCAGTACCTGGGGATTTTCCTCGCAATCTTTGGCCAGTTGATTCATTGGCCGACGATTCTCACGCTGGCGCTCTTCCCTATTATTGTATGGGCTTACGTCCGGCTTGCCCGGAAGGAAGAGGTCAGAATGATCGACCAGTTTGGCGACGAGTACCGCGCTTACCAGGATCGCGTGCCGATGTTCTTTCCGCGCTGGGGAGAGTGGCGCCGGCTCTTTGAGGCAGGTTCGTCGGCCGGGGAGCGGCCCTCATAATTTTGGATTCAGCGGTTCAGAAAGGGAGGTGAAAGAATGAAAGATCTCGTACCAATCCTTATAAATTGCAACGAATTTTCCTAGATCATTAAAGGAGGGCGCGACGAAACGAAAAGTTTCAATGCTTTTTGTGAGTATCGGGTTGATTCTGGTGACGATGGTGGGATGCGCGGCTCAGCGGTCCAGCGCAGAACAGAGCCAGGAGCCGCGTCAGCAGAGGAAGGAAAGTCAGGCGATGGGAAAGATGTCGATGGGAAAGATGTCGATGGATGAAATGATGAAAGACTGCAAGGAGCATCACCAGTCGGCGGTGAAATCCATTGACCAGATGACCAAAATGATGGATGGGGCCAAGCAGTCGAATGATCCCGCAAAAATGAGATCTGCCCTTGATCAGAGTCAAAAGCAGCTCAGCGAAATAAAAGAGCATATGACGATGTGCGGAAACATGATGAGTATGATGGAGAAGATGCAGGGAATGGGTGGAATGATGCGGATGATGAAGATGATGGATCAGTGCAGCGCGATGATGGAGTCCGCTAAAGCTGATTCCGGCGAGCCCCAGCAGGGTCAAAAGCAGTAACATTCTGCGGGCGGTGTATTCTCATGACGCGTTGGATCGGAGCATTCTTTGTTGCGGCAGTGATTGTCGCCGCAGTGGCGTTTTATAGTCTGAAGGGCGACTTTTCTCGGCAGGAACAAAGTCCGGCGGCCGTCGTTCAGGGCGGCACAAACAAGCTGAAACTCGAGATCCCGAAAGCGCCAACGTTGGCGCCTGAGTTCGAGCTGAAGGACCCGGCTGGAAAGCAGCTAAGTCTTAGAGAATTGAGAGGAAAGGTAGTGCTTCTTAATTTCTGGGCTACCTGGTGCGTGCCCTGCATCGAGGAAATGCCGGCGATGGAGAAACTTTACCAGGAGCTAGAAAAAGACGGGTTAGTCATCTTAGCTGTCAATTTTCAGGAGTCTCCAGAGCGGGTGAAAGAGTTTTTTACCAAACACAATCTCACGTTTACGGCGCTCCTGGATCGCGACGGGAAAGTCTCTGAGCTCTATCAGGCTTGGGCTCTTCCGGTAAGTGTGGTGATCAACAAGGACGGCGAAATAGCAGCAAGGGCTATGGGTTCCAAGGACTGGTATAGCGACGAAGCGCTTCAGCTTTTTCGAAAATTACTTGCGCAAGAATCATAATGGAGTGCACGACCATGATGGACGGAATGGGAATGATGGGCATGATGATTTGGGGCCTTTTAGGTGTTTTATTTGGTCTGCTTGTTCTGTTCCTATTTGTGTTAGCTGCTGCCTACGGCGTCAAGTGGGTGTGGGGTCAAAGACCTTCGAGCACCACCGGTAGCGACGAAAGCGCACTGGATCTCCTTAAGAAGCGTTACGCCAGAGGCGAGATCGGCAAGGAAGAGTTCGAGAGAATAAGAAGAGAAATCGAATAACGTTAAGAGGTCAGGATGAAGAGGACATCTGTTATTTTCTCAGTTGTTCTTCTGATCGGAGGCTTGCCGGCTTATCAATATTACCGAAGCTATGCTGGAGAGGCGCAAGCCGCTCCCACAGCCGGAGAAAGAGTTTATCTGGAAAGCTGCGCGGCATGCCATGGTGAAAGAGGAGACGGCAAAGGACCCGAGGCTGAGCGACTGAAAACCAAACCGAGGGATTTTACCGGAGGCATTTACAAGTTTCGTTCTACGCCTTCCGGTTCTCTTCCTCTGGACGAGGATATCTTTAGGACCATTTCTCAAGGCGTGAGAGGCACGAGCATGTTGGCCCAGCTTCACCTTTCGGAGAAGGAGAGATGGGCTGTGACCGAATATCTAAAAACTTTCTCAAAGCGGTTTAAAGCCAAAGAAACTCCGGAGGCCGTTTCTATTCCGGCTCCGCCTTCTGCCAATGCCCGGCTCATTGCCCTCGGGAAACGGATGTATACGGACGCGGGTTGTAACCAATGCCATAGGGTGGAAGGCAAAGGAGATAGCACGGCAGCGAAAGAACTCAAAGATGATTGGGGTGAGCCCATCTTGCCGACGGATTTAACCTTGAAACCTTTCAAATCGGGTCCTAACCCAGAAGACCTCTATCGCACGATCAGCACAGGTCTTAATGGCACTCCGATGCCGTCTTATGCGGGCGTTCTCACGCCGGAGGAACGTTGGAGTCTCGTCTTTTACATTCTCTCGATCGCAACCAGAGAACGGCCGCGAGGAATGATGGGTCTTATCGGCGAGGAAATCCAAGGCATGCGAATCGATATGAGGGCGGCGATGGCCGGGATGATGGGTGGCAGAGGTAGGAAGGATGGAGGTGGAGGCATGATGGATCGAAATATGCGCGACATGATGAAGGATATGATGGGTCGATAGGTTTCAACAGTAAAGGTTAGAGCCGTTCGACCTTTAGCTTTTAATTAGAAAAGGAGAGTTTATGCCGGATCAGCCCGAGTTGAAAATAAATGAAAAGAGGCCCGCGATCTCATCTAACGAAGCGGTCGCAGTAGGAGAGCCTGAGGTGCCACAAGCGAAAAAGCAAACGGCACTCAAAGGGATGCTCATGATGGCGCTATGCTGCGCAGCGCCGTTCCTTCTTTTGACCGCAATCCCTTTTCTTGCTGTTACCTTCGGTTCATTCGCTGCTATGGGAGCCGGTGTACTGAGCATTGTTGCATTGTTGGCCTGTCCGGTCGGCATGTATCTCATGATGCGCATGATGATGAAACATAATAAGTGAGCGTACTGCAGAATTGTGAGCATAAAAACAAAGGCTCCATGCCGAAGAAGGCAAAGGCGAATATCGTTCGGTTCGGTAAATTCAAAACAAGATGCAACAGGTCCCTTCTAATCGCAACCTAATTGTTCTGGGTTTTGCCGTAATTGTCTTGTCGGTATTGTTCGGCACCGCCGTCTGGAAGTGGCAAGTAGGTCAGCACAGAGGAGGTGGAGAAGAGAGACCTTTGGAAGGTCTCAAGGATTTTGGCGCAGTGCCGGAGTTTTCATTCATCGAAAGAGACGGACGCCTAATTACCCTCGCGGAACTCAAAGGCAAGGTATGGATTGTCAACTTTATTTATACCAACTGCCCGGACACGTGCCCTATCCAAACCGCCCAGATGAGAGAGATCCAGGAGGATTTCAAAAAGGAAAAGGACTTGCGGCTGGTTTCGATCACGGTTGACCCGGAGCGAGATACTCCGGAGGTGCTCTCTGAATACGCCAACCGATTCAGCGCAGATCCAGCGCGCTGGCTCTTTCTCACGGGAGGGAAAGAAACCATCTACAAGTTTGCTCAAGAAGGGTTTCACCTGGGCGCCGTGGAACTACCACATGAAAAAAGACCCGAATCAGGCGCTACGCATACCCACAGTCCGCGATTTGTTGTGATCGACC
>JBBDNJ010000274.1:0-12782 GCA_040877705.1 Binatia bacterium | reverse complement strand
CTAAATAGAGACACAATGTGGCAGCACTAATAAAGGTTTTTGCAGTGAAGGAAAGTGATGCCAACCAGCCGAGAACTTCTATCATATTCATGCGCAATCGATATCAGTATGAATGTTCCTTTGTCCAGCAAGTTTTTGAGGGCCCCGATTGTACGGGGTCGCATCTAGATCTGTCAGGTAGCGCAAAAGAAGAAGGCAAAACTAGCCAAGATCTCTCCTCTAGGAATCGATTTCTCTAGTTCCCTTGATTACATTTCGGCCGGCTGACGATGGTGAGTAATGCGCTCGGTCGAAAATCTCCCCCCTGTCGCCGGTTTACAGCAAGATGGTCAGTGCCAGAATCTGCCCGACCCCGGAACCATCTTAAGAAAGCTGAATTCTACCTCAGTTCGACGGTACTAACGGCTTCTGATGGCCTCGAGCACTTTTTCTGACGTGATCGGCAGGGATCTGATCCGCGCGCCCACTGCGTCCTCCACGGCGTTGGCGATGGCGGCCGCCGTGGGGATGAGTGCGGTCTCGCCGATGCTCATACTGTTGTAAGGTCCGCTGCCGGTCGGCGATTGGAGAATGGCGGTCTTGAGCAGCGGGACGTCTTTAATATTCGGAATCTTGTATTCTCCGAGATTGGTTGTAAGCACCTTGCCGCTTTCATCGACGGCGAGATCTTCCATGATGCCGTATCCCATTCCCATGATAACGCCGCCATCGATTTGCCCTTGATGCGTCAACGGATTGAGAATCGTTCCGGTGTTATGAGCAGTGGTCAGCTTTCTCACCCGCACTTCGCCGGTCTCTTCATCGACTTCCACCTCGGCCACCTGCGCCACGATCGAGGTCTCCGGCCCATCCGCCATATTAGCGTAATGTCCTTCGCCGATCACGGAGCCATTGTTGGCGCGGGCAATTTCCGCAAAGGTCATGCGCCGCTCAGCGCGCCCGTGGGTGACGCCGCCGTCGTACAGAATCAATTCCTCGGCATTCGTGTTCATCGCCTGGGCGGCGATTCTGAGAATCTCTTCGCGCGCTTTTTTGGCGGCCGCATAGGCTGAGCCACCGTGTACGCGCGTGCTGCTGCTGCCGCGCACGCCGGTATCCTTGATGACTTGGGTTGTATCGAGCACCTGAACCTCGATCGAATCCAGCGGCACCTTGAGCTCTTCGCCGACGATTTGGCGCATGATCGTAAATGCTCCAGGACCCGTGTCCGTCACCGCCGACGATAAGGTCACGACGCCGTTTCCATCTATTCTAACAAACGCGTAGGACTCGCCGCCTTTGGAAACCCAGTTGGCGATGGCGCAGCCGCGGCCGATATTCTTGGGCTTGGCGTTATGGTAGTTGGACTGCTCCAGCGCCTTGATCAACGTCTCGCCCGCTTTAACGTGCGCTATCACTTCACCCAAAGGCGAAGTATCGCCGTCTTCCATAAAGTTCATCCTGCGGTATTCGGCCGGATCAAGTCCTAATCGCTTGGCGACCATGTCGGCCTGACTTTCAGTGGCGAAGAATGCCTGCAGATGTCCCGGAGCCCGCATGTAGCCGCAGGGCATTTTGTTTGTGTAGACATACTTCTCTTCGACTAAACAATGGGGCACTCGATAAGGGCCTGGAGCATCATGGGCGCCAACCAGATAACCCTGCGGACGATACGCACCGTACGCGCCGCTGTCGAAGACGAACTCAATACGTTGAGCGATCAGCTTGCCATTCTGCTTCACGCCGGTCTTGACCTTTACGACCGCCCCGTGCCGCGGATTCCCCGCGCTCAGTTCCTCGGTATAATCAATCAGTAGCTTCACCGGCCGCCCGGTTTTTTTCGCTAAGGCATAACAAAGCGCCACATCATTGGCGTCGCCTTTGCCACCGAAGTCACCGCCGACGTAGCATGGATGGACGATCAAACTTGCCGGCGGCACTTGTAACGCATTACCCACCTGCTCACGCAGATTGAATGGGCTCTTGGTCGAGGTCCAAACCTCAGCAGTACCGTCGGAGTTCAGCTTCACCAAGCAGGAGTGAGGCTCGATATACGCCTGGTGCACCGCCGGAACCGTGTACGTGTTTTCGACGATCACATCGGACTGCCGGAAACCTTCCGCTACTTCGCCCTTTTTCCAGGTGAGGTGGACAAACACATTGCTCGGCGTTTCAATTTTGTGCAGAAGACCCTTGTACTCCGCTACGTTCGGATGAAGGAGAGGCGCTGAAGGCTGCATCGCCTGGAGCGATTCAGTGACTATCGGCAGCTCTTCATATTCGACGTCGATCAATGCCAACGCCGCTTCGGCGATCGCCTCGCTTTCCGCCGCCACGGCGGCCATCTTCTCACCAACGTAGCGCACTATGCCATCGGCCAGAAGCGGCATATCGACAATCTTTTTGCCGATCTTGGCGCCGCCAAGATCCTCACCGGTTATGATGCTTTTCACTCCGGAAACGGCCATGGCTCGTGATAGATCAATTTTTTTGATGCGCCCATGGGCGATGGGGCTTCTCAACACTTTGACCCAAAGCATGTCCGGCATAACAACGTCGACGGCGTAAATCGCCTGGCCGCCGACCTTTTGTTCCCCCTCGACCCGCGGGCTGGGAATTCCTATGCTACGTATCTCGGTCATAACGTGACCCTTCATTTGAAATTTAAATATTCAGGATATTCAACTGATGACTCTATTTTTTCTTACGTATCAATCTTGAATTGCATCGGATTTTTTTTGACGCTTCAAGTCTGCTTGTTTTCTCATCTCAACTATGATTTGAGGTAGTTACACTAAATCCAAGATCAACCGCAAGTACAAAGGAGAAACACATCGTGGATGACGTAAAAAGTCAGATGGAAGGCGTAACGAGAATTTACGCGCAACTCGACGAAAAGATTTCCGAAAACGGCGGAGTTGAAAATTTATTCGGCATGAACCGCAGGATTCGCCAAGCCTTGGAATCCATCAGCTTGGGCGAACTCGATAACATGCTGAACGAAATTCACCGCGCCAAGGAGGGTCTCTCTCGATTGCAGGAAGATGTGGTGGAAATTCGGGTGTTGAAAGAGGTTTTGAGCTCGCCTTCAGCCAAGCAGGTCAACGGCGGCATGCGCTAACCCAACTGTTTTTTTACGTACGGCGAGGGCTCATGAATTCTCATGCACCTGGTGACGTTGCAAACTGCTGAGAACCGCTCCGAGGGGTCCAATCTGCACGGGGACACCATTTTGATAGGCAATCACCTGATTTGAATACGGGGAAACCCGCGCGCCTGGTGTAAGAATCCCCACCAGGTTCAGGGGATCCGCGGCCGATACGGTGATCGGTGACTGTTTTTCATCGACACGGCGCTCGGCGCGAATTTTCTCGATGGCGACAGGCAAGGCGAACTGCTCGCCGATGAAACCGTTAACGAAACGGCCGCCGCGAATCTCGCCGCGCACTTCCAGCCGCCGGTAGATACCGAGTATACTCCGCCATGGCGGAAGATTGGTCTCGCGGCGGAGAAGGTCGCGAAATACCACTCCGTACCGTTCGAGGAGTTGCCGCGCCTTGCGCTCCACAATCTGTTCGCTGCTCAGTGCACTACGACCGGTCTGGTCGCGCCACAGCGACCATCTCCCGACCGGCATCATACGCGCCGCGCCGCGCCCGCCACTGATCACCCGAAGGCTATGGCGCCTGCCCTGCCGCTTGTGCTCAGGCATCAACAGCACGCGCAGCCCTGCGATGCCGTCGCCGGTAGCAAGACCGTGAGCCACGAGTTGCCACAATGCCTCTTCGACCTTTATTTTTAAAAGGCCGGCGCCGCGTACAATGTCCGTAAGAAAACACGCGCCGCGCTGTTCGAGATAGCGCGCCACATCGCGTGCGCTCCCTGAAAGCGTTCCGACGTCGTCCCAGCGCACCGGGCGTCCGTCGACGAAATAATCCAGCTCGTCGCGCAGCAGAAACGCAATCGGCGCATTTCGCGCCGGCGCCAGCAAACGCTTGCCGCGCCGCCTGGCAGGAATTTGATCGTCGCCATCGTGCACCGGACCATGATCGGAGCGCAACCTTCCCCACGCGATGACACCGGCCAGGCACAGATGCTCCAAATCCGCCGGTGCGTAATTCCGCACCCGCGCCGGTAGCACCGATTGTTCCCAGGCCGGCGCCGGCAGCTCCAACCCTTGCAGCTGTTGAACGACGCGCAGCACGCCGTCGCGCCCGTCGAGTTGTCGGTTTGGCGCGATATGCTGCCAAGACAATAGGAAGTTCATGAACTCCGCCGGCGAGACCGGCTCAATTTCTTTGCGCATGCGCCCGAGAGTGAGCCGGTGAATGCGCGCCAACAAGACACGATCACACCATTCGGTCTCGCCCGCCGAACTGCTCCCAGGGGTAAACTGCCCGCGCAAAACCATGCCGATCCCTTCCAAGGCCAATAAGGCGACCTCCACTTTGCCCGCTTGAAGACCCAATCGATGCGATAATTTTGTAACGGTTGTCGGTCCGATCGCTTCCATCCAACCCTGGATAATTTTTCGTAACGCTTCTTCTTCGGCAACGGCGTGCTCTTCAAGCCCAAGCGGCAACTCCACAGGCGGAGTGAAGGTGACATCCGGCAGGCAGGTTTTAACCCAATCACACCTTTCGGCCGCCACGTAGGCGCGCAGCGGGGTTTCAGAGTTGTCAGGCCGCCACGCCGCTTCCGCGGCACGCCGGTTCTTAATCAGCTCTTCGGCGATGGGCCGCCAATCGCCACGTTCCGCCATGGGTAAAATTCCCACACCGAGTAAGAAATCATGCAGCTCATCGGCGTTGCGAACCTCCGGCCACGCCAGACGACAGACTTCATCGATAGCCGATTGATCGAGCTGGCCGAATTCGCGTTCCAACCGCGGGTCGATCCGTCGCAACGAAACCGCCCGCGCGCGCCGCTCTTCCAAGGGCGCATCGTCGAGGAAGGCATAAGGATTGGCATTGAGAATTTCGTGCGCCATCGGCGACGGCGCCGGCGTATCCACAGCCAATGTGTTGATTGCACCGCTCTCGATCGCCGCGATGATATTCTTAACTCCATCGAGATCCATCGCCTCATGCAGGCAATCGCGCATCGTTTCATTGACCAGTGGATGATCCGGCAACTCCACGGGTCCGGTTCGATTGTCGCCACAGATCACTTGCTCGGGAAAGACCGCGGCCAGGAGATCTTCGGCGCGCATGCGCTGCAACGCCACCGGAACTTTTTTGCCGCCGCTATAGCGCATCACGGCCAGCGCGCGGCTGGCATTCCACCTCCAGCGGTTGGTAAACATCGGCGACGCCAGGGCCGCCTGTGTAAGGTTCGGTTCGATCATCGCCGGACGCAGCATCTGAAACACATCGCTCAGTGGAAAGGAGTGTTGCTCGACGAGCGAGATAACGATGCCGTCATCGGTGGCGGCCGCTTGCAACTCCCTATCGAAATTGACGCAAAAGCGCTTTCTCAGCGCCAAACCCCAAGCGCGGTTGATGCGCGCGCCCCAGGGCGAGTGAATCACCAGTTGCATACCGCCCGCTTCGTCAAAGAAGCGCTCAGCGATAATGCATTGCTGCCCCGGTACCGTTCCAAGGACGCTCTGAGTTTCCGCGACGTAAGCGGCGATCTGTTCCGCGGCCGCTTCGGGAATAATCAGTTCATCGACGAGCCAGCGTTGCGCATCGGCCTTGACCGGCAGCCGATCGGCAACATCGCGGCGCAGGTCTGAGACGGCCTTTGATAATTCCAGTGTGCGCCCCGGCGACTCGCCGAGCCAAAATGGGATGCTCGGCGGCAACCCTTGAGCATCTTCGACCCAAACCTTGCCGGAGCCGACGCGACGGATGCGCCAGGAACGATTGCCGAGCAGAAAGATATCCCCAGAGAGACTCTCAATGGCGAAATCTTCATTGACTTTGCCGACCATCGTCTCGCTCGGAAATTCGACGACATCATAATCCGCGGTGTCGGGAATAGCCCCGCCATTGGTAATGGCGGTCAAGCGCGCGCCGCGCCGCGCCCGCAGCATGCCGTGAATGCGATCGCGATGAATGTAGGCGCTGCGACGGCTCCTTCGGGTTTCGACTCCTTCGCTGAGCATATGCAGGAGCTGCTCGTATTCGGCCCGCGTGAGATTGCGGTATGGATAAGCCCCGCGCATCATGCGCCACAGCGCTTCTTCGCTAATTCCCCCATCGCTTTCAGATTGGCCTGCTGGCACGCCTGCTTTAACGACCGGCGTCATGCTCGCTACGGTGGCGACCATTTGCTGCGCCAGAATATCGAGCGGCTTGTCGATAAGGGTAAGTTGGTCCAATTCGCCCTGGCGCACGGCCCGGATAGCGGCGGCGCACTGCATCAGATCGTCCCGTGTTAGAGGATAGAAAATCCCTTTGGGTATCGCCCCCAACCAGTGCCCCGACCGGCCCACCCGCTGTAACAAAACCGCCAACGTTCGCGGCGCGCCGATGTGGCAAACGACGTCGACGTGGCCGATATCGATCCCCAGCTCCAACGACGCTGTCGCGACGACGACCGCAAGCTGTCCCGATTTGAGTTTCTCCTCGACTTCGAAGCGGGTTTTTCGCGAAAGACTGCCGTGGTGGGCGCCGACTTTATCTTCGCCCAGGCGTTCGGTGAGCTGGTGCGCCACCCGCTCGACCAGACGGCGCGTGTTCACAAATACCAAAGTCGTCCGGTGCGCTTGGATTTGCTCGACGATCTTGTCGTAAACCGCCGACCAGATATCCTGGCGAATGATCGGCCCCAGCTCCTCATCCGGAACTTCGATGCGCAGATCCAAATCGCGCTTGTGACCGGCATCGATAATCGAGCATTGCGCCGCTCCATCCTTGCTAATCTGTCGTGTGCCGGCCAGCAGCCGCGCCACTTCCTCGATGGGTTTTTGCGTCGCGCTCAGGCCGATGCGTTGCAAAGGCCGCTCGACCAATGCATTGAGACGTTCCAGGGAGAGCGCCAGATGCGCGCCGCGTTTGTCCCCGGCAATGGCATGGATTTCGTCGACGATCACAGTGTCGGCATTTTTTAAAAACTCGCGGCTGCTTGGAGCGGTCAGCAGGATATAGAGCGACTCGGGAGTCGTGATCAGAATATGGGGCGGGCGGCGCACCATCGACTGCCGCTCATGGGCAGGCGTGTCCCCGGAGCGCACCGCGGTGCGGATCTCCGGCAACATGATCCCTTCGCTGTAAGCGAGGCGAAATATCCCGGCAAGCGGCTGCTGCAGATTTTTAGCGATGTCATTACCGAGAGCTTTAAGAGGTGAAACGTAAACCACACTGGTTTCGTCTTTTAACCGGCCGCCGATTGCCCGCTTAAATAATCGATCGATGGACCACATGAAGGCCGCCAGGGTTTTACCTGAACCGGTAGGGGCGGCGATGAGCGTGGACCGGCCTCGGGTAATCGCAGCCCAACCCTCTCGTTGAGGCAGTGTCGGGCTTGCAAAACGCTCCGAAAACCAGCGCAGGATGATTGGATGGAACGGTGCGTCCAAAAAACTCTCCCAGTATTGGGAAAAACCCTGAGTGCAGGCTGCTCAAAACAGTAGTGAAGGGTCACGACCGTTCCCGACACCGCACTACGATAGATCACTGCTTTGGAGACATTGTCTCCGGCTCGACCATCGTACCGCGCTTCTGCAGCTCGTCCATAACGAGCTTGGCGCCGGCATGACCTTTGTTGGCCAATTCGCTGGTCTTACTGATCACAGATTCGAATTGGCCGCGCAATTTTTCCGCTTCTTGCATCGCCGCTTCCTGGTGTCCCTTTGCCTCGTCGAGGTTCGCTCGCTCGTTTGCCAGTTGCAACGTCTGAAATCCGAACCAGAGCACCAAAGCGATAAGCAGAATAACCAACGGCAGATTTGAACCTCTTTCAGCCGGCGCGGCAACGATCTCGCGTTCTTGTACTTCGTTTGTCTCTATCTCCATAAAGATCTCACTTAGAGCCGGGAGCTTTAGAACCAGGCGCCTGCGCGGGGGTCGGCGAAAGATCTATGCCGACACCGGCAAGAAGTTCTTTCAGCTGGCCATCGTTGGTCTTCAAAGCCATTTCGGCAAGCACGGCGATGACCTGCCGGTTTAATGTTTCGAGTTGGATGGTTTCAGCAATGTATTGTTGCCGCTCGCTCACGCTCACCTGCAGCGATTGGTTGCCGATCAGCAGGAGAATGTTGGCGACAACCAGAATCAGCACCAAGATAGCTAGCCCGGTTAATGTTATTTTACTTTTTTTCATAACTCGACCCAGGCGGGATCTCTGACGCGCCTATCGTTCTCCCTTGATCTGTTCTGGCTAGAATGTCTAAGTCCGGTTTGGCCGAAATTAACGGATCAGGCTGCCGAGACGCTCCCAACGGACCCAGCGATCGGTGCCATCCCAGGACCAATAAATAAGGAATGCCTTACCACGAACTTCGTCCAAATTGACGTATCCCCAAAAGCGGCTATCGTAACTGCGATCCCGATTATCGCCCATGACAAAGACGTGGTTCTCCGGCACGATCTTCGGACCGTAGTCGTCGCGATTTGACAGCCCGGCAAGTTGCGGGTCATCGCCTTCAAAATGAGCGTGCGGATCGTCGATTTGTTGGCCGTTGATTGAAACCCTTTTACCCCGTATTTCAAACGAGTCACCGGCCACGCCGATGACTCGTTTGATGAAATCCTTGCTGCGGTCTTCAGGAAAAATAAAAACAATCACGTCGCCCCGCTGCGGTTGCGAAAAGTCCACGAGGTAGTCTTCCAAAAATGGCATGCGTATGCCGTAAGCGAGCTTGTTGACGAGAATATGATCGCCGATCTGCAAAGTCGGGATCATTGAACCTGATGGAATCTTGAAGGCTTGGACGATAAACGTCCGTATAAAAAGCGCCAAAAGCAACGCCATGCCGATGGCTTCGGCATATTCGCGAAAGGTCGATTTGCTTTTTTCCAACGCTTGACCCTCCACCGCCGTTGGCTCTTTTGCCTTAGTGACTTTTTCCGCCGACATGAAAACTCCGATCTAAACTTTCAAAGCGGCGAGGAATGCTTCCTGGGGAATTTCCACTTTACCCACCTGCTTCATGCGTTTTTTTCCTTCTTTTTGCCGCTCCAACAACTTTCTCTTGCGGGTAATGTCGCCGCCATAGCATTTAGCCGTAACATTCTTCCGCAGCGCTTTGACCGCCTCGCGCGATATAATTCGGCTACCGATGGCTGCTTGAATCACGACCTCGAACATCTGGCGTGGAATAAGCTCGCGCATTTTTTGCACCAGGTCGCGGCCGCGGTAATAAGCCTTATCGCGGTGCACGATCATGGACATGGCGTCCACCACATCGCCGTTGATGCGCACATCCAGTTTAACCAGATCCGCCGGGCGATAGCCAGCAATCTCATACTCCATAGAGGCATAGCCGCGGCTTACCGACTTGAGCCGGTCATAAAAGTCGACGACGATTTCATTCAACGGCAGTTCGTAAACGATCATGACCCGCTTGGGTCCGAGATAGCGGATCTCTTTCTGCGTGCCGCGCTTTTCTTCGCAAAGCCCAAGCACTGCGCCGAGAAACTCCTGGGGCAAGTGAATCGCCGCCTGAATGACCGGTTCTTCGATCTGTTCGATATCGCCTTCGGCAGGCAGCCGCACCGGATTGTCGATCTGCAACGTCTCCGCCGACGTCTTGGTTACGCGATAAACAACGGTAGCGGCCGTGGTAATAAGACTGAGAGCGAACTCCCGCTCAAGCCGCTCCCGTATGATATCCATATGCAATAGACCCAGGAAGCCGCAGCGAAAACCAAACCCCAAAGCCTGGGACGTTTCAGGCTCGAAGGTAAACGACGAATCATTTAAACGTAACTTATCTAATGCCTCACGCAAGCTCTGGTATTGATTGGCATCCGTCGGATAGAGCCCGCTGAACACCATCGGCTTCATTGGCTTGAATCCAGGCAGAGGTTCGCCGGCCGGCCGATCCGCCAGCGTGATGGTATCGCCGATGCGGGTCTCGGCCACTTCCTTGATGGCCGCCATCAAGAAGCCAACTTCTCCGGCGCCCAATTCTTCGACTTCCACCGGTCCCGGCGATAAAACGCCGAGCCGAGTCACTTCGAAAACATTGCCGCTAAACATCATGCGAATGCGCGCGCCTTTGGCCACCTTGCCATCGAACACACGCATCATGACCACGGCGCCATGGTAGGGATCGAACCAGCAATCGATAATCAATGCCCGCAGCGGATCGTCAACGCTGCCTTTGGGATGGGGAAAGCGCTGCACGATCCCTTCAAGAATTTCCTTCGTGCCGATGCCCTCCTTGGCGCTGGCCAGGATTGCGTTGGATGCATCCAGGCCGATGACATCCTCGATGTCTTTTCGGACGCGCTCGGGATCCGCGCTGGGAAGATCGATCTTGTTGATCACCGGGAGAACTTCGAGATTGTGGTCCAGCGCCATGTGCACGTTGGCCACGGTCTGGGCCTCCACCCCCTGCGCCGCATCGACGATCAGCAACGCGCCCTCGCAAGCGGCCAAGCTGCGCGAAACTTCGTAAGTGAAATCGACATGGCCCGGGGTATCGATCAGGTTAAGCTTGTACTCCTTGCCGTCCATCGCGCGGTAGCGCAAGCAAACCGGACTGGCTTTGATCGTAATGCCGCGCTCCCGTTCCAGATCCATGCTGTCCAGAATCTGGTCGGTCCTTTCTCTGGCGCTTACCGCGCCGGTAAACTCGAGCAAACGATCGGCGAGCGTTGATTTGCCGTGATCGATGTGCGCAATGATGGAAAAGTTTCTGATATGTTCAAGACTCATGAAAGACCGTTTTCACGATAATAGGCAATGGTACGTTTTAACCCCTCTTCAACCGCGATCTCGGGCTGCCAACCCAAAACCTTACCGGCCAAACCGGTTTCCAGGCAACTGCGCATTTGCTCACCCAGTTTTGCCGGACCGTGGACCGCTTTGACTTTGCTGTTCATATCCTGCCGTAACAGCTCGCAAAGTGTCGTCACATCGGTTTCCCTGCCGGTACCGATATTGACGCCGCCCACATGACTTGCTTCCAAGGCGGCGACATTCGCCCTGACGACATCGCCGACAAAAACGTAATCGCGTGTCTGCTTTCCATCCCCATTGATGACCGGACTCTTCTTCCCAAGCAATTGCGAAATAAAGATCGCGACCACTCCGGCCTCCCCTTTTGTCGACTGGCGCGGGCCATACACGTTGGCATAGCGCAGGGCCACGTAATGCATACCGAAAGCCATGTAATAGTACGCCAGATACAACTCACCGGTCATTTTACTGACACCGTATGGGCTCATGGGCTCCTTGACATGCTCCTCATGCGCCGGGATTGGCTCTTTATCGCCGTATATAGCGCCGCCGGACGACGCGAAAATGACCCTCTGTGTGCCGGCTTTTTTGCACGCTTCGAGCAAATTGAGGAACCCCAGGATGTTGACTCCGGCGTCGAACAGAGGATTTTCCACGGAATGACGGACATCCATCTGTGCCGCATGATGGTTGAGCACGTTCGGTCCAATCTTTAAAATTAACTCGGCCGCCTCAGGATTTGCAACGTTGGCATCGTGGACGATAGCTTTGGGGTTGACATTGGCCTCGCGCCCCGTGGAGAAGTCGTCGATGACATGCACCTGGTGCCCACTATCGATGTAGGCGTCGACGATATGAGAAGCGATAAAGCCCGCGCCGCCGGTGACGACGATCTTCATGCTTCTTGCTCCTGCAAGCGCGAACGAAAATATTCGATCGTCTTGGTTAGACCTTCGTCCAACTCCACTTTAGGCTCCCATCCTAGCAGCTTCCTGGCTTTGGCAATATCGGGTTGCCGCACCTGCGGATCATCTTGCGGGAGCGGCCGATAAACGATTGCGCTCGTCGAGCCCGTGAGTTCGAGAATCTTCTCGGCAAACTGGAGAACGGTCATCTCATGCGGATTACCGATGTTGACGGGATAATGCTCGCCCGACGCGAGAAGCCGCTGAATCCCCGCGACCAGATCGTCGACGTACTGAAAACTACGAGTTTGCTCGCCCTGGCCGTACACAGTGAGCGGCTCGCCATTAAGAGCCTGCATGATGAAGTTAGGCACGACGCGCCCGTCGCGCATGCGCATGCGCGGTCCGTAGGTATTAAAGATGCGGACGATCCGCGTGTCCAAGCCGTGATAACGGTGGTAAGCCATGGTCATGGCCTCGGCAAAGCGCTTCGCCTCATCATACACGCCGCGTGGACCCACCGGATTAACGTTACCCCAGTACTCTTCATTCTGAGGCCGTACCAGCGGGTCGCCGTAAACTTCAGAAGTCGACGCCAGAAGAAATACAGCATTCTTGGCTTTGGCCAAGCCCAACGCGTTATGAGTACCGAGCGAGCCGACTTTAAGAGTCGGAATCGGCAGCTCCAGGTAATCTACCGGGCTCGCTGGCGATGCGAAATGAAGAACAAAATCCAAAGCCTGCTGAACCTCGATATAACGGCTGACATTATGATCCATGAAAGTGAATCGCCGGTTCGAGGCGAAATTCGCGATATTCTGTTGCGCTCCGGTCGAGTAGTTGTCCATGCAGATCACTTCATGCCCCTGGTTGAGAAAACTTTCACAGAGGTGAGAGCCGATGAAACCGGCGCCGCCGGTAATGAGATATCTAGCCATTTGTACGTCCTATGGAATAGTAGTCGAAGCCGAGTTCTTTGAGGTCTCGTGGATCGTAGATATTGCGGCCGTCAAAGATGACCGGCTCTTTGAGCAGTTCCTTGAT
>JBBDNJ010000273.1:0-12867 GCA_040877705.1 Binatia bacterium | reverse complement strand
CTAAGACGTGTTCGCGTCCAACTTCCGCGATGTCTGGGCAGGTTTGCATAGACAAAAGCGAAGCCCACAAACATCCTCAAATCACCTTATTCACTCATGCAAGCCTGACCCTCGGACGCTCCACTGTTCACAAATTGGAGACCTACCGAGCGGTATCACGGACCTCGCCGCGAGCGTTAGCGTGGGAGGTTGACACTTTCCAGGAGGGCTAACATGCAGAAGTACCTTATAATGCTTATTCTCGGTTCCGGGTTGCTCGTAGGCCAACGGTCAGCCGCGTTCGCACAAGGAGATAATACCTTCCGGGGTAAGGCTTTGCCCCAAGTACTTCGACCATCCGCAACCGTTAGCTGCTTTTCCGACACATCGGCTAACACTGGATACTACCGGAATCCCTATCCCGAGCCTGGCAAGCCCGAGGTCGTCCTAAAGTCCAGTCCTCTCGAAACGCAGACGGCCGGGGGAGGGTACAAGATTTCATTCAACGGTAATCAAGCAACGGTGGTTGACGAGGTCATGAAGCAGTCCTACCAGTTTCAAGTGTACCAGCGCCGCGATGACGGCGTCATCCTAGTGCGTTTCAAAGGCATCGGTATTGAGATCATCACGATTGACCCACTGAACGGTTCGTTCGTCTTGACTGACTCGGGTGTTCAGACGCTTTGGAACCGAGCTAACGTCTGGACCGGACGGTGCTACTAGAGGGAAGGATTGGGTAATGGATAAAGACTGGGTTCTCAAAGTGACTGAAGCCGGAGCCGTTATACGACTAGGCATAACTGCATACCAGGGAGTGACCGAACCCAACCATAGGTGCCAAGATCCGAAGCCGCTGCGGCGGGGCGACGTCGTGACGGTGAAGAACATGACACCAACCAGCGTGTTGGTAACCGGCCCTTGCGGTTGCGACTTCTTGCTCTGGGACCGCCTACCGGCGGCTTCTGGTGAGAACGATAGCCTACTCGACCGTGTCCGTCAGTGGATGATCGTCCGATTCGCGCTGAACACCGATCACGATTTGTGGGTGTGGCCTTTCGTCATTGGGGTCGCTGCACATCTAGAACTCTTGGCGATCGGTACGCTGTGGGTCGCGGACCAGAAGCCGACCTCCTTCGAGCAGTACCAGCCCAAGATGACTCTCGGTCAAGCGTCTCACCTGATTCATAAGAAGAACCTGCTCAACCCCACTACTGTGGATAACCTTAAGAGAATCGCCAAGCTGCGGAACTCGGTGGTACACAGAGGCGCAACTTACGGCATTCCTTTTCAGGAGGGTGATCCGTCGAGAGGTGAGTACAAGGGGCGGCACGTATTCACTGATCTGGAGGGACTGAAGCAACTAATGGATGACGTGGATGCCGCGACCAAAGTGATGGGTGAGTGGTTGCGGAAGCCGGGCTTAGGAACAGGCGAGGGAACATCAACCTAGCTACCGGCTCGAGGAGACGCTTTGCGCTGCTCAGCCTGAGCCAAGCGTCAGGAAACTCTCCGTTCATTTTGCTGCAGAATTCACTGCACTGTGAATGGCTTCACCTCGCAAGGCGGCTAGAACAGTGTCGGCCCGGGCCACATCGCCGAAGAACTTGCTGATGTTCAGAAGCGTTCCCTGATGTTCTTCGGGTGAGGTGGCCGCGCAACAGTCTTCCACCAAGGTCACCTGATAGTCTTTCATAAAGCCGTGACGGGCGGTGGACTCGACACAAACGTTGGTCGCCACTCCGGTGAGGACAAGACTGGTGATTTTGCGACTGCGCAGGATGAGATCGAGATCCGTGTCGATAAAGGCGCTGTAGCGGTGCTTGACGACGACGCGGTCTGCCGGCGTAGGGTTGACCTGATAAAATTCGGTTCCCCAGCTCCCCTCCACGCAGACAGGGACGATTTTCTGCGCTCCCCGGCGCCGCGTCAACCAGGTGGGGGAGTCATCCCACTCGCTGTGCTGGTTGCGGATAAAAATGACCATCACACCCGCTTGCCTAACCTCTTCTATGAACGGGACCAGGCGGCGAACCATATCCTGGATGCTCTGCAAGGGAATCCCCATTTGACCAAAGGCGCCCTGGTCATGGCAGTAATCGTTCTGAACGTCAATAACGAGCAAGCAGCTATCTTTCGGATCTAGCTCCAATTCGCTGGACATCATCACCTGTCCCTCCCTCGAACGGTGGGCCTTTAAAAGTTTAACCGCGAGAGTGTCTACTAACGTAACGCCGGCAGAATTTCTTTACCCCAAAGATCGATGACTTCCGCGATATCAGGTCCCGCCGGCACACCGATGCATATGTGCGGGAAATCATGCCGCGCCGCCAGGGAAAAAAGTTCAGCGATGCGTTCGTTACATTGCGCGGGAGTCCCGGCGATAATCAATCGGTCCACCGCTTCGTCGGGGGTGATCGACGCCGCGTAGTCGACGCCGCGATTTTGCGAGTAGGCCTGCCGCACGGGGTCCATTGTTGCTGGGTCGATGCCGATCCGGCGCAAGGTCTCGTCCGGCCAACCTGAAGCAATATGGGAAACAAAGCGTTTCGCATGTTGCCTTGCCGCCTGTCCGTCGCGGGACACAGACGCATTGACAAGCATCACCTTTCGCAGCGGCTCGCGTAACGTCGACTGTTTTCGCGCTTCAGCAAGAGTTGCCAGTGTCTCTTCCATAGCCGCCATCCCATACAGAGTTTGCAGAATCACGCCGTCGAAGTAGCGCGCGATGAGATTCAAAACACCAGGCTTGAGCAGGCTAGGACCGTAATACAGGCGAATCGGCGACCGGGGTTTGAAGCGCAACGTGTAACTTTCCGCGTTCAAGTGAAAATAGTCAGCCAGCGCTGGCATGTCGCTTCGCCGAACCCCATGGCCATCAAACAGAGTTCGCAGAACGATCGCCAACTCGGCCATGATCGCCATTGGCTTCACGCGCTCGACGTGATGCGCCAAAATCGATCTCGATCCCGGTCCCAAACCGAGGGAGATCTCTCGGCCATCGGTCAATTCGGACATAGTCGCAAAGGCCGCGGCAAGGTCGATGGGATTGCGAAAGTACGGCACCGTAACCGCCGTTCCCAACTTCACCGGCAGCCGCGCTACCAGCGCCGCCGAGCTCGCCAAGACACTGCGATACTCCAGATTGTCGTTGGTCCACACCTGCGTGAAGCCGTATTGCCCCAGGGTATTCCAAGCGCGTTCCGCCAATGCGATCAGTTCGGGGAGAGAGTAGCGGTTAAGAACATGGAGTGGAAAATGGATGCCGATCTCACCGCGAAATCGTTCAGCTGAGATACTGGATTGGGTTGCCATGATGCGACCGCTATCACAGCCGATCGAAATCAGTCAATCGCACATGGTTACCTGGATCTGCCGCCTACCAACCCAATTCCCCGCACTGCGAACTTTGGTTTGACATTACCGGGCCGTTGTCGCAAATATAGGCGCAAAATTCGGCACTGGAGGGAGCACACCGTGAAAATTCTACGATTTGACGACGATAAGATCGGGGTGATCAAGAACGATAACAGGGTCGTGGATGTCAGCGACGCCATCAGCGCGCGCAAGGCCAAAGGGCCGCAACGGGTGATGGAAGAGATCATCGAAAGCTGGCGCAAATACCGCCGTCGTTTCGAGAAGATCATGAATGAACAGGAAGGCGTGCCGTTGAGCAGCGTGCAACTGCGCTCTCCCCTGGCGCGGCCGAGCAAGTGCATCGCCGCCTTTAGCAACTATATCGATCGACCGGAACGGACCACGGATAATTTTCCCAACGAATATTTCTACAAATCTCCCGATCTTGTCGGACCCGACGGCGCCGTGGAATTGACCGACATCCCCGCCGCGGTAGTCTACCAACCGGAAGCCGAGTTCGCCTTTGTCATGGGGAAACCAACGAGAAATGTCTCGGAGTCCAAGGCGCTGGATTACGTGTTCGGCTATGTGCCGTTCTTTGATATCTCGACGCGAGGCATGGTGCGGCGCACGCAGTTCGTGCCGAAAGGACAGGACACCCACGGCTGTTGCGGTCCGTGGATCATCACCAGGGACGAGATCCCCGATCCGCACAACGTCGTCGTGAAGTCATGGACCAACGGCGAGCCGCGCCAGAACTATAATACCAGCGCCATGGCGCACAAGATTCCGAACCAGATCGCCTGGCTGTCGCGTTTCGTCCGCCTCAATCCCGGTGACATCGTCGCCACCGGCACGTTTCATGAAGGGCTGAAGCCCGTGAACTCCGGCGATACCATCGAAATCGAGTTTGCCAACATGGGCCGGGCGAAGTTCCAAGTCAAAGGCAACAGCCCGCGCAAAGACGCCGATTGGCTGCCGGGCAAGAACCAGCCGCAACCTCCTCCAGGCGGCGGCATGCACAAGGTGTAAGCGGTTCTATGTGTCGGGTGTCAGGTACTTCACCCGACCTCCTTCAATCTTATCAGCGCCACGTGCCAGGGCATGACTAATTTGTAGAGCAAGTTAAAAACTTGGTTGAGCGTGTAGCCGAGTATCGCCAAGGCGAACATACCCGCATACATCTGCGCGACCCTGAATCGTCGCTGCGAATCCAAAATAAAATAACCGATGCCGTCGGTGCTCCCCACCATCTCTGAAATCACGACCAGGATCAGCATGATCGGCAAGCTGACTTTCAGTCCCGTCACGATCTGCGGCGAGCTTGCCGGCAAGATGACATTCCAGATGATTTTCCACTGCGGCAATCCGAACGTGCGGGCGGTGTTCAGCAGCACCCGATCGACGTTGCGCGCACCGTCCAGCGCATTGAGCAGAATCGGCCAGGCGCAGGAAAAGAAAATGACAAAGATCTTCATCTCATCCTCCAGACCGAAAAACAGCAGGGCGACCGGAATCATCACCGGCGGCGGCACAGGCCGCAGCATCTCGACGACCACTTCGAACAAACGGTAAACGGTTTGCGAAAGCCCCATCGAGATCCCCAACGGGATGAAGACCGCGGCCGCCAGGAAGTAGCCCAGCAGCGCCCGCTTCATGCTCGCCAGAATTTGCAATGGAATATGACCCGACCAGAACAGCTCGGAGAAAATTCTTAGAATCCTGCTGAGCGGCGGCACGATAAGCGGATTGATCAGTTCGGCCTGGGCGACGAGCTCCCAAACGAGCAGCAAGCCGAGCAGGAAAAGCACTCCGTTGAACTTCGATTCGCGCATCGTCAAACGGCTTCTCGAGCGATCATGCCGTGGCGCCATTTCATCGCCCGCTCTTCGCACAGGAGAAACAAACGGTTGAGCAGGTAACCTAGACCGGAGACGAGAATGATGCCGGCGTACATGTTGCCGCTGTTCATGGAGCGTTCTTGGTCGAGAATGAAAAAACCCAGACCTCTACTGCCCGCCACCATCTCGCCGGTCGTGACAAGAATGAGAGCAATGGACAAGCTGACGCGCAAACCGGTAACGATATAAGGGGCCGCCGCCGGCAAGACCACCTGCCAGAGTAGCTGCCTGCGGCTCAACCCGAAAGTTCTGCCGGTGTCAATCAGAGTGCGCTCGATGTGCCTGACGCCGTCGATGGTATTGATAAGCACCGGCCACAGGCTTGCGTAGACCGTGACCGCAACGATCATCGAATCGCCGATACCAAGCAATAAAACCGCCACCGGGATGATCGCCACCGAAGGCATAGGGCGCAAAAACTCGATGACCGTTTCGAACAGGCTATGCGCGAATCGGAAATAGCCCAACACGGTGCCCAGAACCACCGCGATGGCAGCGGCCAGGAAATAGCCTTCAAGGAAACGCATGAAAGTAATTGTCAGGTGCGTGACGATTTGCCCCGAGACAATCAGCCGTGCAAGGGCGCCGAGAATTTGGCTCACCGGCGGGAGGTAGAGTTGCAGGTCCGAATTGAAGCGGGAGGCGCACTCCCAGAGGAGCAAGAGCGCACTGAAAACCGACCAACCCTGCCAATTAAAGCTTCTGGAATCGTTCACGGCGCGCCTTCGCTATTGATCCGTTGGTAAATTCGATTTCTGATTCCCATGAAGCGGGCTTCGGCCCGGGTTGTTATCTGATCGCGCGGCCGGGCAAAGTCGATGGCCAACTCTTCGACGATTTGCGAGGGCCGCCGGCTCAGCAACCAGATCCTGTCCGACAGATAAATCGCTTCTTCGATGTCATGCGTAATAAAAAGAATCGTCGTGCCCAATTCCTCCCACAGCTTGAGCAGCGTATCCTCCAACTCCAGTCGCGTCAGCGCGTCGAGAGAGCCAAACGGCTCGTCCATCAGAAGAAGTTCCGGTTCGTAAGCCAGCGCCCGGGCGATGGCGACGCGCTGCTGCATGCCGCCCGAGAGTTCCCACGGATAATGATTCTCAAAACCTTTGAGACCGACGAGCTCGATGAGCGAGCGCGCTTTGTTCGCCGATTCGCGGGAGTGGTTTCCCCGCGCCTCCAGACCAAAGCGGACATTCCCAAGCACCGAACGCCATGCGAAGAGAGATTTGTTGAACTCCTGGAAAACCAGAATCAGGTTGGCAGGGGGCCCGCTCACTTCTTTGCCGTGGACGATTATTTTCCCGGTGCTGGGAGCGATGAGCCCGGCGATCGACATCAGCAGCGTGGTCTTGCCGCATCCCGAAGGTCCAACGAAACTGACAAACTCCCCCGGCTCGACTTTGCAGGAGATGTCGCCGATCGCCAAGGTCGTCTCGCCGCCCATCTGCCGATAGGTTTTCGAGAGATTCTGAACTTCTAAAATGGACATGAAGGAACTAAGCGGGAGGTGAGTGAAGCCGATCACGCCTTTGGCGCCAGATCGCTGATCACCTCGCGCGCTTTGAAGGCGCGGGGAATCATTTTGTACTTGTGTGTCAGGTTGATGGTCGCCTGAAGATCTTTTTCCGACAGATTCTTTTCAAACACCGGCAAGCCGATCTTGCCCGCCAGATCGGGCTTCAACCCGGCCCACTTCACCATCGCGGCCCGACTCGCTTCAGGGTCGGCATGAATAGCATCGACGCCGCGGCCGATAGCGCGCACGAACGCCTGGGCGGTTTGTTTATTTTTTTGTATCCACTTCTCCGAAGCGAACCAACCGGCGATCAGGAACTTCGGCAGGACATCGCCCCAGGGTTGCGAGAGAACTCGTGCTCCGCCCTTTTCCACCGCAGCCGTGGCAAAAGGCTCGTGGATGCTGGCGGCGTCGATCCTGCCGGCGGCCAATACCGCTTCCATCTGCGGAAACGGCACCTCGACAAATTTGACCTTGCTCGAATTTCCGCCGTTTTTATCGATCCACGCCCGCGCCATCAGATGTACGATATTGTTCAACGTATTGACCGCGACGGTCTTTCCTTCGAGAGCTTTGGCGTTTTTAATCGGCGACGATTGGGCCACCAGAATGGCATGACTCTCCTTCTTGTCTTTGACATTGCTGGCCCCCGCCGCGACAAGCTTGAAATCGAATCCTTCTACGTAAGCCTGGTAAAGCGATATCACGTTGGTCCATCCGATCTGCAGATCGCCGGAAGTCACGCCTTGAACGATCACCGCGCCGCCGACCATGGGAACGGTTTCCAGCTCCAGCCCCTCCGACTTGAAGAATCCTTTCTCCACCGCCATAAACATCGCCGCAACATCGACGATCTTCATGTAGCCGATCTTACCTTTGACCTGCGCCCAACTTAGTTCGCGCATCCAGGGCGCAACGGCCATACCGATAGAAATTTGCGTAAGAAACTGACGCCGGCCGATGATCATTCAATCCTCCTTCGAAGCAAAAGATTGGGATTTCTATTGCACCGCGAAGAACGCGAAGGTCACGAAGGTTCTCGTCTCTCCTTCGTGCTCTTCGTGAACGTCGTGTGCGGTTATTCTTTTGTTCCAGCTCTTGATCGGTTAACGGCAATTACATAATCCGAAATCGTCTTCTACCGCAACAGCAGATTGACTTTAATTTTCACCTGCCGCAATGATGAAGTTCATCGGCTTCAACGGCGGCAACTGTGCCAGAGCAGGAACCATCACCATCGAACACTTGGGTAAAAGATTTTCTCATCGCCTGGATCAATCGGTTTAGCTTCTTTCTTGCGCACCATCTCACGGTGGTAGCACTCATCGGCTTATGGATCTACTGGAAACGGAGTTAGGCCAATGTTAATCGACGCGCACGTCCATCTCGACAAATACGGCGACCTCCTCGACGAGGCGTTGAACGAAATCGAACGTGAAAGAATTTTTACTTTCGCCACGGCGATGGATGCGCCGTCCTATTTGGAGCTGCGCCAAATCGCGCAGCGTTCCGCGCTGGTGCTGCCGACTTTCGGAATCCATCCCAAGCGCGCGCCCGAATACGTCGGGCGATTGCACCAGCTCAGCCAGTACATAGAGACCAGCCCCGCCATCGGCGAAATCGGCCTGGACTTTCATTGGGTCAAAGACAGTTCCGAGTATCCGGCGCAGTTAAAAGTGCTGGAATATTTTTTCGCCGCGGCGCGCGAACAGCAAAAGATCGTCAACCTGCACACTAAAGGCGGCGAAAAACAGATTCTCGATCTTTTGGAGCGTTACGATATAAAGCGCGCCCTCATTCACTGGTATTCCGGCCCGCTGGACATTCTCCGCGCTCTCGTACAATTCGGCGCTTACTTCACGGTGGGCGTCGAAGTCCTCTACTCCGACGGCATCCGGACCATTGCCGGCGAAATTCCCGATCATCTGCTGCTCACCGAAACCGACAATCCGGGCGGCATGAAATGGTTGAAAGGCGTCGTCGGCATGCCGGCGGACATTCAGAAAGTAGTGGACCGGCTTGCTCTGGTTAGAAACTCTACTCCAGCAGCGGTTTCGCGCACCGTCCATGCAAACTTCTCAAGAATGATCAAAAACGATCCATGGCTCCGCGACACGCATTCACTGCTATCCGGCTCTTGAGCGACAATAGAAAACATTGTGCCGTCTCACGGCGACGGGCCTTTGCCGTCCTTGCAATGCAGTTGCGTGCTTATCGGCTGACCGATGTCAGATAACCTCCTCAAATAGAATGATTACTCGATTGATCCTCGTCGTAACGTTTACTATGATGCGCGGACTCGTAAATACCAAAGGGACGCAAAAATGCTCAGTTTGCAATCTAAGACGATCCCGCCCGTTTTCACAGGAAGCATAGATCTAACCTTCCGCACGGTCATATTGATCTTCGCGCTCGCCCTTGCATACTTCTGCGCCGGCACGTTCGGTTTATCTTTGGCTTCCATCAACCCCAGCGCTTCCGCGGTCTGGCCACCGAGCGGTATCGCGCTGGCAGCCATTCTTCTGTGGGGCTATCGGCTTTGGCCGGGAATCGTTCTCGGCGCGTTTCTAGTAAACTTCAGCGCGCAGGAATCGGTGGTGACGGCCCTGGGCATCGCCGCCGGCAATACCTTCGAAGCGCTCCTGGGGGCGGCGCTGGTATCTCGATTCGCTAAAGGTCCAAAAGCTTTCGATCGTACCAAGGACATTCTCAAATTTATCTTGCTGGCCGGGGTTCTCGCCACCGCTGTCGGCGCGACTATCGGTGTCATCACTTTGAATCTCGGCGGCTTCGCGCACTGGAACGAACTTTCATCTGTTTGGTTGACGTGGTGGCTCGGCGATGCGGTGGGAAACTTAACGGTTGCCCCTCTGTTGCTCATGTGGCTGACACAACCTGTGCTGCCTGTGCGCTCCAGGCAAATTTTAGAGGCAGCAGGGTTGCTGGTTTTGTTGTTGTTACTTTCCATTCTGCTGTTTCTCAATGAGGTGCCCCCCGGTTTGGAATATTTCGCTCTGGTGCCGCTACTCTGGGCCGCCTTGCGCTTTGGCCGGCGCGGCGCCGTGACGGCTGCTTTCCTGGTATCCGGCATTGCCTTATGGGGCACATTGGATGGCTTGGGTCCCTTCGCAACCGCCGAGCCGCACCATGATCTCTTGTTGCTGCAGTTGTTTATGGCGACGATCGCCATGACCGCGCTCATCGTCGCCTCAGTGGTCTCGGAGCAACGGCGTCTAGAGCAACGGCTGAGAACCAAAGATGCAGTCAGCCGGATCCTGTCTGAAACGACCGCTATCACCGATGCCGCGCCCAAGATTATCAAGGCAATCTGCGAAACCTCGGGCTGGGAGCTCGGCGCAATCTGGATCCCGGAACGGAATTCCAACGAGCTGGCGTGTGCGGATGTTTGGTCTTTTCCGTCCATCGAGGTATCCGAGTTCGTCGCGGTCACTCGGCAGATCAAATTTTCTCCCGCAGTGGGTCTGCCCGGGCGGGTCTGGAGCAGCGCTATACCGGCATGGATTACCGATGTCCTAAAAGACAGTAATTTTCCACGCGCACCCGTGGCGGCTAGGGTGGGCTTCCATGGCGCCGTGGGCTTTCCGATCAAGCTCGATCAACAGATCCTCGGCGTCTTGGAATTTTTCAGCCGTGAAATTCGCGAGCCGGACGACGAATTCCAGGAAATGGTCGCCAACATCGGCGTTCAACTCGGCCAGTTCATCGAACGCCAGCGCGCCGAAACCGCGCTACGCGAGAGTGAAGCCCGCCTGCAGGTGGCATTGTCCGCCGGACAAATGGGCGCCTGGGAATGGAACATCGCCGCGAACAAGATCACCTGGTCCGCCACTCTGGAACTCATTCACGGCCTGCAACCGGGAACCTTCGGCGGCAGCCTCGAAGATTTCAAACAAGACATTCACCCCGAAGATCTTCAATCGATTTTAACTCAGATCCAGAATACGCTGGAAACCCAAAGCGACTACCATGTCGCGTACCGTATTTTGCGTCCCGACGGGCAGCTGCGCTGGGTAGAGGCGTTCGGCAGGCTATCCTTCGGCGCCGACGGCCGAGCTGAGAAGTTGGCGGGCGTATGCATGGATATCACTGAAAGCAGGCTCAGGGAAGAGATGCTGCGGCAGCGTACTCGTTCGCTGGAAATCATCAACCGAGTCGGCAATGCATTGGCGGCGGAATTGGATTTGCCGAAGATCGTGCAAATTGTCACGGATGCGGGGCGCGAAATCTCCGGCGCGCAATTCGGCGCATTTTTTTACACCCTGAAAGACGAATCAGGCGAATCATTCTTGCTTTATTCACTCTCCGGCGCACCGCGCGAAGCCTTCGAGAAATTTCCCATGCCGCGCAATACGCAGCTGTTCGGACCGACCTTTCGAGGTGAAGGCGTCTTACGGATCGGCGACGTTTTGAACGATCCACGTTATGGTAAAAACCCGCCGCATCATGGCATGCCGGAGGGACACTTACCCGTGCGCAGTTACCTGTCCGTGCCGGTCACGTTGCGTTCGGGAGAGGTTTTAGGCGGATTATTTTTCGGCCATCCGGAGCCCGATGTTTTTACCGCCGAAGCCGAAAGTATTATCACGGTCATCGCCGCGCAGGCTTCCGTTGCCTTCGATAATGCCAATCTTTATCAGACCGTTCAGCAGCGTGTGGAAGAATTTCAAAAGTTGATCGATACGGCACCGGTGGGTATCGGAGTAGCGACCGATGCGCAATGTAAGCACATCTGGGGTAATCCCGAGTTTATGCGGATGCTCGGCAGCGGCGGCGAGCAGAACATTTCCAAGACCGGTACAGACGAAGACCAACTGTCATTTAAGCTTTTTCGCAATGGCAGGGAAGTTCCGCCGGGAGACTTGCCGATTCAGCGCGCCGCGCGCGAAGGCATCGACGTCTTTGACGAAGAGCTGGAGATCGCCCGCAGCGATGGGACGGTCATTCATGAGCTTTCCCGCGCCACGCCGCTTCGCGACGACCAGGGCAAGGTGCGCGGCTGCATCGGCATTTTTCTGAACATTACCGATCGCAAACAAGCCAATGCCGCCTTGCAGCAAGCCAGGGACGACTTAGCCAGAGCCAACGAAAGGCTTGAGTTAAGGATCGAGCAGCGCACGGCGGAACTCCAGTTGGCCAATGCCGCTCTGTTTGCGGAGCGGGAAGAGGAAAAGCGGCTCGAACAGCAGCTGCGCCAGGCCCAGAAGATGGAAAGCGTGGGGACGCTGGCAAGCGGCATCGCGCACGACTTCAACAACATTCTCAATATCATCAAGGGATACGCTTTTCTGCTGCAGCCATCCGATCAAAAGGATCAAGATTCCGCTGACGCCCTGCAAATCATCGATGAAACCATCGAGCGCGGAGCGGCCACCGTGCGCCAGCTGCTTGCGCTCGCCAGGGAAAGTAAGCTGCTGTCCGAGCCGGTCGATCTCAATGAGACGCTGGACACGTTAAAAATTTTGTTGGCTGGGACGTTTCCCAAGATCATTGACGTAAACGTAAGTTTAGACGAGCGCCTGCCGAAAACTATGGCTGATCCCAATCAGCTTCATCAGGTGCTTTTGAATATTTGCCTCAATGCTCGCGATGCCATGCCTGCGGGCGGAAACCTTTCTTTAACTACGGGTATCGTTGCCGGCGCTGAGCTACGCAATGTCTTGCACCAGGTAAAGGATCGATCATACGCCTGCATCAGTATTGCAGACAGCGGATCGGGAATGGACGAGACTGTCAAACAGCGCATATTCGAGCCGTTTTTTACAACCAAAGCGCAAGGCTTGGGCAGCGGCCTCGGGCTGGCGGTCGCTTATGGAATCGTCGCCAACCACGGTGGATTTATCGAAGTGATCAGCGAGCGGGGGCATGGCGCTACCTTCCGCATCTATTTACCGCTGGCCGAAAGTTCTAACGCGTCAGTCGAACCCACGTTATCGCGCGGTACTGAAGAGCCGGATCCTGTGCCGATGCGAGGCCAGTTGGTTCTATTTGTCGACGATGAACAGCGGCAGCTCACTATCATGCGCAAATTTCTGGAAACAGCCGGTTTTCGAGTTTTGGTAGCTGCAGACGGTGTCGAGGCTGTCGAGACGTTTCTCG
>JBBDNJ010000272.1:0-12892 GCA_040877705.1 Binatia bacterium | reverse complement strand
AACAGCTCAAAATGGATCGGCTCATCGTCGACGATAATTCCGTTAAAATCGAAAATGATAGCGCGAAGCATCAGTTACGCTTATAGAAATTAATCTTTTGTTTCAACCAAATATCGGTTAGAAAGATCTCATGATATCGGCGCACCCTCAGCACCACGCTCACGGCCATGTCGAATATCGTTTCTGTCCCCGCTGCGGCGGCGGACTGGAGAAGCGGATAGTGAAATCGACTGAGCCGGGGCGACTCGTTTGTGAAGCCTGTGCATTTATTTTTTATCAGGACCCCAAGGTGGTCGTTGGCACGATCTTCACTTTAGACGGCGGCGTTGTGCTGCTCAAGCGCGGCATTGAGCCGGCTATGGGGAAATGGGTATTCCCGGGCGGGTACGTGGATCGTGGAGAATCCGTCCAGGAAGCCGCTCTGCGTGAGACGCTCGAGGAGGCTCGGCTGAAAGTTGCGCTGGGCGCTCTCCTAAACGTCTACTCATATCCGCGCTCGCCAAACATTATCATCGTGTATGCCGCACAAATTATCGGCGGCGAGCTTGCGGCAGGAGATGAGTCGGCGGAGGCGGCAACCTTTTTGCCGCGCGACATTCCCTGGGACGATCTGGCTTTCGACAGCACTAAGGATGCTCTCAAGGACTACATCGACCTTTACTTCAAAGGGTAGAGCTGATAAGAAGCCGACAGTTTATTTTTGCGATAGAAGGAGGTTCGAATGGCGATGCCGAATGTAGGGCAAAAAGCCCCCGATTTCACGCTGGCGGTTTCGCGTGAGCAAAATATTTCTCTAAAGGACTACCAAGGCAAAAAGAACGTGGTGCTGGCGTTCTATCCGCTTGATTTTACCGGCGGCTGACAGCAGGAACTCACAAACCTCGAAAAGGACCGCAAAGAATTCGAGGCCCGAGACGCTCAAGTGTTGAGCGTAAGCGTTGACTCTCCTTTTTCGCACAAAGCCTTTGCCGAGAAGATGGGTGGTATCAATTTTCCCATGCTGTCGGACTTCTGGCCGCACGGGGCCGTGTGCACTCAGTATGACTGTTTACGAGCTCAAGGTATGCCCAAGCGAGCTGTCTTTATCATAGACAAACAGGGAACGATTCAGTTTGCTAAAGAGTACGATAAGGGAATTCCGGAGAATTCGGAGCTGTTCGCCGAGCTGGACAAGATTAACCAGCGATAGGTTCTAAAATAAAAAGGCCCGCTACTTCATACGACGTGGCGGGCCTTCTTGCGTCTGTAGCGGGATTACTTTAGACGTCCACGAGCACATCGTCGCCTTCGACTTTTACCTCATATTTCTCAGTGGGCAATGCCGGCAGAAGTTCGTTTTCGCCGGTGGTGACATCGTAGCGCCAGCCGTGCCACGGACAGACCACGGTTTTACCATCCAATTCACCTTCCCCCAGCGGACCGCCGCGATGGCCGCAAATATCATTGATGGCATAATACTTATCGTCGACATTAAAAACCCCAATGGCTTTGCCGTTGACCTCAACGCTCTTGCCGCAACCGGCTTTGACCTCTTCCGCTTTGCAAACCTTTGTGAAGTTAGCCATTTAGAATTCCTTTCTCGGCTGGTGCAAATTTCCAATTAATATACGGACTCAGCGCTGGGATTCAAGTGCCTAAGATACGGCGACTTTGGCGCTGCGCTCCAGGAATGGAAGCTGCGTGACCGTGGCATTCATCACTTCGGGATCATGCCGCACCAAGAGACGGGTGCCGGGCGACTGAAAGTCGCGATGAATATAGCCAAGCGCAATGGGTGATTGCAGGGCGGGGGAATAGACGGAACTGGTAACTCGGCCGATCTCCTTGTCCGCGGATAGAATCCTGCTGCCAACGGCCGCGGCCTTTTCGCCTTCGATAACAAGACCTGAAAGGTTCTTGTTGACGTGGCCGCGCGAGCGAATCCGTTCGACAACCTCCTGGCCCAGATAGCAGCCCTTGTTAAAACTCACTGCATGGTTCAATCCGGTTTCTAAAATGAGATTGTCTTCGGTGACATCGACGCCATAGAGGGGAATACCCGCTTCAATGCGGAGCAACTCGCGCGCCTCTTCGCCTACCCATTTAGCGGAGTGCGCCAATCCGGCTGCGGTGAACTGACGCGCGATGTTGTCAATTTCGGTTATCGGAACAGTCAAATCGAAGCCGTTTTCGCCGGTATCGCTGTAGCGTACAATTCGAATCTCCACGCCGGCGATGAAAACAGTCGACTGGCTTAACGGTTGTTGCGGATGTTGATCTTTGGCGACAAACTTTTCTAAGAGCGCCTCGGAGTGCGGTCCTTGAAGCGAAAATGTCGCATGTCGATCGGTGAAATCGTCGATCTCCACCTCATCGGCAACCAGGTAACGGTTCAGATGATCCCAAAGTTTTTGCTTAATCGGTTCCCAGACATCGAGTATAAAAGAGTCATTCGTGCACAGGACACGGCAGTCACCGAGAACCTTTCCTTGCTGCGTCAAAAACGCCCCATAGAGTCCCTGACCCGATGTTAGAGGTCGAAGGTCGTTTGAGATCAAGCCTTGAAGAAAGGACAGACGGTCGGCGCCGGTAAGTGCCAGTAGGGCACGATTGGAACGATCAAGGAGGCCGACTCCGCTGCGAACAGACTGGTACTCGGCCGCTGGGTTACCGAAATGATCGGCTAGCAGCCAGCCGCTATAATCCGCGAGAACAGCGCCGTTCGATTTATGTAAATCGATAAACTTCGATTCTATTGCCATTGACAACAAAATATAGCGCTAAGCACCGCGGTTGACAACGTCGTTCGCTATCGCATAAATAGCGTCACCTACACAGGTATTCAGGCTACCATGGGCAAACTAAAGGGCGATTTGGATCTCTATAAGCTTGAAGTGTTTTATTGGGTTGCGGAACTGAAAAGCTTTTCTGCGGCGGCACAGCGGCTGTCGTTGAAACAACCCACGGTGAGCGCCCATATCCAGGAGTTGGAAAAAACGCTCGCCGGTAAACTCTTTTATCGTATTCCCGGGAAAGTCACTCTGACAGCCTTGGGGCTACTGCTTGTGGAGCAAGCAAGAAGCTTTTTGGCCTTTAAACGTGAAACCGTCGCCGCGGTTGAGCAATTTCACGGCACGCTCAGCGGGGAACTTTGGATCGGTGGAAGCAATATCCCCGGCGAATATCTTTTGCCGCAAAGGCTCGGCGAATTCATTAAAAAATACCCCGGAGTGAAACCGATACTGCGAATCGGCGATTCCGCGGGCATCGTCGAAGAGGTGCTCGGCGGCAAGGTCGAGATCGGATTTGTCGGGTTCAAAAGTGCTGACGCCAGACTTTCTTTCGACAAGGTTTGGCAAGATGAGATGGTACTCACCGTTCCCAAGAGCCATCCGTGGAGCCGCCGGAAATTCGTTCAGTTGGCTGATTTGCGTTCTGAAAACTTCATCTCCCGGGAACAGGGTTCGGGCACTCTCGATTCCTTCCGTCATCTGATAAGCAAGAGCCGGCGGTCCGTTGACGATCTTCTCAACGTGGCCATGGAACTGGGAAGTACCGCCGCCGTCAAAGAAGCTCTCATCGCCGGATTCGGCATTTCCATTTTGTCCCGCGTATCGATAAACCGTGAATTGGCTGACGGCCTGCTGGTAGAAATTTCTATTCGCGGATTGAAGATGAAGCGCGATTTCTACGAGGTGTGTTACAAGGGACGGCCGTTATCCCCGGTTTCTCAAGCTTTCCGCGCTTTTTTGAAAAACGAATAGTTCCTGATTTTTCTTTTTCCCTTCCACAGTCTCGGCGCCTGCATGCACTGTTGGTTGACGGCAGTACTGGGACGAGGTGCACACCCAGCATTTTTATTTGCCAGCGTATTGACCTAGCCTCTACACATGATAGAGAAAAAGAATAGGTAGAAACTCAGAGGAAATGTCGATCATGAGTAATCTGGCAGGCCATCGATCTATAACTGCATTGGGCACCTTTTTTTGGATTGCGGATCATAGATAAAATCGATTTGACTTATAGGAATGCTTCCTATTTAACGATGTTAAGAAATCGGAAATTTGTCGTGGGAAGCGCGCTATGAAAAAAATTGCATCGTGGGCAGTCGTTTTAATACTGACGTTTTCCGCGAGCATGGGTTACGCACAATCCTTTAAAGAGTTTAGGATCTCCGCGATTCCGGATGAAAATCCGCAGGAAATGTTACGCATCTACGCTCCTTTCGCCGATTACCTCACCAAGGAAATTGGCATTCCGGTAAAATTTACGCCAGTGATTGATTACGCGGCGACGGTCCAGGCGCTTGCCGCCAATCGTTTGGAGATGGTTTGGTATGGTGGCTTGACCTCGGTACAAGCAGCCAGGCAGGCCAAGGGGGCGCGGCGTATCATTATGCGCAAGGAAGACGCCGAATTTAAGAGCCGCTTCATCACCGCCGAGGCGAGCGGCATAAGGGGACTCAAAGATCTCAAGGGCAAAACGTTTTCCTTCGGCAGCGTCAGTTCGACCTCCGGTCATTTGATGCCTCGTTATTTCTTGGTCAAAAACGGTATCCATCCGGAGAAAGATTTCTCGAAGTTTAGCTTTAGCGGCGCCCATGACGCGACGGCGGCGTGGGTGAAATCGGGCAGAGTCGATGCCGGGGCTTTGAATTTTTTGGTGTGGGACAAATTGGTGGAAACCAAGAAAGTCGATACTAATAGCGTATCTATTTTTTGGACCACGCCTGCCTATGTCGATTACGTCTGGACTGTTCGAGCCGGCGTTGACAAAGCAACGGTGGACAAAATCACCAAAGCTTTTCTAAAACTCGACTACAACAAGGCGGAGGACAAGAAAATCCTCGATCTGCATAGAACCAAAGGGTACATCGCCGCCAAAGACGAAGACTGGAAAGGCATCGAAGAGGCGGCCATCGCCGCCGGATTGCTTAAGTGAGAACGGTGAATTCCACTCAGCAGTATTGTCTCGCCGAGGTCCGCAAGGTCTTCGGACGCGACCAGGTAGCGCTCGATCGTATTGTTTTGACCGTTTGCCGGGGTGAGCGCGTGGCCCTTATCGGTCCGAGCGGCGCCGGCAAGACGACTCTATTTCGGCTGCTCAATTGCACTCTGAGGCCCACCGCCGGCAAATTATGGATCGGCGATGAAGATGTCGAATCTCTCAACGGAAAGGATCTGCGTCGTGCCCGAAGCAGGATCGGCAGCGTGTATCAGCAGCATAATCTGGTTCCGCGCCTGCGTGTCATCCACAACGTACTTGCCGGGCAACTTGGCCGGTGGGCGACGCTCCAGTCACTGCTTTCTTTGTTCAAGCCGGCGGATGTCGAGATCGCGCGCCAAGCCTTGCAACAAGTCGGTATTCCGGAAAAGCTGCTCGAACGCACCGACGAGCTCTCCGGCGGACAACAACAGCGGGTCGCCATCGCGAGAGTGCTCGTGCAGAACCCTGATGTCATTCTTGCCGATGAACCCGTCTCTTCGGTCGATCCGTCGTTGGCCTCTACCATCGTCCGCTTGTTGATTGAAATCAGCCAGAACCGGCACAAGACTCTGATTGTCAGCCTTCATAGCGTGGACCTAGCGTTGGCTTATTTCCCGCGCGTCATCGGCATCAAAGAGGGCCGAGTAAGTTTCGATCTGGAAACCAGCAAGATCACGGAGGCGATGCTCGAAGATTTGTACTCCGGCAACTTCCGGGATCATTCGGTGACCGAGGCAATTAGTGAAAGAGTCCAATCCGTCGCTTATCCGTCCGTCGGATAAATCTTTCTTCCCCTATATTTTCACGGCTTTCTTTGTCCTGGCCTTCGTCGACAGTTGGAGGCGGGCAGACATCGATCCAGTGGTTTTCTTCGAAAAGAAGGGCCAGGAAGCTTTATGGAAGTTTCTAACCGGTATGTTTCCGCCGGATGTGTCTTGGAACTTTATTTCTCTGATGTTGCGTCCGGCGTTAGAAACGATTCAGATTTCGCTCTGGGGGACCCTGATCGCAGTGGCAATAGGATTTCCTCTGGGCTTGCTCGGGACCCACACTCTTGCGGTCAGAGGCATACTTAATGACGCGGAACTGCAGGGAGCGCCGGTGCGGCGGGGGATGCGCTATGGGCTGTATTTTTTAGCCCGCGGATTGCTTAGCTTGTTTCGTTCCATTCCTGAATTCGTCTGGGCGTTCATGTTCGTTCGCGCGGTGGGTTTAGGGCCGTTTCCCGGGGTGCTCGCCATAGGCGTGGCTTACGGCGGTATGCTCGGCAAGGTTTATTCAGAGATTTTCGAAGCCGTGAATTATCGTCCTCTGGAGGCTTTGCAGTCCGTCGGCGCGAACAAGCTGCAAATCTTTTTCTACGGCTGGTTTCCCCAGGCGCTACCGAATTTCGTTTCCTATACTCTTTATCGCTGGGAGTGCGCGGTGCGCGCCTCCGCGATTTTGGGACTGGTGGGGGCCGGCGGCCTCGGCCAGCAAATTGAGATATCCATGCGTATGTTCAATTTCAACGAGGTGCTGACCATTTTGATCATTTTGTTTGTGATGGTTGCGGCGGTGGACTACATCAGTGCCAAAATCCGTGCGATGTTATGAGCACGCCGCCAACTCGAAACAGTTGTGAGACGATCCCCGCTCCTCGAGGACGTTTCCGCGAGGGGCCGACGGTCAAGAATCTCCTTGTCCTTGCCGGCGTTCTGATGTTTTTGGTGTGGAGCTATTATGGCGCGGAGATCCACCTATCGCAGTTACTCAGTCGCGACAGCTTCGGGCAAATCGTCATCTACATCAAAAAACTCTTTCCACCTGACTTTTCTCCTGCCGTTTTACAGGAAGCGTTGAAGGGGACCACCGAGACTTTTGCCATTTCTTTTATGGGAACGCTTATGGCGGTGGTCATCGCTCTGTCCATCGTTTTCTTTGCGTCCAAAAATCTTATTTATTCGGGTTTGCTCCACGAGCTGGAGCCGAGGCAGGGTTGGAAACGAACGGCTCGAATGATCCCCTATCTGACCGCGAGGAGCGTGTTGAATATATTGCGCACTATTCCCGAAATGGTTTGGGCGTTGATCTTTGTCTTCCTGGTCGGCTTGGGGCCGTTTCCCGGTGTCTTAGCGCTCGGGGTCCATACAGGAGGGGTGCTGGGCAAACTCTTCGGCGAAGTTTTGGAGGACGTTGACGCGCAACCCATCGAGTCGCTGCAGTCCACCGGGGCAACTCGCCTGCAGATTCTTTTCTATGGCATCCTGCCGCAAGTCCTGCCGCAATTCATCTCTTATGCGCTCTACCGTTGGGAAGTGAACATTCGCGTCGCTGCGGTTCTTGGCTTCGTTGGCGCCGGCGGCCTTGGCCAGCGCATCCACATCGCTATAAGTCTCTTTCTGGAGAATCAGTTGCTCACGCTGATTCTGGCCATTTACATTCTGGTCACTGCCGTTGATTATCTCAGTGCGTATCTCAGACGCAAGGTCATTTAGCGGCCACTGGGTGCGATACGGAATTCGCCACGCGCCGCTCCGGGGTTCTAGAATTCCGGGTGCTGCGGATTAAAAAGGGATCTGCAACTGGAATGAGGGGCGCACCGGCTAACCTTGTAGCGCGGCTTCAATAGCCCGGGCGACGTAGACTTGCGTCAGATGAGCCCGATATTCCGTGGAGCCGTTAATATCCTCGATGACATCGATATTGCGCGTCGACTCCGCGGCGGCCTCTTCAATGGTCTTCGTATCAAGTTTCTTGCCGGTCAAGATCTCTTCCGCGCGACGGGGCCGGTAAGCTTTGTCCGTAATGCCGGTAATTCCTAATGCGGCGCGAATGCAAGTTCCTGACGGATCCAACGCCAGACGCGCAGCGACACCGACCACTGCAAAACCGGAGGAACGTGGAGCGGCCTTCAAATACGCTGTCTTCTCGCCGTCAGTTGCGGGCACTTTGACGGCGGTAACGATCTCATCCGGTTCCAGGACGCTCATCAGTAGGCCCAGGAAAAACTCATCGACTTTGATCCAGCGCTCACCGTGGGTCCCCGCCACTTTGATCTCGGCATCGAGCGCCATGATTGCCGCCGGGATATCGCCGGCGGGGTCGGCATGGGCAACGCTGCCGCCAATTGTGCCGCGGTTTCTGATTTGAACATCGGCGATGGTCGTTGCGGTCTGCGGTAGGAGCGGACAACGCCTTTTAAGTAAAGCTGAATACTCGATCTGGGAATGCGTGACGAGCGCGCCGAGTATCAAATGGTTCTCTTCTTCGACGATGGTGTCGAGTCCGGCAATCTTTCCTATATCTACAAGATAGCCTGGCTTCGAAAGCCGCATCTTCATAAGCGGCAGTAAGCTCTGGCCACCGGAAAGAATCTTTACGTCGTCCCTGTGAGCCGTCAAGAGCTTAATCGCATGGCTCACCGAGCGCGGGGCAAAATATTCAAAAGAACCCGGGATCATGGTTAGTAGGACCTCCGCACTGTTTCGGCGTTGTGGTTGGCCAAGCGCCAGACCACCTCGGGCGTAAGCGGCAGATCGGTAATTTTCACACCAAACGGCGTCAGCGCATCTTCCACCGCACTGGCGATGGCGGCAGGTGAGGGAATGGCCGCGCCTTCTCCGGCTGCCTTTTGGCCTAGCGACGTGTAAGGCGATGGCGAGGGGCGGTGAATCACTTCGACGTTTGGGGTTTCAGCGGTGGAGCATTTGCCGTAATCCAAATAGGTCACCGTCAGTGGCTGGCCCTCGGGGCTATAGATAAAGCCCTCGCCGAGAGCTACAGCGATGCCATGCGCCGCAGAGCCGTAGACCTGGCCATTGACGACGTCGGGGTTGATCACCGTGCCGTTGTCGCCAACGATGAGATAACGCAAGACTTCGACTTTCCCAGTGGCCTTATCAACTTCGATAATGGCGGCGTGGGCGCCCGCCGAAAAAGTGAACTGCGCGCGGACCAAACGGTCAGGTCCGGGGACGATGTTCGGCTTGGCATGGGGGAACGTGTAGTAGTAGGTTGCCTGGAGTCCGGCTTCCATGCCATCGGGAATCAAATGCTGATTGTTGTACGCAATGCGACCGAGCTCGGCGAAAGTGACTTTCTTGGCGGCCGACCCCGGCACCTGAACGACGCCGTTGTCGATCGTCAGTTCGGCCGGGTCGGCGTTGAGTACGTGGGCTGCGAGTGCGATGACCTTTTCTCTCAGTTTTGTCGCGGCGCCATGGATCGCGCCGATATCGTAGAGATGAAAGTTGTTGCCGCTGTTTGCCGCCGCCACGCCCCAGGGCGAGAGATCGCTGTCGAAAGGAATGCTCGTGCTGATATGGTCGGGGCTCGTTCCTAAGATGTCGGCTGCGACTTGCGCCGTCGTCGTCTCGTGCGCTTGACCGCAATTCGGCGATCCCAAGTGTAACGCGATGGTGCCGTTCTTTTCCAATTTGATGGTGGCGCCGTTTATACCCCCCGAACCCGGCGGTTCCTTCATTTCCGGAAAGATCGCCATGTCACGCGCGGCGTTGCGGCCGCCGGGCTCGACGCCGACGACGATCCCGATGCCGATGAGGCGGCCCTTCTCCCGTTCGCGCTTCTGTTCTTCTCGAAGCTTGTCGTATTCGATCTTTTCCAGCAGGGTGGCGAGTAAACCGGGGTAATCACCGCTATCATAGACGTTGCCGCTGATGGTCCGATAAGGCATCTCATCGGGCTGAATGAAATTTTTCCTGCGCACTTCGATAGGGCTTAGGTTCAGCTCCTGGGCGACGCGATCCATCATCCGTTCCCAGATGTAACACATGCCGGGCTTGCCGATGCCGCGGTTGGGAATAACCGGGCACTTGTTAGTGACCACCGCGAAGCCTTCCATCTGGATGCTTGGCGTTCGGTAAGTGTTGGAGAGATTATTCAGCTTGTTGGTGAAATGAATCGTCAGCGTACTGATGGAGCCGCCGACATCGTCGTACTCTTTAAAGCGCAGTCCGAGCACGGTGCCATCGTTCTTTACCGCGGCTTCGGCCTCGAACTCCTGGGCACAGGCGTGCCCGCCCGCCATCATGTGCTCGCTGCGGTCTTCAATCCACTTCACCGGCCTGCCGGTTTTCATCGAGAGCAACGAAACCATCACGACGTATTTTCGGATCAAGTGAATCTTCTGACCGAATCCGCCGCCGACATCGGGAATGATCACCCGTACGTCTTGCAGTCCGAGCGCTTCGCGCAAGCCGTCATAGATCACTTCCGGGACCTGGGCGGTCACCCAGACTGTCAATCGTTTACTTGCAGCGTCGGATGAAGCGATTACGACGAAAGGCTCCAGCGGTGTAGAGCTGTAGCGATGAATTTTGAGATTTTCCTTAACCACGCGGTCCGCCGATTTGAAGGCGGATTCGATATCGCCGTATTGAAGCGAACCATTCCACGCTAAATTGCTGCCCAGCTCATCGAAGAGTGTCGCCGAAGATGGCTTGATGGCTTCTCGAACGTCGACAACGGCGCGCAGCGGTTCATAATCCACGGCGATGAGTTCGAGCGCATCCTCCGCGGTGCCGCGGTCACGCGCCGCCACGGCGCCCAGTGGCTCGCCGACGTAACGGACTTTATCGATGGCGCCGGCATACTCGTCGATGGGCCGTTTCAGCCCGGCCGCGTAACGCCCCGGCTTAAACGGTTTGGTGCTTTGCTTGATGTCATCCGGTGTAATGACGGCCACGACGTTTGGATTGGCCAATGCCTGCGACGGATCCACGGATAGGATTTTCGCGTGCGCGTGCGGGCTGCGCAGGATCATCGCCTGAAGCATCCCCGGCAAAGTAAAGTCGTCCGTAAAAAGACCCCGACCCGTGACATGTCGCGGCCCTTCCTTGCTACGAGTGCGACTGCCGATATATTGTTTGTCAGCCATAAATTCTTGCCCTTTTAGTCATTCACAGAGAATGAAAATTACCGCGCCAAGTCGCCAAGAAAGGAAATATTTTCTTAATTCTCCGGCCTTGGCGAACTTTGCGTCTTTGCGCGAGTCGTCCTGGTTACCATTTCCTCGTGCGACATAGTTTGGGTAAGAAACAAAAACTCACTGCTTGGCAGTCCCTTGTTTTTCTGCTGCGTCTTTGACTGCATCGACGATCTGCACGTAGCCGGTGCACATGCAGAGATTGCCGGCGAGCGCTTTGCGAATCTCCGCTTCGCTGGGATTGGGATGATCGCGCAACAGCGCGTGGCTCGCCATGACCATTCCGGGCGTGCAATAACCGCACTGTAGAGCGTAGTGCTTGACGAAAGCTTCCTGAATCGGGCTCAGCTCGCCGTCTTTGGCCAATCCTTCGATGGTGGTTACTTCACAGCCGTCGGCCTGAACCGCGAAATGGAGACATGATTTGACCAGTTTGTCGTCGAGGAGAATGGAGCACGCGCCGCATTCGCCGACGACACAGCCCACGTGGGTGCCGGTGAGACCGATATTTTCGCGCAGAAAATGCGACAGTAACATACGCGGCTCGACGTCTTCTTCATAGAGACGGCCGTTGATGGTGACGCGGATTGTCTGTTTCATAAAGGCGGATAATATCCGTAGACATTCAGTGAATCAAGCTTCCGCCGCAATCTGCAACGTTTTGAACGACTGAAACGGCTGGAACCGGTGGAGTTGTGGTGGTGCGGTGCCACGTTGAACCTTTGAACCTTGAACGTTTGAACGGTCTTGAGTCGCAATTATGAAGTAGAAAGGTTCTATTCGTTACTATGGAAAACCTGGTGTCGACAGACTCGTTCGGGTTGACTATCATGGAGCCAAAGAAATTCCGACGCGCACTTGTAACGCGATCCCCAAAGCCGCCGGTTTGAAAGGGAAATGAGGAGAGATATCGTGACTGATTTGAAATACTCGCTGGTGATCGAAGCAACCGATGATCCAACCTTTTTTGGTTTTTACTCGCCCGATCTCGAAGGTTTCAGCGGTATTGGTCACTCGATCGAGGACTGCCTTTATCAAGCCAAGTGGGGGCATGGAGGAACATCTAAATCTTCTCAAGGAGCAATCGCTGCCAATACCTAAAGAAAACCCCATCCCAAAATCGTCATACAAAACCCAGAAACGCTAGCCCAAGCCAGTTAGACTTTTTTCGTATTTCTCCAGCTTCATTTCGACGTTTCGAGAATTCCCGAAGAAGTTCCTCTCGGTTAATCTTTCCTTGAACGTTTGAACGGCTGCAATCTGCAACGTTTTGAACGGAGCGAAGCGATTGAACGTTTGGAACGATTGGAACGGACCGCAGTATTGGTTAGCGGTTGAACGATTGGACGTCTGGAACGGGCCGCAGCATTGATAACTCGAACACGGCAGCCGTCCGGACACATCCACGGCATTTTTCTCCCAGCCATCCTTTATCCCTTTGCCTTTATCCCTCATCGTTTGTTATTCTCCGCGTCGCCGTGAGAAGCGGACGAGTTCGAAGCTCGGTAGTTTCACGGTTGACACCTCTCTGACATCACAAGATTAGGTAAAGAAATAGTTTGGCCTACGTCATCGAATATTCACCCGACGCTGAGGATCACATGCGATGCTTGACCACGCGCCAGCAAAAAATTGTGGGTCGATACAGTTGAGCGGCAATTACTCAACCAGCCGAACCTGGAGACGCGAAACAGAAAGCCAATGCGTCCGAACCCCATCGCCCCGTGGGAACTTCGCATTGGTGATCTGAGGGTGTATTATGAAATCGTTGACGAACCCCAGCCGACAGTAGTGATTTTAGCTGTCGGGATTAAAGAGCGGGATCGAGTCCGCATCGGTGGAGAAGGAATCAAGTTATGACAAAAGTAGAGTTCAAAAAGGCTTCGGGACCGCTGTCGGAATACGCTGAAAAGGCAAGAAAAGACCCTGTCATCGTGGTTAAACGGGGAAAGCCATTCGCAGCGGTCGTCCCGATTCGGAATGCCGATGTAGAGACCGTAG
>JBBDNJ010000271.1:0-12921 GCA_040877705.1 Binatia bacterium | reverse complement strand
TTTAGATTGAAATAAAATACAGTGACCCAGGAGGTCCAATCTCGTAGGTTCCGACAAGCCGGAATACGCGGAAGGAGCTTTCAGCATTTGCCGTATATCGAGATTCGAGAATTTTTTGCAAGCCTCTTTTCCGTCATAAAAGCAGCAAGACTGAACAAGAATCCGATGGTAATATACAGAAATAACGGCGTGCTTTACGAAACCAGATAATCTGGGCGGTGATAATGAGGAAACGGTGAAGCTATCGGACCGTTTTCAAGGCGATGCTGGGAGACGACTCTTAATCGAGGCGTTGAAGAGTCAGTTCATCGTTCGTGGTCAGAACTCTGTCGCAGACGCACTCGCGTCCGTGGCAACGATCGAAGAGTTCGACCCGGGTCATCTGTTAATTCGCCAAGGGGATGCCGACAACGACCTGCTTCTGATTCTGGCCGGTCGGGTGATCGTATTGGTGAACGGGCGTCAGGTTGCCACCCGGGGGCCTGGACAGCACGTTGGAGAGATATGTGCGATCGATCCGATTTCCCGTCGAACCGCTACGAACGTGGCAGCGGAGCCGACCGTAGTCGCAAGAATCCATGAGCCGGACCTTGCGAACATCGCCGAAAGTAACCCGCAGCTATGGCGGGCCATGGCTGTCGAACTCAGCCGGCGCCTTGATCAACGTAGCCAGTTCCATGCTCAGCCCAACGCCATCCCCGTATTGTTTCTGGGTTCTTCGAAGGAAACTTTACCCGTCGCCGAGGCAATCGGGAGATCAGTTCCCGGCGATGTCGCAACCGTTCGGTTATGGGCGCAGGGGGTGTTTGGGGCGTCGCGCTTCCTGATCGAAGATCTCGATGCACAAGTAAGGGTTGCTGATTTTGCGGCGTTGATTGCAGGCCCGGACGATCGCGTCAACAGCCGGGGCAAGGACTTCGATGCGCCTCGAGATAACGTCATCTTCGAATTAGGTCTATTCATGGGCGCCCTATCTAGACACCGCACATTTCTAGTCGTTCCGCAGGGTGTCGACTTAAAGATTCCAAGCGACCTACTGGGGTTGACCCTCGTACGCTATGACCCCAAAACGGCCCAGATCGAAACTGGTGTTGCCAGGGCATGCGAAGAACTGGTCGCAGCGATTAAAGCGATGGGCTCGAAATAGGGCGGGAGCTATGGCACTTAGAGACGAATTGTCCGAGTCGGTTGATGAGATCTTCCACACCACTTGGAATGTTCGCGATGGTCGTGTTGTTCCCGAGTCCGAAGACCTTGCGCTGGGTAACGAGGCAGTAAGGCTTGAGGAGGCTGTCGTCTTGTACGCTGACATGTCCGGATCTACGAAACTAGTCGACGGATACAAGTGGCACTTAGCTGCAGAGGTATACAAAGCATTTCTATATTGTGCTGCCCGCATCATTCGGTCGGAAGGCGGCGAGATCACCGCCTATGACGGAGATCGCATAATGGCGATCTACGTCGGAGACTCCAAGAACACGTCCGCAGCGCGCACCGCGTTGAAGATCAACTACTGTAGGGTTGAGATCATCAACCCGCTCCTCGCCAAGCAGTACCCGTCCGTTCAATATCAGCTAAAGCACGTTGTCGGAATTGATCGCAGTGAGCTTCGAGCGGCGAGAACCGGGGTTCGAGGAGCGAACGATCTAGTTTGGGTCGGCCGTGCTGCAAACTATGCCGCAAAGCTGTCTGATCTCTCTAGCGATTACCCGTCCCGTATCACTAAGGATGTCTATGACAGGCTGCGCGACGAGTTGAAGCTCTCGAACGGTCGATCTATGTGGGAGGCTGCCACCTGGACCGATATGAACAACCTCCCCATCTATAGGTCAACGTGGTGGTGGCGGATCGAGTGACACCGCCCAACAACCACATGCAGCGGACCGTCCAACAGCGTCGCTTCGCGCCGCTGTTATCCGGCTGGCGATGTGGGGCGCTGGATGACGTTGCCTGAATCCAAGAAACCGCTGTCACGAGGTGAACCCCATGCGATTTTTGCTTAAGGTCAACATCCCGGTTGAGTCCGGGAACGCGGCCGCGAAAGCCGGAAAGCTCGGCGCGACCATCCAATCCATTCTGGCGGATTTGAAGCCGGAGGCAGTCTATTTTACGGACAGCAACGGTCAGCGAACCGCGTTTTATCTTTCTCGACATGCAAGATGCTTCTCAAATCCCAGCCATCGCTGAGCCGTGGTTCCTCGCGTTCAATGCCAGCGTTGAGATTCATCCGGTCATGGTACCGGACGATCTGGCCAAGGCTGGCGGCACCATCGAGAACGCGGTAAAGAAATACGCCTGAGCACTTGTGCGCTATCTAACTCGCGGTTCGAACGGACCGGCGCGGAAGACGTGGGGACATGACTTTTAATCACGCACTGTCGCAAAGCAAGTCCCGACCTCGTAAAACTTCGCGAGCTAAAATTGGGCACGTCAGGCAACGTCAGACACAGAAGCCTCCAGCACAGAAGACTCACACGCCGGTCAGTATACTCACAGGTCGCACGGACGTGCGAAGACTCGCGTGATTGACCGATCTGCATTCGTGGCGCGATGGCAAGCGCGAGCAGCCGACGCCGAGGACACGTTCGACCAGTTCTTTTGCCTCTGGATTGCCCTAGTTATCCAGGCCCGGCCACAACTCGACCCCAACCAAGTAGACTCGGACGATACCGATCGCGTTGCTGTGCTTCAGTTGGCCCAGAGGCATACTATGGCAATAGTGGCCTCCTTCGAGGGGGTCTCTGACGAATTGAAGTGGCTCGCCCGTCGCAAGGGGACGCGGCGCGGCGATGCGATAGTAGATGTGCACGACTACGTCCGTCGTAGAGATCATCTGCGCACACGCTTCCAGTGGCTGACGGACCACTACACGGGTGCCCGGACATGCAAGCCGGGCCTCATCGTCGCGGCCGCTGCGGAATTACTTAACCACGTAAGGAACAACCTGTTTCACGGCATCAAGGACCCCGACGACGTTGAGGACGAAGAGCTTGTGCGTCACCTGCTTCCCGTATTGCGGGCGTTTCTGAAAGGGGCTGGGGGGTGAGGGAGGCGCCGTCCAACAATTAGCTGGAGGTGACGAAGCCCGGAGGGGAAAGAGGGTTAGGTCGTTAATGCATGTGCGCGCTGCGATCGATTTGTAATGGAAGACGCGCCCGCCATAGTTCGTTCAAATGATTACTAGCCACTCATGAACGCCACCCTTTTCCGAGGTCTGATTATTGGATTGTTTCGAGAATAGACTAATATATTGACTAAATTGCCACGTATCGCCTTACTGAATAACCTATCGGGGTCTCTTCGTGATCGATAAAGATTTAGCCCTCACGCAAAAGAAATGCGATTTAGCGGCAGAGGACCTAAATGCGTTCTATCGTTCGCTAGCGTCGTTGGCGGAACGATTGAAGCCAGCATGGCGCTTTCAAATTTCTTGTGAGCCAGGTCAAAGCCATCAGTTTCTAACCGCTGACTCCCTGCGGAACGCTTTTGCTTATCAGGTCGGGGTAGCAGCGGAAAATTTTCTCGCACGCGAAAGGCGAGAAGGCAAACCTTGGCCAGATATTAGGAGTTTTATAGAAAGTTCCTCGGACCCCAAGGAGCAAGACATCCGAAAAAATTACGTGCGCCTGTTGGCTTGGGGCTCGTTAAAAGGAAAATTCCTTGAAGCTTTGTGTTTAATGGCAACTTTGAGTCGCTTGATTCCGTTAGAAGCTCAAAAAAACGTTGATGCCTTTGGCACTGTTGGCCCGCTGAAGGTCAGAGATCAAGACCGAACGTGCTTCTTATGGAGCCGGCCCATAATTGAGAGCCAGCATTCCGGATTAAACGCAGTACCGGACATAGTAATAACTTCAACACCAGACCGAGTTTCAACGACCAATATTCTGTCGATTATTGAGTGCAAATGTCGGCAGACAATTCACGCCGCTGATCTTCGAGGAGAATTCGGCAAGGCGTACGATTTAGGGTCTCCCAGTTATGTTCTTGTCTCGTACTATGACGTACAAGAAATCATCGTTGCAGCTGGGCGAGAGCTTGGCATCGACGTGCAGGTATTCAGTTTGTCCACGTCAGATAGGGAGCAGTTTGTTCGGGGCGAACGCGATATTGGAGAAGACATGGCCGTAAAGTTATTAAACGCCCGCACTCGTCGCACATTCTTGGCTGCCTTAGAAAACCGTGCCGCGGATGTAAGACGTCGTGCGACTTAACTGAAGGAAAGCAAAATTTGGAAAAAGCAAGTCGTTGGGATAGGCCATCGGCAGTTCATGCGGATGTTGATGGGGTCGCTTGTTGCATTGCGACAAATGTGTAAGCGCAAGACCTGGACCCAAAATTTTGGCTCCTTCTGCCCGTCGGTAGAGCGGTGGAACGGACCGTGTGCTTCTTGATGGTAGTTGTAGATTCGCATTACGATCGCAATCAGGCTGAACATAAGACCGCACTACGAAGTCAAGCCGTGGTTTAAGCGTAACAGGACAATGGAGTGGTGCCGACAGTCGCAGCGAGAATTGCCACGGCGCAGTTCTGTAAACTGAATGAGGTAAGCCAATGACTGACGACAAACTTCCCCAGGCCAGCATCGAATTTGCCAAAACGCTCGCGCAGCAAATCGTCCTATCGTTGCCGGAAAAGTTGAACATAGCATCACTAGGTGTGCCGTCAAAGTTACCTTTCAAGGCGGTCAGTCTTCGTGCGATCCTGATCCATCGTATTAACGATTTAACAAGCGGCGCACTCTATGCCCTTTCGAATGGAAGCCCGGTTTGCGCTGTGTTGGCAATGCGGGCCGTGATAGAGGTGACTTCTGTCCTACACGTTCTCCGTCGTCTGATAGAGGACGCTGTTAGGTTAGAGACTGTTGATGGTGTCGATGAGCGTCTCATGCGGATGTCATTCGGTACTCGGACAGATATCACAAATATGCATGCCACAAATGTTCTCACTCAAATCGATCTCCTTGATAAGAAGTACAAGGGATTGCGCGAGTGGTACGATCGGCTTAGCGAGGTTGCCCATCCAAATTACCAAGGCCTGCTAGCGGCATACGAAACGATCGATTATTCCACCTACACTGTTACCTTTGGTATCACGGAGCAGGCTCGTGAGTTTGGCTTGCATGTGGCCGTGCCGGCCTTGTGTGCGAGTCTTTTAATTACGATCGATGATTACAACGCTTTGGAAACTTCCTTCCGAAAGTTTGCGGATCTATGTCACAAACATGTCATATAGGAGGTTGATTTCCCCACGGGCGAACTGAAGGCAGTTTACCCTTGGCCACGGTGCCTTGGCACAAATTGCTGAGGTATCCGCGCCATGAGGGATAAGTCATCATCGCGATGGACACTGTTTTGAGGGTCAATGTAGCTGGTTAAGCGGTGCTGCGTTGCCCCAGTTGGCGGAGTATTTCGGAACCGGTAGTTATTTGACGGCGAGTTGGAGTTGCCGTGCGATGAAATCAAGATGAAAAAGATACGCTTATTTAAGATCGAAAAATAGTGCAAGCTCAGGTCTCTTGACACTCCCTTTTTTCCATCTTAGAAGTTGCACTTGCCTCACAGGGAAAGGCGATTGAAACTACGATGAAGCTGCACAAAGTTCACGTTAAGGAATATAAGTCCATCTGGGACTCGAAAGAGTTCAAAATAGACAGGATTGCGTGTTTGGTGGGGAAGAACGAGGCAGGTAAGACTGCAATTTTGGAAGCTCTCTATCGGTTGAACCCCATTGTCGAGAACGACGGCAACTTTGATGTCACCAACGATTATCCACGCGCGGAGGTGGAGGACTACCAGCAAAACACCGAGAAGAAGACCCGCCAGCATGCCATCGTGGTGGAGGCCACGTTCAAGCTTGAACCACCGGAGTTGGAGGAGATACGCAAAGAATACGGGGAAGAAATCCTCGCGAAACCCGAAATCGTTGTCTCGAAGGGCTATGCAAAAGACAAAGATAAGAAGTCGCTATTTTTTGCTGATGTTCCGGTCGTTGAGGCTGCTATCGTGAAGAATTTGGTTGAGAACTTTGAGCTCCCTCAGGTCGTCAAGAAGGGTGCGGCGAGAAACACCAACCTTACAAGCCTCGCCGAGTTTCTCAAAAGGGAAAGCGAACGGCAGGAAAAGGCAGTCGCCGAGGCAAAAGCTAACGCTAACCAGATTGAAGACGATGCGGAGAAGGCCGCTGCGTTGGAGAAGAGCAATGCGCTGGCAGAGAGCGAGCAAGCCAAAGCAGTGCGTACACGGGCAACGGAGCTGCTGAAGCAAAACATTGGATTTCATATTTGGCAGACTATTCTGAGCCCAACGCTTCCCTAAGTTTCTATACTTCGACGAGTACTACCAGATGCGGGGTCACGACAACGTGGAGGCGCTCAAACAGAGAAAGGCTGGCGGCAAGCTCGAGCCTTCAGACCATCCTTTGCTCGGCCTCATCGAACTGGCGCGCCTTGATTTAGACAAACTGCTCTCGCCGAGTAGCACCCAAGAGCTAAAAAATAAATTGGAGGGGGCCAGTAACTATCTCAGCCGTCAAATTTTGAAATATTGGTCGCAGAACAAGCACCTGCGGATGGCTTTCGACGTTAGGCCGGCGCTGGCCGGAGATCCGGCGGGTATGCAAACGGGCACTAACATCTGGGGTGAGGTGGTCGATTCGAAGCATCTCGTTTCAACGGGCCTCGGCACGCGGTCCGCAGGATTCGTCTGGTTTTTTTCCTTCCTTGCGTGGTATTCCTCTGTCAAGAGGAGGAATGAACCGCTTGTGCTTCTACTTGATGAACCCGGCCTCTCGCTACACGGCAAGGCCCAAGAGGATCTTCTTCGATACTTCGAAGCCGAAATTGTCACCAACCCTAAGCACCAACTGCTCTACACCACGCACTCCCCTTTCATGGTGGACCCGCAACGTTTTGATAGAGTCCGCATAGTCCAAGACAAGGGAATAGACACGGAGGACGAACTGCCTCGTGAGCAGGACGGCACCAAAGTCTTCACTGATGTATTGGAAGCGGGACCAGATAGTTTGTTCCCGCTCCAAGGAGCGTTGGGCTACGAGATATACCAGACGCTTTTCATTGGCCCCAACAGTCTCGTTGTCGAAGGAGTCTCAGACCTCCTCTATATCCAGACGATGTCAGGTGTGCTTCAGAGCAAGGGGCGTGCTGGACTCGACAGCAGATGGACCATCACACCAGTCGGTGGCTCGGACAAGGTGCCGACCTTTGTGGCTCTGCTTGGTTCCCAGAAACACCTCAACATTGCCACACTCATCGACTTCCAAAAGAAAGACCAGCAGATGATTGAGAATCTCTACAAGAAAAAACTATTGGACAAAAGTCACCTACTAACCTTCGCTGATTTCACCGGGAAACCTGAAGCGGACATTGAAGACATGTTCGATGACAGATTCTACCTGCAGCTTGTCAACGAGGAGTTCACCAGTTCGCTCTCGGCGAACGTGGCACCAGGCGATCTCAAGAGTTTCGCTCCAAGAATTCTCGTGCGGCTTGAGGAGTATTTTTCGGCAAATCCGCTAAAGGGCAGTACAACGTTCAACCATTATAGACCAGCACGCTACTTCGCGGAAAAAGTATCAACGCTCACAATTCCCAAAGCTATCCTCGACCGCTTTGAGGCTGCATTCAAGGCCGCCAACGCTCTACTAAACTAAAGGACGGTCGCCGAGCGAATGAAATGCCACCACAGATTTTGTTAGCGCGCCACTTACAGATTAGGCGCGACCCAATCGCGACTCTAATCCGCGTTCTAAGCGCGTACTCCGCCAATGTTTTCTTACTAGACCCATCCATTTCCCCTTTAGAACCGACCTCGCCGGATAAACCAGTACCAAAGGAGGCACCATGGCAATTCGACTCATTGTAACGATCACAGCGGCGGCGGGAAAAGGTTCCGAGCTGGCACAGTTGTATAAGGGCCGCTGCGCAGAGGTGATGAAAGAACCCGGCTGCGAACAGTTCGAGGTTTTTCAGAGCGGCGTAAATCCGGACAAGCTGATACTGCTCGAACGATGGACCGACCAGGCAGCTTTGGACGCGCATGCAAATGTGAACAGCGCCCGGCCGCCGCTCCCGGCAGAGCTACGAGTGGGCACGACCGAGCGTGAAGACTACGAGTACAACAGGACCCGTTAGCCCATATCAGCATTGCCCTTTCAATCTCAGCGGGTTGGATTCCCCGGAGCTTGCTGCGTAGACTTTAATCCGTTACCGAAGGTCGTCATTCCCGCATGTTTTTAGCGGGAATCCAGGGGGATGTCCAGACTGGACCCCCGATTAAAACGTTCGGGGGTGACGATTTCGAAAAATAAGTCACGAATGATTTTTGATTACATTCGAGGAAGCCAAACAAGCCCTGGAGAGTGGGGTGTTCAACAATTCAGAGCCCGGGCCATTCCGCATCTTCGCTGTTTACACGGTCTAAAAGTCTAACATCGTTTCCTGTTCAAAGGTGAGTTATGGGCTATTCCAGAATCTTTGATTATACGATCAGAAGAGGTCATGAGCGGTAGCGGCGCGGACTTATGCGGTGATGAATGGCTACACCTCCATTGGGTGCAGTTCACGAGTCCAGCAAAAAATCCGTGAGCACCCGGTTGAATTCTTCCGTCTCTTCGATTTGCGGTTCGTGCGCGGAATACTTGAAGCGATGCACTTTAGAGCCGGGAACGATCTTTTGAAAGTTGATATCCCAATCGGTTTGATTCAGTGGATCATGTTCACAGGACATGATCAGCAAAGGCATTTGCAGCTGTGAGAGTTTTTTGACGAATTCTTCGGTGGTCGAGCGGGTCTGGTGTACCGGGCTTCTGAGGCGCGTTGCCGACAGCGCCTCCCAAGCGCCCGGGACGATCGAGCTCTCGTAACGCTGGCGGATATTTTCTTCCGTGTGCCACTTCGAATCCTGGTAAAGCAGCTTGACGATCTTTGTCATGTTTTCCAACGACGGCGTGTAGTTTTCCAGATCGGCCTGGGATTGGGTTTTGAACACGCTGGCATTGCCGCAGATCGTGACCATCTTGCGAATTTGAAGCGGCGCTGGATCGAGCACTGACGCCCTTAAAATCAGGCCGCCGCCCGCCGAGTTGCCGACGAAGTAGGCCCTGGAGATGCCGATTGTTTTCAGGAACCGTTTCATGTGCTTGATCCGGTAACCGGCCGGATCGGAAAAACTATAGATCTTGTCGGTCTCGCCCCAGCCGAGAACGTCGGGCGCGACGACATTAAACCGTTGTGCCAGCGTTTCGATGTTGTGCTTCCAGGTTATCTCTGCCGATGCGCCGTACTCGCCGCCGTGGAGCAGGACCAAGTCCGGTCCGCTGCCGGCTTCGATAAAGTGAGTCTTGATGTCTCCGATGAGGATAGTTCGATGATGGTAAGCGGCCATGCATTCAGCCTTGTCGGTTATAAAAAGCACACGCCGCCGTCGACGGCGACGGTCTGCCCGGTCATGAAGTCGCTCAGGGGTGAAGAAAGAAAAAGAACCGTGCCGACTAGATCTTTGGGAAGCTGGACCCTTTTCAGAGCGCGGTCGCTCAAACGGGCGCCGCGCATTTTTAGAATTTCTTCCGTGGGGTTTTCTTCCGACAGGGTCGAGCCCGGCGCGATGGCGTTGACATTGATATTGTCTTCGCCTACTTCGCGGGCCAAGGTGCGCGTGAAGCCGATGACGCCGGCCTTCGAGGTGACATAATGAATACGCCCGGCGCTGCCGTTCAACGCCGTGCCGGACGAGATGTTGACGATCTTGCCGGACTTCTGCCGGCGCATGACGGGCAGCACCGCGCGGCAGCAAAAGAAAAGGCCTTTGAGATTGACCGACATCATGCGGTCCCATTCGGTCGGATCAATGGTGTCGATGCCGCCGCGGTTCATTGGAATCGTAGCGAAGATCGCCGCGTTATTGATCAAAATATCTATTTTGCCGAAACGCTCGAGTGCGAGCTTGACCATGTCTTGCGTCGAGCTTTCATTGGACACATCGACCTTCACCGACAACGACTGCGCGTCGGTTTGTGAATTCACTTCTTTGCCGACTTTGACCGCCGCTGGCTCGTCGATATCGGCGACGACCACTTTGGCACCCGCACCGCCGAAACCCAGGCAATAGGCCCGGCCGATTCCATGACCACCGCCCGTAACAATGACGACCTTGTCTTTAAGTCCTTCGATCATTTGCGGCTCCTTAAGTTGGATTGTCGCCAAAATATCCCTAGATGTCACGACGGTCAAGGCAGATGTTTGGAAGGGTTCAAGGTTCCACGCTTGCCCCGGACTCGATCCGGGGTTCAAAGCCTGCCCCGTACCGCGATCCGGGGTTCAACGCGATGATTAGGACCGGCTTCGAACACTTAAAACGTTTCGCAAATTTTGATGACGCACTTCGGCATGTTATAAGAATTGGATGAATTTGAAATTAAAGCAGCCGATCACAGAATCGTGCGGCTATCGAAGGGATCAAGGATCATCGGTTCAAAGCCTGCTCCGTACCGCGATCCGGGGTTCAAGGAGAAGATCGGAACCGGTGGATGGACAATCATTGTGAGGCGCTTCGTCATTGGCTTTGCATTGGTGTTTGTTTTTGCGTTGGCACCGGCCGGCGCTCAAAAGCAGGCTAGTGATAGTTTACCTATGTACGGGCAGCCGAAAATCGTGCGGCCCGACCATTTGAAAAAGGCCGATGAAGCTTTTATTCGCGATGCCATCGCTAAGTACGGCAGCGGGCAAGCCGCCAGCAACGCTTTTGCGGCTCGGGGTTGGGCGTTCTTTAAGAATAACCAGCCCGACTTGGCCCTCCAACGTTTCAATCAATCCTGGCTTTTAAACCCAAAAAACTATCAAGCCTTCTGGGGCTTCGGCGCGATCTTAAGCGATCGAGGCAAATTAGCCGAGGCCATCGAGCAGTTAGAGGCGGCGCGTGAATTAAACAACGATCCATTACAACGGGTTCCGTTATTATCGGATCTTGGAGCCGTACATTCGGAATACGCGACGCGAATGCCGGCCGACAAACAACTCGATCGCGCGCACCATTTCGTCGTTGCCAATAATCGATTCGTCGAAAGCCTGGAGATTGACCCGAACTATGCGCCGAGTTGGCGCGCCTGGGCCATATCGCTCTATGAGCAGGGGCGTTACTCGGAGGCTTGGGTAAAGGCGCAGCGGGCGCAGGATCTCAAGGCCGAGCCGTTTCCGGCCGGTTTCTTGAAGAAGCTTGGCGACAAGCTGCCGGAGCCTCGATAAAACAGTTACCACATCTAAAAGGACAACGCCGAAGTTCAAATATTGTAAACTGTACAGGTCCCATGTATTCACGTTCGAAGATGTATCGTAAGGGTATGCGCATTTTCATCTGGGCTCTTTTGGCGCTGAGCGGCTGGTTGCACGCCGAGGCTCTGGCTCAGAGCGGCGTCCAACCGGAAAAATTATTGATCCTCTGGGCCGGCAGCCTGCCGATCATTCTTTCGGCGCCTCACGGCGGTCGTCAGGCAATTCCAGGGGTTCCGCTACGACAAGGGGTCGGCGTCGCGCAGTTCAAAGCCGAGCGCGATAACAATACCGCTGAGTTGGCTGAAGCGATTGCGACAAAGCTCGGCACGCGGTTGGCAGGCAAGCCTTTTCTTATCGTCGCCCTCTTCGAGCGCAAATACATCGACGTCAACCGGCCGCATAACGGAGCTTATGAAACCGGTTCAGCATGGGCTTACTATACGGCCTTTCACAGCGGGATCGACGACGCATGCAAAAAGGTTCGTTCCCTCTGGGGACGCGGCTTGCTGCTCGATATCCATGGGCAAGGGGCGGAGGCGGAGGTCATTTTTCGTGGCACTGGCAATGGTAGAAGTGTTGCCGGCCTCCTGCAAAGATTTGGCCATGAGGCGCTCAGGGGTCCCAACAGTATTTTTGGCCAACTAGCTCTAAGAGGCTATCGAAGTCTCCCGGACGTAGGCGGTAACGAGGGCGAGACGCGCTATACCGGCGGCTACACCACTCGAACCTACGGCAGCCATCGCGGTACCGGCATCGATGCCATTCAATTGGAGTTCGGAACCAAGCTGCGAGCGCGGGCGAATCTCGATAAGACCGCCGCGGACCTGGCTGATGCCATTGCCGTCTTTGCTAAAGAATATCTGCCAGCCAGCCGGACAATCATCAAGCCCAGAGTGGAAGCGCAACCTTGACTTAGGGCGTTGCGTTGGGGACTAATTGTCATTTTAAACGGGGGGTGTTCCCATGACCGCTGATAATTTTACCATTGCACTGGATCCCGCAAAGTCCGAGGCTTTCGCGAACCGTCTTTTGGCGATGCTCAATCAAAGCTCGTTGTGCATTATGATTTCTATCGGCCATCGTACGGCTCTTTTTGATACGATGAGCAATCTCCCACCTTCTACCTCTGCCGAGATCGCGACCAAAGCCGGCCTTAACGAGCGCTACGTTCGGGAATGGCTTGGCGCCATGGTCACCGGCGGTGTTGTAGAGATGAATCCGACTTCGAACAGGTTTTCGCTGCCGCCGGAACATGCGGCGTTCCTCACGCGCGCGGCGGGTCCGAATAATATGTCGGTATTCACGCAGTACATCGGGTTGATGGGTAGCGTCGAAGATGACATCGTCGAATGCTTCCGCAAAGGCGGCGGCGTTCCATACTCTCGCTTCCCGCGCTTTCACGCAGTTATGGCCGAGGATAGCGGCCAGTCGGTTCTTTCGTCTTTGGAATCTCATATACTACCGCTGGTGCCGGGCTTGTCCGATAGGCTGGCAGCCGGCATTCAGATGCTTGACGTGGGATGCGGGCGCGGTCTTATTATGAATCGCTTAGCCGAACTATTCCCGAAGAGCCGATTTACCGGAATGGATCTTTCGAGCGAGGCTGTCATGTTTGCGTGGCAGACGGCAGCCGAAAA
>JBBDNJ010000270.1:0-12928 GCA_040877705.1 Binatia bacterium | reverse complement strand
GTGCGGAAGGTTGGGACGGCGTCCAACACATTCGCGAGCTACTCACCGAAGCGCACAAGAAACATCTGCCGACTTTTTATACGACTGGCCACGATGACCGAACCAATTCGATCGCCTTTGGCCGCTGGCAAGCTAAGAACAGCCGGTCGACGGAAGACATGAACGAAACGTGGGACAAGGGCAATGACATCGTTGCCGAAATCGCGCCGCAAGAGGGAGATATCGTTGTCCGCAAACAAAAGCCCAGCGCTTTTTTCGGCACGCCGCTCATGAGCATGCTCAACGAGGTTCACGCCGACAGCGTGTTGGTCACCGGAACGACCACCAGCGGCTGCGTGCGCGCCAGCGTCATCGACGCCTTCTCTTACAATATGAAAGTTTCCGTAGTGGAGGAGTGCGTGTTCGACCGCGGCCAGGCATCGCACAAGATCAATCTGTTCGACATGGCTATGAAGTACGCCGACGTGATCTCGCTTAAGGAAACCATCGACTACGTCCGCGGTCTGCCGGACAACCTCTACGCCCCGGCGCTCTGAGTGTCGTTTCGGGTTCCGAGTTCAAGAGCTCGGCTAAAGCTCAACGCCGAAAGCCGGAGCTGTGATCAGAACGGCGCAAGCTGCATGAAAATAAATACCCTCAAACGCGTTGAGTCAGTGCGCGAATAATCAGCGTTACTCCGATCGTGAACAGAAGGATCAATAGGGCACGGCTGAACGTTTGTTGATTCACCCGGTCTTGCGTTTTCAGACCGGCGTAAAAGCCAGCTAGCGTGAATAGGGTGACCTGCAGAGATAGTAGCAAAGTGGACGCATTAAAAAGATTCCAGCTTGAGACGGCAACCAACTGCGTCAACTTGGTCATGATAAAAATAGTCGCGATTGATTTAATGAATTGTCGCTTCTCTAGTTTAAGGCTGTAGAGATAGATCGCCAGCGCAGGTCCGGCAGCATTGGTCATGCCGTTAAGAAACCCGCTGATAAAGCCCACCGGAAGCGATAGTTGTCTTTCCAATCGGGGGGCAATCGTAAACTCGAACCGCAGCCAGTTGGAAGTAACAAAGACCAGCACCATGACGCCGAGACAAAAATTCAGCACCCAGAGCGGCAGTTTAATCAAAAGTGCCGTGCCCAGAAATACGCCGATGATGGTTGCGATAAAGAGCCGGCCGAAGCGGCGCAGCACGGCAAAAGGAAACCCATCGCGAAAAACCTGCGCCACATCCATGACGATGTTCGGCAGCAGAAGTATTGTGATAGCGATACGAATATCGAGCAGCAGAGCCACCATTGGAGTGGCGATCAGCGGAAAGCCCATGCCCGAAGCGCCCTTGACAAAAGCGGCAAACAAAAGGGCGACACCGACGAGAACATATGTTAGATCGACAGACATTTACGGGGGGTCGTACGGGCTAGGTCACTACAATGAAGGAACAAGTGGCTTTACGCAAAAGACTGCCGACGGTTTCGTCGTCATAGCCATCCCTCCAAAAATCCAGGCTGCACGAGATTCCTTAGCCGCACACAGAATAAAACCTTTGTCCTGCATTCTATTTCTAATCGGCTTGACGCCCGTGCTTCAGTCGCTACCTCGCAACGCTGATTACTGTAGCCGGACTTGATTTCATGTCCGAGTGCTCAGCGACGAGAAGAAGTTGCCCGGACTAACTTGGATCGACTTATGTTGAATCCCAAAACCCGTCAAGCGTTGGGTTCCAGGATTCTTGCAATCATAAAAGATGAGGGAGAAATTTTCATCCTTCCGCCTTCACCCTTGCCATTATGACTTCTTCCGCTGTCCCTTCTGCTTCTTGCCGGTAATAAAGTAATCGCCTTTAACCGCCATCTCCGCTTCCTCTTCGTCCTCCTTCGCCCAGGCGCCGAGGCTGTAGCCATACCACGGCGGACGCGGTTTAAGCGTTGGCAGTCCCAACTCCTCCCAGATCGCTTTGGATTTTTCCATATATTCCTTGCGCGGCAAGGATACCGGCGTGTACGGCCATGGCCGCACGGCGTTAATGAGCAGCGCCGAAGTTGAAGCAGTGCGCGCTGCCAGGCTTTCCATGCCCGGGGGATGCGACGATGGATCTAATCCCGGCGACTTGCCCTTGGCGATTGCGATGTCCTCGTCGGGTCTCATGTTAAAACAAATTGCCCAGTTGACCATCGCCGGATCATGAATATCGATGTCGTCATCCACCGCGACGCAAATCTTTGCATAGGCTCCTGTATACCCAGCCGAGGCATTCAAGGCGCGCCAGGCATCGGCCTTCGAGGCGTTCTTCATCTTGATCACGCAATACGCCTGGCCGCTGCCGCTGACTTCATCATGCAAAGCGACATCGATGACCGCCGAGTTCCCGCTATCATGGCGGATGAATTTGTAGATGATCTTTTCCGTTCCGGTATGTTTGATCTTGCTCGACTCGCTAGGCGGGAACTGGCTCATGAGCGCCGTATAAATCGCGTCCTTGCGGTGCGTAATGCAGGTAACTTCCAGATACGGCGACATAGTCCGGTGCCCCATGTAGCCAGGATACTCGCCGAACGGACCTTCCGGCTCGATGGTATCGGTCGGAATTGTTCCCTCGATAATTATTTCCGCCGTCGCCGGAACGAGTAAGTCGATCGTCTTGCATGGCACAACGGGCACCGCTTCGCCCGCCAGGCCGCCGGCGAGCCGGTATTCGTCGAAATCGAAGGGGATCTTCGCGGTAGCGGAATAGGCTATGTTAGGCGTAACCCCAATGGCGATGGCGGCCTGCAGCGGAACGCCCATAGCTTTGCACTTGCGCCAATGTTGGCCCATGTGCTGCGAAGTGAACAAACCACCGGTGCGGTCCGGCGACTTTATCTGGCTGCGATAGTTACCGATGTTGTAGACACCGGTTTCCAGATCTTTAGTGATCCAATTAGCCGAAGTGAGATAAGGCGCGTTATCGAAACCGGGCGTTGAGATCGGCACCGGAATCATATCCAGCCCATGGCCGTTCAATAAATCATTGCCCTGCCATACCACGTCCTGCACAGGAGCCGATTCGACGATCATCGGATTGATGGGATGCAGTTGCGCTTGCGCCCAGCGCTCGTGAATTTCATCGGGTTCGCACATCATCCCGATCGCGTAGATTTCGGTTGTCGCCGCCAGAGTTCCTACCGTCACCGGCATTGAATATCGCTTGCCTTTTGCATCGACGACTTTTTCGAACAGAAACGCTTTGCGCTGCTCTTCGTCTAGACCGCGGAACTGCCAGCGTACTAGCGGCATGAGTTCAGTGTCTTTGTTGATTTCTCGACGGATCCGTATCAGCTTTCCTCGTTCTTCGAGAGCTTTCAAATGTTCTCGAAAGTCCCGGTAATATTTTCTGTTCGCCATCACGATCTCCCCTAAAGAGTGCTTGTGACATCTATCATCTCACGCGGCTTGCTTGTCAAGTATTTGTCAGGTGAGGTAAGAAACTGCTAACAAAGGTACAATTTGACCAGCTTAAAACTAGGCTAAGATCGGTAGCTGGTCGTGGGAATAAAGCGATCTTACAACTGCATCTTCTGACGGCTTGTTTACGGAGCTTGCGCTCTTGCGCCATAAATCGCTCGAATCTTTTTGGGTCTGGCTGTAAATGATGCGTCGTGCGCTTTTCCATAATCCGCGTCTTTGCTACACTAGCAGCTTCTCTAAAGAACCTATTAACTACAGCAGATTTATGCACGACGACATTTCAAGATCCTTATCGCCCGCGCCGGGGAGCGCCAAGCCGAATGTCTAATTTCTTATTTGGCAGTTCGGGTCCGACCGTCCACTGGCTAACAATTGCGGTCCTCCTGGTTGGCGTATTTGTTGCCGACCTCTGGTCTCCTTTGGGCGTCGCTATGCCGACTTACTACGTGGCCGCGCTGCTATTGATTGTCGCGCTCCCTGGGGTTCGCGAGAAACTACTCGTTTCCCTCGCTTGTACGGCACTAATCATTATCAATTATTTTCTATCGCCGGCCTTAAGTGATATCCCTGTTTGGGTACCTGTTTTCAACCACTCGCTAACCGTCGCCTTGATCTGGATTGTCGCCGCCTTAGGTGTGCGTCACCGGCGCACAGAAGACGCCATGCGGCAGAGCGAGGAACGGTTTCGCGCGCTTGTCGAAGCATCCTCACAAATCGTCTGGACCGCCGACAGCGCAGGTAATATCGTTGAAGACTCGTCTTCATGGCGGGCGTTTACCGGTCAGACCTTCGAGCAACGGCAAGGGTCCGGTTGGCTCAATGCCTACCATCCCAACGATCACAAACGAATTCAGGCGCACTGGGAAAGCGCGACAGCGAACAAAACTCCTCTCGAAGCTCCGTACCGCATTCGCCGACACGATGGGCAGTGGCGTTGGACTTGGGTTCGGGCCGTGCCGCTGCTCGCTGCCAATGGCTCTGCACGAGGTTGGGTGGGAATGAATACGGATATCACCGAGCGTAAACAGGCTGAAGCGGACACGCTTTTTCTACTCGATCTAAGCGATTGCATTCGCCTTGCATCAGATCCAGATGAATTGACCTGGGCGATCGCGGTGGCGGTCGGCGAGTATTTGCAAACGGAACGCTGCAGCTTTGTTGAAACCGACCCCGAAAGCAACCGCTTCACCATACACCGCGATTACCGCCTTCATCTTCCATCATTGGTCGGAACTTATACGCTGAATGCTCTCGGTCCAAACATTGTTACGGAGTGCAAAGCCGGCCAGAACGCCGTTGTCTTTGACACAGCCGGGGACAAGCGAACGGCTCAGTACATCAAGAACTATCGCCGCATCGGTGTCGGAGCATTCGCGGCAGCGCCGTTGTTACACGACGGCAGGTTGCGGTCTGCTTTATTTGTCTCGACGGCAGAACCGCGTGATTGGAGCGAGCGTGAGGTTGCGTTAATTGCCGCCGCCGCCGAGCGTACTTGGTTGGCTGTGGAAAAGCTGAGACTGAATAAGGCATTGCGGCAAAGCGAGGAGGCGCTGCGTGACGCCGACCGTCGAAAGGACGAATTTTTGGCGACTTTGGCCCACGAATTGAGAAATCCTTTAGCTCTTATAAGGAATGTCGTCAGCTTGGCTCAATCCTCGGAATTTTCGGAAGCGGAACACCGTTGGGGCAGGGACATCATCGACAAGCAGGTAAACTATCTAACGCGGCTGACCGATGATCTTTTCGACGTCAGCCGCATTGCGCAAGAAAAGCTCGGTCTTCATAAAGAACACGTGGACCTTGCCGAAATCATAAGGATAGCGGTGGATTCGAGCCGTCCTTTTATCGATCATCGGGGCCATGAAATTACCATTTCACTTCCACCGGCACCTGTTTATGTCAATGCCGACCGCGTTCGGTTGACGCAGGTTTTTATGAATTTGATCAACAATGCTGCGAAGTACTCCCCGAAAGCAGGACAAATAGGATTGAGCGTTGCGCAGCAGAGCGATCATGCAACGGTGCGGGTAAAGGACACCGGCATTGGCATCGCTCCTGAAAGTTTGCCGCGCTTGTTTGATTTGTTCTACCAGGCCGATCGTTCGTTCACGCGGGCCGAGGGAGGTCTCGGTCTCGGCTTGACTTTGGTACACCGCATCATTGAAATGCACGGTGGAAAAGTGCGTGCGCATAGTCCCGGTATCAATCAGGGGAGCGAGTTCGTCGTCTATCTGCCTGTGCTTCACAAGCCGCCCCAGAAGGAGATCTCCATCGAGTCGGATAGAGACAGTTCAATCACAGCCCCGAGAGCTCGGCGTATCTTGGTCGCCGATGACTTTCCACAGTCGGCTGAAACTCTCGCGCAACTACTTCGACAAGAAGGATACGACGTCCAAATCGCACAAGACGGCCTTGAGGCTTTCGAAGTTGCCGCGCGCTCTCGTCCAGACGTTGTCGTGCTCGATCTCGCGATGCCGACGTTGAACGGCTATGAAGCGGCTCGGAAGATACGCGAACAGCCTTGGGGAAAGGACGTGGTACTGATCGCCTTGACCGGCTGGGGACAACAACGTGACCGTCATCGCACCAAAGAGGCTGGATTTGATGCGCACTTAACCAAACCCGTAAGGTACGAGGCGATTATCGAATTGCTCGGAAATTTAGCGAGGGACAAGTCGATCGATAAGATCGCCAGTTCCGGCTAAATTTCGGCGACACGCAATAAAGAACGCAGTTAATTAAGCGGAGCGCAATAAACAGCACCCAGCAGTCACTTCTTTTTACGACAGGTCGGCTGAAGCCGGAGGTTGGGGAGCAACCATCGTCATCTTGATCGCGGGATAACAGTCGTTTTGTTTAGTGTGGAACTACTAGACGACGAGCCAAAGATACTCCTACGAGGCACAAGACCGGTCCGTGTAAGAAAACAATCGTGCGGCACAAAAAGCCCGAATACAGATCAGCAAACAAGAACAGAATTTACTTAGAAGCGAACGGATCCTCGCCTTTTGCCGTGGCCAGATAATAGATCGTAACGCACACACCGATCGTTATAAAACTGTCGGCTAGATTAAAAGCGGGCCAGTGGTAACCGGACCAGTAAACATCCAGGAAATCGATTACCTCGCCGTAAACGAATCGATCGATGAGGTTGCCAATCGCTCCCCCGAGGATAAAGGCCAGAGCCGTAATTAGACCCGTCTCGGTGTCTCGCAAGCGCTTCAACATTATAAAGATGAATCCGATGGCTACCAGCGAGACGACGATCAGGAACGGCAACCGAAAGGCTGCATGGCTACCGGCAAAGATCCCGAAGGCGGCACCCGTATTGCGGATATAGGTGAGACTGAATAAGTTATCGATCACCGGAATAGAATGGTGTAACGGCATTGTCCGGTCGACGATGAACTTGGTCAGCTGGTCCGCGATAACGATAAAGCCGAGCCAGGTGCCGACGAACCTAGATTTCGCCGTCAAACCGCGGCTCCCGATTTTAGCACTGTGGCACAACGGGAACAGAGCGTCGGATGAGCCGAATCTTTACCGACCTCACTGTCGTATTTCCAGCAACGCTCGCACTTGACACCTTCGGCCTTGGAAACCGTGATCTGGCAATTTAACAACTCGGCAGTATACGAAGACAAATCCGTTTTGTCTGACGTACTTGAATTGGAGATTTCGGCTTGTGATACGATCAAAACATCCTGGGTTCTGCTTTTGTCGGACTTGATCAGATCTCTAAGGAGAGAATTGGGTCCACCATTTTGGCTGACTAAAACGATCTTGGCATCGAGCGAATGACCAATAATGCCTTTGCTCCGCGCCTCTTCCAGAGCCTTGAGTACCTCGCCGCGCTCCTGAAAGATACGGTCCCATTTGTCAGCCAGCTCCCGGTTCAACGAATCGGCATGAGGTTGAGGAATCTTGGATAAAAAAACACTGTCCGGCAGGCGTTCTTTGTCCGGCACATACGTCCAAATTTCTTCCGCGGTGAACGACAGAATCGGCGCCATGAGATGAACGAGTACGTCCAAAATCCTGTGCATTGTCGTCTGAGCCGCTCGCCGTTGCGTGGATTTTGCTCCTGCACAATAGAGACGGTCTTTGACAATGTCGAGGTATTGCGCGCTCAAATCAACGCTGCAGAAGTTATTGAGGCTGTGATAGACAACATGAAACTCGTACTTTTCGTAGGCTTCGCGGCAGCGGCTTAAAAGGGTCTCGGTCCGATGAAGAATCCACCGGTCGAGCTCGTCGAATTCCCGCGGTGACACGGCATCGTCCGTCGGATTGAAATCGTAAAGATTACTGATGAGAAATCGCGCGGTATTTCTCAACCGCCGGTAAGCCTCCACTAGCCGGTTGAGAATTTCGTCCGAAATGCGCACGTCTTCGCGGTAATCTTCGGCCGAAACCCACAGCCGTAGAATTTCAGCGCCAAATTTTTTCGTGATTTCCTGGGGCGCAATGACATTGCCCATCGACTTGGACATCTTTTTTCCCTTGCCGTCGAGGGTAAAACCGTGGGTAAGGACACTTTGATAAGGCGCTCGACCGCGGGTAGCTACAGACGTGAGCAAGGCGGTATGAAACCAACCGCGGTGCTGGTCGCTGCCTTCCAGATAGAGATCGGCGCGACCGCCCAACCGGGGGTCGATCTCGACCACGGCTGCATGGCTCACTCCCGAATCAAACCAGACGTCCAAGATATCTTCTTCCCTGGAGAAATCTTTTCCGCCGCAGCCTGCACACGTAAGATTCGGCGGCACAAGTTCAGCAATCGGCCGGATAAACCAGGCATCGGATCCCTCTTTTTCAAAGATGCCGGCGATATATTCACAGAATTCTTGGGTGAGAATAGCATCATTGCAATTTCTGCAGTAAACAGCCGGAATGGGAACTCCCCAGGACCTCTGTCGTGAAATACACCAGTCCGGTCTGCTTTCAAGCATGCCGCGAATGCGATCTTTGCCCCAGGGTGGCACCCAGCGCACTTGCTCGATCGCGTTTAAGGCTGCTTCTCTCAACCCGTTTTTTTCCATTGAAATAAACCACTGCTCTGTGGCACGGAAAATAACCGGTTTTTTGCAACGCCAGCAATGGGGATAACTGTGCGCCAGGGTTTTCTGTTTAAGGAGTGTTCCACGATCTGCTAATTTTTGAATAATTTTCGGATCGACTTTGAATACAGATTCGCCTTTCAGGTCACCGGCCTCAGCGGTGAATCTTCCCTCGGCGTCAACCGGCGCCATGACGTCGAGGCCATAACGCATTCCAAGCTCATAATCTTCCTGCCCGTGACCCGGTGCAATATGGACACACCCCGTCCCTTGGTCCTTAGTGACAAAATCACCAAGGATGACTTTTGAGTCGCGCTCCAGCCATGGATGCCGGCAAACGATTCCCTCTAGTTCTGCGCCGGTCCAAGCACCGACGCGAATCTCATAATCGTTCGGCTCGAGACCCAAATCTTTCATTACATTGGGAATGAGATCTTGGCTAAATATAAGTTCGCCCTGAGGAGTTTTGACACGCCGATAGACAAATTTTGGATGGACAGCGATCGCTTGGTTGGCAGGTAAGGTCCATGGGGTGGTTGTCCAGATGACGAAGTACGTCCCTAACGTGTCAGCAGGGAACTTCCCCCGAGGATTTTTGACGGGGAACTTCACATAGAGCGACTGCGAAACATGCTCTTCGTACTCAACCTCGGATTCTGCCAGCGCGGTGACACAGGAAGCGCACCAATAAACCGGTTTCTTTTTGCGAAACAGAGTGCCGGACGCGGCGAACTTACCCAACTCCCGAATTTCCTGTGCCTCATATGAAGGATCAAGCGTGCGATAAGGCCTTTCCCAGTCACCGAGAATCCCTAGGCGTTTGAATTCTTCCCGCTGGATCGAGATGTACTTCTCCGCGTACTCTTTGCACAAGCGGCGCACATCTGCCTTGTTCATAGCCAGTTTTTTCGCTCTGCCGATATTTTTTTCAACTTGAAGTTCGATGGGCAAACCATGACAGTCCCAACCTGGAACATAGGGCGATGAATGTCCGGTCATGGCCCTGTACTTGACGATGATATCCTTGAGCACCTTGTTCAAAGCGTGGCCGATATGAATATTGCCATTCGCATAAGGCGGCCCGTCGTGAAGAATGAACTGCGGTTGTCCCTTATTCACGTCGAGCAATTGGAAGTAGACTTGATCCTTTTCCCATTTTTCGACAAGCTTCGGCTCATTCTGCGGCAGATTCCCACGCATCGGGAAACTAGTTTTGGGTAAACTGAGTGTATCTTTATAATCCATTATCAGTATCGGATGCAGAAATTTTGATCCATCCGATGGGATGGAATGACTTTCATTTCTGCTGATTCAAGCCTCGCACCATCCGAAAGGCGAACTTATCGGCCTTCGATTCTGCATCTGCCCAAAGGACATAATGTCCCATCTCATGATAAACTGTGTTAATCCAACGTCGCTCCGAGTAATATTTTCGACCGCGCTTCCAGTTCTCTGGATGGACCAAATAAATCTGTCCATTTTCATAAGTTTTTCCCGCTGTTTTACCCCAGTCGAGATACTCAAACCATTCTATTCGTGGATTTTTAAGATGATAAAAACGGCAAACAATCGATATCGCTTTCTTGAAGTGAAGTGGCTTATATTCGCAAAAGAACGATGAAAGGAATCGGTCTACAACTCGACGGTCTTTTAATGGGGGCAGCATCATCCGCATCGTACAAATCCTTGGCCACGTTAGTCGTAGTTCTCTACCATATAAAGTCGGTAATAAAAATAGGGGAAGTGGATAGATCGGCTAGGGCGAATTTTATAAGTTACTGTAATTTCAGCATATTTTTGGAAAACAGGCGTAAACGATTAGGCCAGTGCCAGTCCTCTAGGATCTCTTGCGAGAGTGTAAAAGTATCGCAGATTGGCGTGCTTTTGGTGGTTCGGCTACCGTGCTAAATTGATATTTATTCAGTGCTTAGTTCTTTGAAAGTCCCCTACCTAAGCACGTGGATCAGTCTCAAGATTGGCTTGCCTAAGGTAATTATTAAGTTTGGCCGATTCGTTCGCCATGGTCGGTTGCTACCTTGTCGGCAGCTTTACGCACGCTCAATTTGACAACCTTCACGCCGTTTTAGTGCTCACATGGACCGACCAGCGATTGAAAATACCGCACGACGATGCTACGGAACTTTTGTTGCGCCTTTTTGGATGAGTATTGCTCCAGATACGGCAAAACAAAGAGGGGTATACAAGGCGTGGCATAGAACTAAGCTAATAAAAGAAAGGGGAGTCATGGCAAAGAGCAACAAGAAAGACCTCGAGGAACTGAAGAAAAAAGTCGCGTTAGGGAACCGCATCATGTTTCACCAGGGTTTAGCTGACTATCATGGTCATGTCAGCGCGCGCATTCCGGGTACACGAGAGTTTTTCATCAAGCCGGTGTTGGCACCGCTCGGCGCAATCTCGAGCAAGGATATTATTTTGGTGGATATCGATCAGTACATGGAGGTTTGCGAGGAGAATTATGCCAAAGCAAGTAATAAGCGGGCAATAACAAAGCTAAAAAACCCGCCTCGTGAAACGATGATCCACGCTGCTATCTATGCCGCTCGTTCGGATGTTAACTCGGTTGTCCACACGCATCAGTCGCTGGCCACGGCATTTTCAGTCGCGGGCACGCCGATATTGCCAATCTACAACCAAGCCGCCGTTTTCGCCCCCGAGACGCCTATCTTTCCGAGTCCGCGGCTAATTTACACGATTCAAGACGGTAAAGAGGTATGCCAAACCTTGGGCGACCGTATGGCGATGTTGCTCAAGGGCCACGGTGTTATTGTGTGCGGCGACAGCTTGGAATATGCTACAGTTCACGCAATCTACTTGGAACGCACCGCGTATATGCAGTTTGTTGCGAGCTGCGTCGGCAAACCCGCAATTATGCCGCAGCAGGACATCGACTTTATGAAAGAAAATATGACCTATCGTGCGTACGATGGTTTTGCTTATTTTAAATCCCTTTTGCCAAAGGGAGGCAGGCTGTAAAGCCGTAGCGTTTAACGACAAAAATGGGAGGTGATACGGATGGCTAAGCGAGAAGAGAAAGCGACCGAATCCGCAAGTAAGAAACCGATTCAGGATCTGCGTGAGTGGCTCCAGCGCGTGGAAGAGATGGGAGATCTGGTGCGTGTCAAAGATTCTGTCAGTTGTGAAGAAGAGATGAGCGCCATCGGATACCTGGTCGCGAAACAAAAGCCTTCCCCGGCGATCATTTTCGACAACATCAAAGGATATGAGAGCAGTCCGTTCAAGGCCCGTTCGTTGTGGAACATTCTGGGTCCAAGTTTGCCGCGGATCGCTCTCACTATGGAAGAGGCTCCTGATACGCCGACCGTGGAACTGATTCGTCGTGTCAAAGACAAGCTGAAACATCGCACGCCCGCTCGCGAAGTTTCACAGTCAGAAGCGGGTTTTTACCAGAACACCCTCACCGGGGACAAAATCGATTTGACTCAACTGCCAATTCCCAAACATTGGCCATTGGATGGTGGTCGTTATGCAGGAACGGCGGACTGCGTCATCACTCGCGACCCCGATACCGGATACCTTAATGTAGGCACCTACCGTATGATGCTTCAAGGTAAAAAAGAGGCCGGGCTTTACCTCTCACCCGGAAAGGATGCCCGCCTGCACATCACGCGCTCGTGGCAGTTGGGTAAACCGGTTGAAGTCGCTGCGGCGTGGGGTATCGACCCACTGTTTATGGTTGTCGGTTCACAGACTTTTCCTAAGAATGTTTCAGAGTACGAGTTTTTGGGTGGAATTAAGGGCGAGCCGATACCTGTGGTCAAAGGGAAAACGACCGACCTTTTACTGCCTGCTAATGCGGAGTTCATGATCGAAGGCACTATCAAACCGAACTCGGTCAAGAGCGAGGGTCCATTTGGTGAGTTTTCAGGTTACTATGGCAGACCTGAAGCGGGTTGCCCGTTAGTGGAAATTACCGCTGTGCACTACCGCAACAACCCAATCTTAACCAATGCCTTGATGGCCGATTACCCATCCAACGAGCAGAGCGGCTTTTTTGCCATTATTCGATCGGCACGTATATGGGACGATCTGGATAAGCTAGGCGTGCCGGGAGTCCAAGGAATCTACGCCCACCCGGCGGGTGCGGGTGGTTTCGGTATGACGGTGATTAGCCTCGAGCAGCGTTATGCCGGCCATGCGGCACAAGCTTTGGCTCTGGCGGCGCAAGTGCCCGGCGGTGCTTATTACACCAAGTGGATTATCGCTGTTGACGAGGATATCGATCCGACGGACATGGATCAGGTGATTTGGGCTATGAGCAGCCGATGCAATCCAATCGACCACATAGATATTCTGCGCAATACCTGGAGTACATGGCTCGATCAGACACAGAATCCGCAGGAAAAACGTCCCTATGGATCAAAGGCATTGATCAATGCCTGTAAGGAACATCG
>JBBDNJ010000269.1:0-12932 GCA_040877705.1 Binatia bacterium | reverse complement strand
TAGCTTGACGGCGCCGACGGAAAAAGAAAGGCCCAGCCTGGTGCATAGGCTGGGCCCTGGAACAATTCGACTAAAAGCTTTATTGCCCCTTGACCTGGAACTCTACTCGCCGATTAATCGCGCGCGCCCAGGCCGTCGGTTGATTGATCAAAGGCTTTTGCTCCCCTTGGCTCGCCGCCGAAATTCTCGATGGCTCAATCCCCAGGGAAGTTAACTCAGTCATGACGCGCTGCGCGCGGCGCAGGCCCAGGGCTTCATTATATTCAGGGTTACCCACCTCGTCGGTGTGGCCTTCGATGACAACCGCGATGTCGGTCTTTTGTTTTAGCTTTTCCGCGGCAAGGTAAACTTTACCTTTGCCCAGGTCGGTGAATTCGGCGGAATTGAACTGAAAAGCGACTTCAGGAAACACGAGCTTCTCCACTTCGACGACCTTCGGCACTTCTTTATAAATGATCTTTTCAACCGGGACTTCAACGACTTTGACTACCTCGCGGACCGGCTCTTGGCTTACGACTGCGGGCGGAGGAGGCGTCGGTTCCACCGCGATCCGTTTGGGCATGCCGTAATCTTGATATGGCTGTGGGTCCGCCAACACCGGCGGGTGGGGTCGATGGCCATGGATTTCTTCCAAGAGCGGAGTCGCACTAACGAAGAAATGAAAAGGCCGGAAGACTACCTGTTCCAACAGCCAGGCCGCCGGATGGATCAAGTATGCCGCAATCCTCAATGGGTGAGACTGGCTATCATCGTATTCATTGGGCACGGCGAAAACCGGTTTCAGCCCCAGCGCAAACCACACGGCGAAAATAAAAATGATCATTCGTGGCTGTTTCATAGAAGCCCTCCTTAGCGACCTTTAACGTAAGTTTAAGTTCTGGTCTATTTTTTGTCAAACCACATGGCCGTGAATTACTGATAACGTTGTCGGATTTTGGTTTTAAGGGAAAAGATTAGCGTTTCATTGCATTCGGGGGTATAGCAATGACATGGCACTGCATGTCGAGAAGGATTCGCGGGTGATCCGCCTGACGATGGAGCGCCCGCCGCTGAATGTTTTGGATCTGAATTTGTTGCGCGAGCTGGACCGGATATTATCGGTATGCGCCGACGATAAGGCCATCGATGTCGTTGTCTTGCGGGGCGCCGGCACACGCGCCTTTTCAGCCGGCGTTGATATCCGCGATCACACCCGGGAAAAAGTTCCCGAGATGCTGGCGGTCGTTCACAATGTCGTCCGCAAGTTGCTTGCGCTGCCGCAAGTGACCATCGCTGCGGTGCGCGGAGTGTGTCTGGGTGGCGGTTGCGAGGTCGCAAGCTCCTGCGACTTGGTGATCGCGTCGGCAGAGAGTTGTTTTGCTACCCCGGAAATTCATGTCGGCTGTTATCCGCCCGTTGCCGTGGCGCGTTTGTCTTCGTTGATCGGTTATCACAGGGCCGCGGAGATGATTCTGACCGGGCGGCGCTATACGGCTGAGGAAGCGCTGCGCCTTGGATTGATCAACCGTGTCGTTTCCAGCGATCAGTTCGACAACGGTATTGCATCGCTGCTCGAAGAGCTCCTGACAAAAAGCGGAGCTGTTTTGCGCATTACGTTGAAGGGCTTGCGCGAACTGTCTCTGCGAGACTTTTCCGCAGCTCTTTGTCGATCCGAAGAAATTTATTGCCGAGAGCTGCTCCCCACTGAGGATGTCGAAGAAGGCGTTCAGGCATTTTTGGGGAAAAGGAAGCCCGACTGGAAACATCGCTAAATCCGCACGCAGTCTCTTTACTTTCTAACGCAGCGGTTCCCTACTCGACCGCTAGAGCGCTACTTCGCAGTTAATTGCTTTTTAATGTTTTCAACGAACTCCTTGAGCATGGAGTCGGCTTTTTTGCGAATGATGGGCTGGCCGAACTCACCGATTTTGCCGAGAATGTTGACGTCGGTTTCGACCACCAACTCAGTCTGATTAGCGCCGAGCTCTTTCAACGTCATGTTGGTTTTGCCGCTGACGGCGCCGGCAGCCATCCGATCCTTGGCCTCCGCTCGCAACGCTGCGCGCCAATTTTCCTTGTTTTGTTCTTCGACGATGATCTTGCCTTGCAGGTTCAGTTTGATCGGGCCCACTCGAACCGTAAGCGCTCCTTCATAGGTGGTATCGTCGATTTTCTTGACGGACTCCACACCAGGTAGCGATTGCGCCACTTTTGGAACATCCATGAGAAACTCCCACAGAGGCTCACGGGCAACTGGAATCTGCGCGGTCTGGCTAAACTTCAATGTTTTTTCCCTTTCTTAATTGTCTTCTTGGCCACTTTTGGGCTTGCCTTCGCCCGAGCTTGCTGGCGAATATTAGCCAAGGCTTTCTCCAAAGCGCGACGGACGAAGACGCCCGCCATCTCCCTCTTATAGGCGGCGGAACCGCGGAAATCACTGACCGGATCAACCGCCTCCTTGGCTTTTTCACCTGCTTCGGCAAAGGCCTCGGCTTTTAACGGCTGGCCTCGCAGAATTGCTTCCGCCGCAGTGGCTCTGATTGGCGTGACGCCGACGCTTCCTAAAGCAATGCGCACGTCACTGATAGTTTTATGGGTCTTGTCCAAAGTGAGCACCGCGGCCGCCGAAACCGTCGCGTAGTCGTCGGCGGTACGGGGTAAGAATTTCAAATAAGCGCCCGCGGTGTTGGGCGCCATTTTGGGAACGAAAACCTCGGTGACGATTTCATCCGGGTTCAGAACGGTTTCGTAATAATCGGTAAAAAAATCGTCCATGGGAATGACGCGGCTGCCGTTGGCGGACGTTGCCTTCACCGTCGCTCCCAGAGCGATTAAGCTCGGTGGTGGATCCTGGTTGGGGTCGGCATGAGCTAACCCCCCGCCGACCGTCGCCATGTTGCGAACCCGAATCGTTGCAACGTGGTGATAGGTTTCAGTCAGCATCGGCAATCGACGGCGCAACAGCGAGGAGGACTCCACTTCACGATGCGTGGCCAATCCGCCTATGCGCATTCCGCCGTCCTTGATTTCAATACTGTTCAAGCCTCGCACGGAGCGTAAACTGACAAGACAGCTGGGTCTGACCAGCCGTTGCTTCATCATGATGACCAGCGAAGTGCCGCCGGCGATGAGCTTCGCATCCGAGCCGAATTCTTTTAACGTGGCATGCACTTCCTTGAGATTTTTGGGTGTGCGATATTCAAAGGGAATCATGGCGGTGTCCTTATTTTACGAATTGATGCGCCTTTTGGATCGATTCGATGATCTTGTAGTACCCTGTGCAGCGGCAGAGATTGCCCATCATCCAATCCTTGATCTCATCCTCATTGGGCTTTGGATTTTCCGCGAGCAGCGCCGTAGCCGCGACGACTTGGCCGGGCGTGCAAATACCGCATTGGAAACCACCGTACTGAATAAAACTTTTCTGTACCGGATTGAGCTCGCCGTTTTTCGCCAGCCCTTCAACCGTGGTGATATCATGGCCGTCGGCCATAACGGCCAGGGCTAGACATGAACTGATCATCGCGCCGTCCATCAGCACCGCGCAGGCGCCGCAGACACCGACGCTGCAACCTTCTTTGGTGCCGGTTAATCCCAGGTCATAGCGCAAACAGTCGATCAATAAACGACTAGTCGGAACCTCAAGCTCATGCTTTTTGCCATTGACGCGCAGTTTGATTCTCTTATTCATCGCGGTTCCTTTCACAAGCAACTTTTCAATTGTTCTTTGGTTTAATGCGGCTTGGGCACTGGGCCTATCTTATAGAAAGAAATTAACTAAACTGCAAGCCGTTTGCCCGCGGCAAAGCCGCGAAATCCTTCGGCGTATTGCGACAATGCCAACCGATATATCTGGCGGCCACGCCAAGACGATCCACAAGATTTCGTGCTTGATGCTGCAAAAGCATCAAAACTCGATGACCGAACGAATGCTTTTTCCTTCGCGCATCAAATCGAAGGCTTGATTAATCTTTTCCAGCGGCAGCTTGTCAGTGATCATTGGATCGACTTTTATCTCGCCCTGCAAATACCGATCGACGTAGCCCGGCAACTGGGTGCGACCTTTGACGCCGCCGAATGCCGTGCCGCGCCATACTCTGCCGGTAACGAGCTGAAAGGGTCGAGTGCTGATCTCTTGTCCGGCCGCCGCGACACCGATGATAACGGACTCTCCCCAACCTTTATGGCAACACTCCAGCGCTGCTCGCATGGTATTGACGTTACCGATGCATTCGAACGAATAATCTACCCCGCCGTCGGTCATATCGATGATGACCTCCTGAATCGGCGTGCCGTTCTGTTGCGGACTGACGAAGTCCGTCGCGCCCAAATTTCTCGCCATTGCAAATTTGTGGTGGTTGGTATCGACGGCGATGATTCGTCCCGCCTTGGCCAAAACCAAGCCCTGAATGACGCTGAGGCCGATGCCGCCGAGCCCGAAGACGGCCGCCGTTGAACCGGCTCTGACTTTGGCGGTATTTAACACCGCGCCGATTCCGGTGGTGATACCGCACCCCAGCAGACAAACTTTTTCCAGGGCCGCGGCGGGATTGATCTTGGCAACGGCGATTTCAGGCAGAACCGTGTATTGTGAAAAAGTTGAAGTGCCCATGTAATGGTAAACGGTCTTTCCCCTGGCCGAAAAACGGGACGTACCATCCGGCAAGACGCCTCTACCCTGGGTGGTCCGGATCGCGCCGCAGAGATTTGTCCGGCCGGACTTACAGAATTTACATTCGCCGCACTCTGGTATGTATAACGGAATGACATGATCGCCGGTTTTGACGGTAGTGACGCCCGCGCCGACCTCTAGAACAATCGCACCGCCTTCATGGCCCATAATAGCGGGGAAAAGCCCTTCCGGATCTTTGCCGGACAATGTAAACGCGTCCGTGTGGCAAACCCCGGTAGCTTTCACCTGAAGCAAAACTTCACCGCTTTTCGGTCCCGCGACTTCGACTTCTTCAATGACCAGGGGTTTGCCGGCTTCCCAAGCAACCGCGGCGCGTGACTTCATTTCTCCTCCGAATTCCTTATTTAGCCGTAAAGACGCAGACGGAAAAGCGCTGCAATCCGTCCAGCAAAAAACTCTCTCCAAAGAACACGGTTAACACAACCCCGGTTCTATTGCCAAGATTGAATCTTACCCTGTTGCATTTATTTAGCGGTTTATGGGAAGGATAAGAAAACCTCAGGACTGGAGGATATTTTATGATCTTGGAAATGCGGACCTATGTGTTGAAACCCGGTACGACTGCTAATTTTGTCGAGAAATTCGCCGAGGGACTACCGGCTCGCCTGCAATTTTCGAAGCTGTTAGGTCTTTGGCAATCGGAGGTGGGCGGGCTTAACCGCGTCGTTCACGTGTGGCCCTACGAAAGTTTTGAAGCCCGCGAACGGATTGGTAACGAGGCCAGAAAAACCGGCATGTGGCCGCCCAAGACCCAGGAATTTATTGTCACTCAGGAAAATAAAATTTTGCAGCCGGCCACTTTTTCACCACCGCTGGCCGAAGGCAAACAAGGCAACATCTACGAATTCCGGACCTACACCTATATGCCCGGGACGATGCCGAAGGTTTTAGAGGCGTTTTCTAAAGTGATTCCGGAGCGCGCCAAGCTGTCACCGCTGGTCGGGATTTGGGTAAGCGCCATCGGCCCGCTCAACCAGTTCATCCATGTTTGGGCCTATAACGATGCCGGAGAACGTGACAAGGTGCGCGCCGAAGCTTCGAAAAAAGTCTCCGGCTGGCCGCCCGTAACAAGGCAATTCATGGTTATGCAGGAGAATATGTTGATGACTCCGTCAGCGTGCGCTCCGTTCAAATAAAAGGTTTAGCCTAACCACCTGCGCTTGCGAATGTTAGAGAATGAGTGGGGGAGGACCAAACGGTTCTCTCCCATTTTTATGAAGAGATACCGGTGAATTTCCGAGCCTCTGGCCGCGCGACAACCTTTCGGCTAAATCATTTATATCCATGCTGTACAAAACGATCATTCGTCCACTACTGTTTAGTAAAGATCCGGAAGAAAGCCATGAGCAAACCCTCGCGTTACTTGCGCGATTGGAATTTCTTTGCGGCACGCTTGATCGTTTTTATCGAATCGAGGACAACCGGCTCAAGGTTCAAATAGGATCTCTGACTTTTCCCAATCCGGTAGGACTGGCGGGCGGCTTCGATAAAAACGCGGCGGCGCCAAAGATCATCTCGGCTTTCGGATTCGGCTTCATGGAGATCGGCGCCGTGACGGCACAGGCGCAATCGGGAAATCCCAAGCCGCGCCTTTACCGCTTGCCCGAAGATCACGCGTTGATTAATCGCCTGGGTTTCAACAACGAAGGCGCAATGGCCATCGCCGCCAAGTTGGCGGCGCTTGATGCCCGCGGCGGGCTGCCGGCCATTCCGCTCGGTATCAATATCGGCCGCACCAAGATTGTCGAGACGAAAGACGCGGTTGCGGATTTTCTGTGGGCTTTTGAAAAACTATTTGCGCATGCCGACTTTTTCACCTTGAACATCAGTTCTCCCAACACGCCGAACTTGCGCGACCTGCAGGAGAAAACTCTGCTGCGGGATTTGCTTTCCGCCGTGCAGGAAAAAAATCGCCAACTGGCGGCAGCGGCCAAGCAGGGCGAAAAGCCGGTTTTTGTAAAAATCGCGCCGGATATGGAATTCTCGCAGGTCGATGAAATTATCGAAGTCGTCGAGTCGGTCAAACTAAGCGGCATTGTCGCGACCAACGCAACCGCCTTCATGCGTAACACGGTGAAATCGCCTTTAGGTTGCGAACCGGGCGGGCTGAGCGGCAGACCGATCACAGCCATGGTCACCCAATTCATCTCTCACATCTACCAAAATACGCGCGGGCGGCTGCCGATTATCGGCGTCGGTGGAATATTCAACGCCGAGGATGCTTACGACAAAATCCAAGCGGGTGCCTCGGCCGTACAGATCTATACCGGCTTTGTCTATGAAGGGCCCGCGGCCGTCAAGCGTATCAATCAGGGCCTGATCCATCTGCTCGAACGGGATGGCCTGAAGTCGATTGCCGAAGCCGTCGGCCAGGCAAAGTAAACTGGTTAAGCTAAGCCAGCTCCTTTAGCCTCTCGTAATCCTCGCGCACATCGAGATCGACAAACGGCATCTCTTCTTGCCATTCGACGAAAGCAGTCCTGTCTTTATGCTTTTCAATGAGCAATCGACCACCGCGGTCCCCCGTCAAGCGTAGCAGCTCGGGAAACAAATCGCGCCGGAACAGGACCGGATTGCGCGCTTCTCCTCGAAAACACGGAGCGACGATCCAGGCCGAGCTGTTTTCAAAACGTTCGATCAGCGAGTCGATAAGATCCTTACGAACCAGCGGCTGGTCGCCGGACAGAAGCAGCGCGCCTTCGCTCCTCGGATCGATGGCCCACAATCCCGCGATCACCGAACTGCTCTGCCCTCGATCCGCGCCGTAATTAACCAGCCAGTGCAGCCGATCGTGCGCGAGAGTGATTCTCTGCCGCACGGCCTTCAAGTCTCGAACCACGCAGGTCACCTCGTGCAGGTTCGAAGCCAATGCGCCCTCGAGCACCCATTGCAGCACCGGTTTATCATTGAGCGGCAGGAAAAGTTTTTGCTCACCCATTCTTTCGGCGCGGCCGGCGGCCAAAACGACGGCGGAAATCATGACTGTTTGATGGCCACTAAGAGGATATGATTTCATTCAAGGGACCGTTATTGATGAAACTATTGATGACGACTCGTTCGAAGCCTAATCCGAGAAGAGCGTTACCCAAGTGTTTTGCCTTGTCGATTTCTTCCGCACTGTCGGCTTGATTGATCATCGCTACTTTTCGACTTTCGGGTGGAATGCCTTTAAGACAGCCTTCCGAGTGCCGTGCCAGCTGCAAAATTAATTCTTCAGTAACCGGCACCCCGGGCGTTGCGCCCGAAAGCGCAGCTACCCTCTCGGGTCGATGGACCCAGGCCGCATCCAACGGCTTACCCAATATTTTTATCGCCAAGATCCAGACGGTCAGCCGGCTTGCAAACGGCACCACCGGCTCGATCTCCGACGGAACTTTGAAAAGCCGCGCCGCCGCGCCATCCGCCTCGACTAAAATGGCATCGAATTGTTTGTTTTTATCGATCTCATCGAGCCAGCGCGCAGGCAGGCCGAATAACTTGCCATCATCAATGCTGGAACCGGCCCCGACAATCAGCGGCGGATCGAGCTTGGCAGTCTCGGCAAGAAGGGCGTAAATGTCCTCCACGAGAAATAGTTTATCGACGTGAGGTCGGGTCGGCTGGACGATTTGGCTCGTCGTCGTGATCAAAACCTTCTTCCCATCAGCGCGGAGTTCCTTGGCGAGGTGCAACAACGTCGTGGTTTTTCCGCCCGCGCCGATCAGCGAAACCATCTCGCCGTTTGCCAGCCCGAGCGCTTCCTTGAGATGCATGGTTTCCTCACCTAACTCTTCCAAGCTGGAGTTGCAAGTAAAATTTCACAAAGAAGGGTCAGTTTTAAGAAAATTTTGGCGCGATCTAAACGACTCTACTCACTTGCAACGGTAGAGGCTTTTGGCTAACGTGCCGAAGCATGTCACGAGTTTTCAGCATCGAAGTTGCCAAAGATTATTTTAATTTTGCGTCGGCTCATTTTCTTATCTTCCCTGACGGGCAAAGAGAACCGCTGCACGGTCACAACTACCAGGTTTCGGTGGCGCTGGAAGGCGAGATCGACCACGCCGGCGTGGTGCTGGATTTCATTACCTTCAAGCCTTTGGTCAAGCGGGTTTGCGACGCGCTGGATCATCGCACTTTGATACAGACCGAAAGCCCGGTCATCAAGGTGCGCAAACGAAGCAAGGAGATCGAGGTGCTTTACAAAAAACAGCGGATCGTCCTGCCGAAGCAAGACGTCATTCTTCTTCCGCTTGTGAACACCAGCACCGAACTGTTGGCCGAACACGTTGCCGATCAGATCCGGCGCGAAGTGCGAAAACAATTCCCGCACGCCCGCATACGCACAATGGAAGTAAAGGTCGAAGAAGCGCGCGGGCAGCGCGGCATCTTCCGCGGTGAGTTCTGATGGGTTTTGGGTGGTGGCTACTGGGTTTTAGGTCTTGGGTATTCGGTGTTGGGGTGTTCAATCAGGTCTCGCGTAGTGGTCTTTTTGTGTCAATCCTGAGCCGGAGGTGAAGGATGTGCCGACACCCAAAACCTAATACCTGACACCCAACCGTCATGCATCAACTTGTTTCAGAACCCAACGCGCGACTTCGTCGTGGCGCGCGAACCAGATACCAGGGAATCCCTTCATGTAATGCAGCAACTCGCTGAGCATGGCCGACATGAGCGGCCGGCCGCCGAAATGCGTGTGAACCGTGAGATTGATCAGCGACGGCGACTCGGTTCGGTAGAGAAAATCGAACGTGTCCTTGTAGACGTTATAAAAATCCCGCGGGCTACTGCGCAAGGTGCGGTTGTCGGTGAAATCGCTGTGAGCGATGGCAACCAGTGGGCCTGCAGGCGTCTTTAATAGGTAAGGGAGATCAGTGTCGTTATAGTCGCCGTGCCACAGATAGCCCTCGTCAGCGAGAAACTCTGCCGTATTGACCGTCGGCGCGGCCACGGGACTAAACCAGCCCACCGGGCGTGTTCCCACCGCATTGTCGATAATTCGACTGCATCTCTGAATCACTTCTCTTTCTTCTTGCGCCGTGAGATAGGGCAGCACGAGATCCTGGGTGTAGGAATGACCGGCAATCTCATGCCCGCGACGATGTAATTCTTTCACCGCTGCGGGAAAATCTTCCGCGCCCTTGGCATTGAGACAAACGGTTCCCTTGACGCCGCATTCCTCAAGTATCCGCATGATGCGCCAGACGCCGGTTTTGCCGCCGTATTGCGACCAGGAAATGCCTAATAGATCCGGAGTCCCGGGCTTGAGCGCCGTGGTCATCGGTGAATAGGGCGGGGCTTTTCCCTCCGACCATACCTCGAACATGACGGTTACCATGACGGCCATTTTATGCTTGTCCGGCCACCGTGAAATTATTTTTCGCATGAACCCCCCAACGAAGAACCAAAAGTTCAGGACGGGAAACCGCTGCGCCATAAGTCATCGATCTTCTTAAGATCCTCGGCCGGGATCGTGACATCGGCGCCGGCGGCGTTTTCGCGCATCTGTCGGGCATTGCGCGCGCCCGGTATCGTGATGCTCACCGCGGGGTGTGCCAGGCAAAAAGCGAGGGCTGCTTGCGCCGGGGTTTGCACCTCGTCGTGAACCAGGAAACGGAGTTGTTCCGCTTTGGCGAGTTCCTGGCGGAAGGGTTCTCCCTTAAAACTGCGTGCCCGAACATCTTCGCCTTGAAATCTGCCATCGTCCGCAGCCGTCATTTTTCCCGTCAACACGCCGCGGCGCAGCGGCACCCGAGCGATGATGCCGACGTTGGCCTGCTGTGCCAGGGGAAATATTTTCTCGGCCGGCTCCTGCGCCAGGAGGTTATACTCGAGCTGAATCGTATCGGAACGGCCGCCAATCACAGCGGCGATGCCCTCGTCGATGGTGTTGATCGATACGCCGTAATAACGAATCTTGCCGGCTTGTTTGGCGCGCTCGAGTACTTCCCAGACCTCGCCGCGTTCGATCACATCGACAGTCGGATTGTGCAGTTGATACAGATCGACGTACTCGGTTTGCAGCCGCTTCAAGCTTTCGTCCATGACCCGGCTGATGTAGTCCGGCGAAAAGTTTCGCTTGCCGCGGTCCGGCCCGGCCATGACATTGCCGCCCTTTGTGGCGAGAATGATTCGATCCCGTTTGCCGCGCAGGGCTCGTCCGAGCAATGTTTCCGAGTATCCGGCGCCGTAAGCGTCCGAGGTGTCGATGAAGTTTACGCCCAGCTCGATCGCGGTCTCGATGGCAGCGAGAGATTCGTTGTCGTCCATCGGGCCGAAGTGGCCGGCGTGAACCATGGTGCCTAGACCGACCGCGCTGACCCGCAAACCCGTCTTGCCGAGAATCCGGTACTTCATTAATCATTCCTCCGTGTTGGAGCCAACGTAAAACACCTCGGTGCCGAGACGCAAGGATTCGCTCAATAGGCCGGTTTATTCACCGGCAAGCAACGATCAAGGCACGAGCCCTCCGGATCGAAGGCAACGGGCCTGTAACTTGAGGTGGCCTGCGAAACTGAAGTTCTGGAGCGAGCGCCCTGGAATAATTTGACTTTACTGCCAAGCACCATAAATGTCATTGAACCTGTTTACTCTGTGCCTTCGCTCCTCCAAGCTCGCCCCTTGATCGACAGCGTGTCGCGACTTTCCTCTTTGAGACCGCATATGAGGCTTTTTCAGCAGCCTGCCGGCCGGGAACTTTTCCGGCGGTCATTCGTTAGAATTCCATAAGGCTACAAATGGACACCCTCTATGCTCTCCGTTACAATGCCTGGGCCGTGAGCGCAAGCAAGGTCCGCAACGATGAGCGGGAGCGAAGATCTTGGGTCATCTCGATCATCTCTACCGTTTCGCCTTCTATCGGGTAAAAAATGAAGATGAGGCGCAGGACTGCGTCCAGGAAGCTTGCGCGCGCGCGTTGAGCTCGTATCGGCAATTTACTCCCGGGACCAATATGAAGGCCTGGCTTACCAGGATCCTGCATAATTTCTTTTGTGATACTTACCAGCGAAGTAAGCGAACCGTTTCCATCGACGCCCGGATGGACGGGACGGACGACACGGAATCTTATTGGCAGGAAAATGCAACGGACAATCCAGGCCCGGAAAAGCAATTTCTTCGCCAGGAACTGGGCGATCAGATTCGCAATGCTTTGAAGACGATTCCCGAAGAATTTCGCGCTCCCATTCTGCTGGTCGACTTGGGCGAGTTTACTTACGCGCAGGCTGCCGAAATCTTATCATGTCCGGTCGGCACGGTGCGCTCCCGTTTGTCACGCGGTAGAAAGCTCATGAAAATATCTTAGCCAGCTATGCCGGCAAAGCCGGCGCAGGATCGTAAAACAATGCGCTGCGAAGAAATGCCGGAATTGATTAGCGCTCTGGTGGATCATGAGCTGTCCTCCGAGGATCTCGCCGCTGCGCAGAGCCATATGGCTGAATGCGGCAATTGTCGAGCGCTCTACGAGCAGGAACGCGCTTTGAAACAACAGGTTCGATCAACGGCCGTTCGCGTCACGGCGCCCGCAGCTTTGCGGCAAAAGGTCCAGCGCCTGTTTAATGAACAAGCCCCAGGCAAAGCGGCAGAGAGAAAACGGACATGGCAAAGTTGGTTTGCCCTGCGCGCTCTTAGGCCGGCATTCGCCGTGATGCTCATTGTTTTGGCGTTATCTCCGCTGGTCTATCGATGGTGGCCGGTGGAGAACGTCAGCTTAGCCGCCTTGGCAACCCATGAAGAAATTATTGCCGGGCAAAAGGTCCCTGCGCGGGTGAGCGATCCCGAAGAGCTCAGAAAGCAATTAGCTCAGGCTGTCGATGGCAGATTCGCGCCGATCGCTCTGGATCTCTCTAAGATGAAGCTCGTTCCGGTGACGGGGTTCATGCAGAAGATCGACGGCCGCGAAGTCCTGATGACGATCTACCAGGGCGACGGTCGCACGGTCACTTGCTTCACATTTCTTGGCGACGAGGCAGACGCGCCGCAGGCAGCGGAAATATTCTACGACCCGGCCATGCGCATGAATTTTTATTTGTTCTCCCGCGGCGACGTCAATGGCGTGCTGCACAAAGAGGGAAGGGTTATTTGCCTTTTAGCTTCAAAGATGGCGGCGGCAGAACTGCTCGCACTGGTGCGAGGCAAGCCGGGCCATGCATGAACCGGGCAGGTTAAATTACTCTCGTTGACAACCTCAGGCTAAAGCCATACATTTCAACTGCGCACCTATCCTGACCTGAGCGGGCGTAATTCAGTGGTAGAATGCCAGCTTCCCAAGCTGGACGTCGCCGGT
>JBBDNJ010000268.1:0-12963 GCA_040877705.1 Binatia bacterium | reverse complement strand
AACACGTCTTAGTCTCTCCTGCGGCAACTCTCTTTGTCGGCGGATCAACAAGCTCTTATAGAGCTGCATGGCCTGTTCTAGTCATCTGCTCGGATCGTAACCGTGTCCTCATACTTGCAAGCGCTGCAGCGAGCGCGCAACTCGCTTTGCTCGGGTTCTGGGATAAGAGGCTTTGTTTCGGGTAACAGCGCCATGATTCCATTGCCGCATTTTGGACACGTACTATCTGCTGTAACCATCTTGACTTGCCTCCCTCGTAATTTGGTTTGGCGTACCTGTGTGGCGCCGTGCAATTTCAAGCGAAAGCCTGACGAAGTCTTCGCTATTAGCAATAAACGTGCGGTTCTTTGGTATTACTTCCAGTCGACTGGATCGTAGCCTTTATCGCGGAGGCAGCGGTCAACAAATCCTCTATAGGAAGGAGCGGCTGGTTTAGAGGTGAACAGTCCCCCGCAAAAGAGCATACATGAGGCTCGCGGCGGCACTGCTTGCTGCGCCTATGGCGGCACCTTCACCGGCTCGACCGACCACTGCACCGCCCGCACCACCTGCGGCAGCGCCAACAGCAGCGCTGCCTGCCGTACTTACGGCTGCGCTTTCCGCGGCGTTCTCCCCCGTCTCGCTAGCCGTTACCGCCCGACGCATGCATTCGTCGACGTCCCGTTCGGCCACGCTGGATCCAACGCGCATCAAATGTTCATTTGAAGAAAGCACCGGCCTATGACTGGCACATGCCGAAAGTCCAATTAAGAGCGACGCAATGATCGCAGTGTTAAGAGTTTTTTTCATTGTCTGAAATTATCCTGGCATCATCTCAAAACTCGGTCAACCCGGCATACGACGGCGCTCATATAGAGAAAGTGTGTGTGTAAATTTCAGGAGAAGGGGCGGAAAAGAAAAAGTGGTTCGCGGACTGTGTTGAATGCCTGTGAATGTTTGTTTGAATGGTTTGGGGCAAGTCCTTTGAGTTGATGTCCTGCCGTAGCTCCCGGCAGCCGAGAGGGCGAATCAAGCCACCGGTTGAATCTCCGCGGGAAGTACGGGCACCGTAATTCTTGCGGAACGCCGGATGATCGCCAGCTCGCTCTGGGCGCCGATCTTTTGGTCCGTCAGGTGCGTGTGCAGATCGTCGACACCTTTGATGGCTTCACCGTCCATTGAGATGATGACGTCGCCTTCGATGATGCCTGCTTTTTGCGCCGGGCTGTCTTTCTCCACCGACAAGACCAGCACTCCGCTGGCCGTCGCCAGGTTCAACTGGCGCGCGAGCGATCGGGGAATGGCGACATTCTGGCCGCCGACTCCCAAAAAGCTCCGCCTGACGCGACCATCGCGAATCAGGCGCGCGGCGACGAATTTTGCCGTGTTGACCGCGATGGCAAAACAAATGCCTTGGGCGGGCAAGATGATCGCCGTATTGACGCCGATCACTTCTCCGCGCGAAGTCACCAAAGGTCCGCCGGAATTTCCCGGATTCAGCGCGGCGTCCGTCTGGATCACGTTATCGATCAAACGTCCTGAATTCGAACGAAGCGAACGGCCCATGGCGCTCACTACGCCGGCGGTTACCGTGCATTGAAAGCCGTAGGGATTGCCGACCGCTACGGCGACCTGGCCGACTCGTATCCCGTTGGAATCGCCGAGTTGCGCCGCCGCGAGATTCGGCGCGTCGATGCGGATGACGGCCAAGTCGGTATCGGGATCAGCTCCGACCAAACGGGCCGGATAGCGGCGTCCGTCGAACAGTGCTACCTCGATCCGATCGGCACGATGCACCACATGACTGTTCGTCAAAATGAACCCGTCCGGCGTGAAAATGAAACCGGAGCCGCTGCTTCTTAGCGGATGGGAACCACGCGTAGGAGCCGGTCCCGGATCAGCCTTATGTTGAATCTCGATGTTGACGACCGACGGGCTGATTTTTTCCGCTGCCTGAATGACAGCCGCGGAGTACGCATCGAGTAGTTCGGCCTCATCCATGGGCGAACCGTTGCCGGAACTCGCAGGGTTGAAGTTTTCGTTGGACACAAGTTGCAAGGTAGGTTTCATGGCTTTCCTCGTTTAAACAAATCAAAGGAAATTAATTTAAGTACGCATCGACGGTTTGTAAAGGCCGGCGAGTTTCCGCTCCTTGGGGCATAACTGGAGTCAGGGCTTTGCCGAGGCCGGCTGCCGAGGGAACGAGTACTAACTGAGATATCTTGAAGTCATCATCCTTGTCATGCTCACGTATTTTCCCAACATTCTTGCGATAGTCGTCAGCGCCCATTAAGATCCGCAGAGCCGCATCTGCGAAAGGACAATTTATGAGCATCAATTCGGAAGATTTCCGCGTCGGAGAAGGTAAGAAAGTCAACCTTGACAAATGGCCGACGCAAGTCGAACCCTACTACCAATCAAAAAAGCAATATAAAGAACTGCTCGGCCAGCGCATCGAAGAGATGAGCGACCTGCAAAATCTCCTGTACGCCTCCAACCGATATGCCGTACTGTTGATTTTCCAGGCGATGGACGCCGCCGGCAAAGACAGTGCGATCAAGCACGTCATGTCCGGCGTCAATCCTCAAGGTTGCCAGGTGTACAGCTTCAAGCATCCCAGCATCGAGGAATTGGATCATGATTTCTTGTGGCGCACCACGCGCTGTCTACCCGAACGCGGCCGGATCGGTATCTTCAATCGCTCCTACTACGAAGAGGTGCTCATCGTTCGGGTTCATCCCGAAATTCTGCGCAGCCAAGGCCTGCCGAGAGAGGTGTTGGACGAGAAAACGATCTGGCAAGAGCGCTACCGCTCCATCAATGGATTGGAAAATCACCTCTACCGCAACGGCACCCGAATTGTTAAGTTTTTTCTCCACCTGTCCAAAGACGAGCAGCGCAAACGTTTCCTTGCCCGTATCGAGGAGCCGGATAAAAACTGGAAGTTCAGCAGCGGGGACGTAAAAGAGCGCGAGCACTGGAAAGATTACATGAAGGCTTATGAAGCGTGCCTCGGCGCCACCAGCACCAGCGAAGCTCCGTGGTATATCGTACCCGCGGACGATAAAGAAAACGCCCGGCTGATCATTTCCCGGATCGTTACCGACACCCTTCAGGGCCTCAAGATGGAGTACCCCAAACTCAGCGATGAGCATATCAAAGAACTCCGTTCGGCTCGCGAATCGCTAAGGAAATAATTCTTGTAAGCGAGGCTTGTCCCGGGAGAATGGAACTCCTTGGCGCATTGCAGATCGGCCCCTGCGGCTCTATCTTTTAAAATCCTCTACATTGTTATAAGCCAACTGCAGGAGGAACCCTATGCTGCTCATCAACAACCAGGAAGTGGAACGACTCTTGGACATGAAGGCGTGTCTCGAAGCTTTGGAAGACGGCTATGACGATCTGATCAAAGGCGACGCGGTCTATCGCCCGCGCCTGGATCTCTGGATGCCGTGCGATCGACCCGACGGATATTGGCGGTGGGGGACGATGGAGGGGGCAAGCCGCAAGATCGGCGTGTTCGCGATTCGGATGAAGTCCGACGTCGTCTACTGGCCCAACGGCGATACCGAAGAAAAATATTGCATGCAGCCCGGCACCTGGTGCGGTCTGGTGATGGTCTTCAGCGTGCGCAACGGCGAGCCGCTGGCGATCATCAATGACGGTTTGTTACAGCATATGCGCGTCGGCGGTTGTGCCGGTTTGGGCGCGAAATATTTGGCCCGCGACGATGCCTGCGATGTCGGCATATTCGGCTCCGGCGGAATGGCGCGCAGCTACTTGGAAGCGTTCTACGAGGTGCGCCAACTCAAGCGAGTGAGGGTTTACAGTCCTACCAAAGCCAACCGTGAAGCTTTCGCCAGGGAAATGACCGGAAAATTGGATTTAGAAGTGGTGGCCGTCGATGCGCCGGAAAAAGTCGTCCGCGATGCCGATATTGTCGCCACATGCACGGATTCCACCCGCACGGTCTTCGACGAGCCGGAGTGGCTGAAGGAAGGGGCGCATATCACCTGCGTGCGCGCCTGTGAGGTCGGGCCGAAGGTGATTCAACGGTGTGATCTGTCGGTCAAGCTCGGCAAGAACACGATCGAGGCGATGGACGAAGGCATGGTCCGATTGCACGGCAATGTTGGCTATATCGCCGGGCAACCCGAAGAGCGCAGCCGCATTCCTAACCCGACGGTGGATAACTACAAAGGCGATTACTTTAAGTACTTCATGGACGTTCGCGCCGGCAAAGTGCCTGGACGAATCAATAACCAGCAAATTACCTTTTTTATCAATGCCGGGACGCAAGGGCTCCAGTTTGCCGCCTGCGCCGGAAAGGTCGTCGAATTGGCAAAGCAGAAAAAAGTCGGACGGGAGCTGCCCACCGAATGGTTCTTGCAGGATATCAGAGACTAGGAGAGACAGAAGACAGAGGTCTGACTTCTGACCTTTGTACTTCAGTATCCCAGCTTCTCGATTTCCTCGTCATCCATGCCGAAGTAGTGGGCGATCTCGTGCAGCACAGTGCGACGGATCTGTTCTCGCAGCTCGTCGGGGTCCGGGAAATCCTCCATCAAAGACTCGAAGAAGAGGGTAATCTTATCCGGCAAAATAGGCGGATCGAACGCGGAGCGGTCGGGTAGGGGAATGCCTTCGTAGAGCCCATAGAGGACTTCTTCGTGCTCATCGAGCTCCATCTCTCTCAGTTGACGTTTGCTCGGCCTTCTGTGCACGACGATTTCAATATTATTGAGCTGCTCGCGAAACTCCTCGGGCAATTCATCGAGCACGCGCGCGGCTTCCTCTCTGATTTCTTTGGCATTCAATGCTAAAATGCTTGCACGAAATTGCTTTGTGGTTCAAGGGAGTATGCGTGCGCCTGACAATTTGGTTTTTAGTCGCTCTGCTGTCGTGTTTGCCGGTCAACGCATATCTCGTTCATGGCCAGACGGCTGCGGTAACCCCGCCTATCACCGACGATCTCGATCGTGAATCGCTGCGGCAGGCGATCAGCCGCAGTATCGCTTACCTCGCCAAGTTGCCGCCGGATCGTGTAGTGGGAGAGCAGCCGCTGCGGTTTACCGTCAAAGACATCGCCGACAGCCTTGTCGCTTTCGATCAGTTGCTCGCCCTGTGGAGCTGCTGGGCGTGTCTGGTTAAAGAATTTAACGCCCGTTTCGAACTTGTGCCGTCGAGCAGCGACGGGCAACGGCGGGATGTGTTGTTCACCGGCTACTATCAACCGATCATCGACGGTAGCCTGGTCGAGACCGGCGAATACCGTTATCCGATTTACAGTAAACCGGCGGATCTGATGAGCGTCGAACAAGTGACGCTTAGGCCGGCGATCAAACTGGACAGGATTCTCGGGCGAGTCGCCGACGAACAGTTCATGCCATACTACACCCGGTACGAGATCGATGAACTGGGCATGCTGCGTGGGCGCGGCTTTGAGATTGCCTGGGCGAAGGATCCCGTCGAGCTTTTTTTTCTGCACATCCAAGGCTCCGGGATCTTGCGCCTGAACGATGGAAGACAGGTCTACGTCGGTTATGCCGGGCAAAACGGCAGGCCGTACCGCAGCATTGGGCGACTGCTGATCGACCGGGGCAAGATTCCAAAACATGAGATGTCGATGCAGCGGCTGCGGCGCTATCTGTCGGAGTATCCGGAGGAGCGCAATGAGATCATGGCGCACAATGAGAGCTATGTGTTTTTCCGTATCAATCAAGACGGCCCTTTGGGGAGCCTTGAAGTTCCGCTGACGGCAGGAAGATCGATCGCTACCGATTCACGTTTGTTTCCCAAGGGAGCTCTCGCATTGATTTATACTGAAAGTCCGGTCTTGGATGGCGCCGGTCAATTGCTCGGCTGGCGGCCCTTTGTTCGTTTCGTTCTCAATCAAGACACCGGCGGTGCCATCCGTGGTTTTCAACGCGCCGATCTGTATATGGGTACCGGCGATGAGGCCGGCGCTCGCGCGGGCTATATGAATAGTCGGGGAAAGATCTATTTCCTCACCTTGAAAAGGCACGAGCCAATCTCCGCGGCCGGCCGCTAGGCGCCGGTATGATTTGAAAAGGCGGAATTTGAGAGCGAAGATATAAAGGATGCGACGACAGGCAAGGGCAACTGGACTTTAAAAAGTATTTTTCCGGGCTCCGATTGGCTCTCTTTTCTTCTTGAGCCCTTCCGGTCGGAAGAGTAGCTTTTTAGAACTTGATAAAATTAAATTCCGCTATGGAACGGCACAACGAGACGTGGCGACTCAAATGGGCCCTGGCAATCAGCGTGGGTTATTTTTTCGCGGAGCTGATTGCAGGCTTTCTTACCAATAGTCTGGCACTGCTTTCCGACGCTGGGCATATGCTGTCGGATATCGGCGCGATGACCATGAGCCTGTATGCGTTTCGTCTGGCGCGGCGGCCGGCGACGCCGGAGAGCACCTACGGATATCACCGCGCCGAGATTCTGGCGGCTCTCTTCAACGGCTTGGCCCTTTGGCTCCTTGTCGGCGTGATCTTTACCGCGGCATATAATCGACTCAGCAGTCCACCGCCGGTAGAGAGTCTCGGCGTGATCGTGGTCGCGGTGTTAGGCCTGCTGGTGAATGTTGCCGCGGGTTTGATTCTGTATGAGCCGCATCATCATAATCTGAATTTGCACGGCGCGTTCATGCACGTGATCAGCGACGCAGTGGGTTCGGTCGGTGCGATTGTCGCCGGGCTTGTCATGTATTTTACCGGCTGGTATTTGGCCGATCCCTTGATCAGCGTGTTTATCGGACTGCTGATTCTCTACTCTTCGTGGAATTTGATCAAAGAGTCCCTGAGTATTCTGATGCAGGCGGTTCCCAAAAGCATCCGTCTCGAAGAAGTACAGCGGACCATCGAGAACGTGGATGGCGTGGTCGAGGTTCACGATCTGCACGTTTGGGCGGTGACCTCGGGAATTTATACGCTGAGCGCGCACGCGGTCGTGGAAAATGGCGAAGATCTTCACGAAGTACTGAACGGCATCGAGGATACCCTCAAAGAGCACTTCAGCATCGAGCACACAACCATCCAGTTGGAGACCGAAAGCCGCGAGGAAAAAGAATTCAAGGGATTTTGATCTGCCGATTGTGGCGAATGTCATCCTGAATGTCAGGAAATACCGGGGCTCGGTACGGCGGATTTTCTTGAAGGCAACAACAACGCCATCAGCGCCACGCTGACGAGAGAAAGTAAGCCGAGCATCCAAAAAATGGTCGACAGCTCGGCGGTCACTAACAGCAAGCCGACTACCGTTGTCGAAATTGTTTTCGAGGTCTGCTGGATCAAGCGATCGAAAGACACGATGCCGCCGCGTAAATCGGCCGGTGCGTTCTGCGTTAATAGACTCTTTTGCATGGGCGAGATTACGCCGTTGGCGACGCCGTAAAAGAACAGCGAAAGGCCGACCATCCAGCCGCCCGGCATGAAGGGCACGGCAATGAGGGCGACGCCGCTGATCAAAAACGCAATGAACAAAATTTGCGCTTTGTCCCTGCCCGCCGCCAATCGCCCTGCTTGACTCGAAGTCAGCATTGCGCCCACGGAAAAGAAAACGTAAAGAAAACCGGCCGTCGCGGTGGAAATGCCGTGCGTGCGTACGAGAAACAGGGGAAAGTACGTCAAGAATCCGTAGTCGAGGAAAAAGCGCAGGAAACCCGCGGAAAAGGCGATGAGTAAACGAGGGTGTCGAGTTAGCCTCATCACTTCGCCCAAATAGGCGCGTGTTCCACTGCTCTTACTTCCTTTGGTTTCAGGCATCCAAAAAAACGTCATGATCCCCAGCGGAACGGTGATGATATAGAGAGTAAAGGGCCAGTACCAGGCAAACGTAGCCAGCAATCCTCCCAGCGGCGGGAGGATCATGTAGCCGACACGATCGAGGAACACTTTCAAGCCCTGCCCGCCGATCTCTTCGTTACCGTCGAGCAAGTCGCCGATCAGCACGATGGTCAGCGGAATCACCGCGCTAAAGCCGATCCCCTGAATCGAGCGATAGACGAGCAGCTCAGTAAAGGTGGTCGCAAAGGCCATCGCCGTGCCGCTGATCCCGAAAACAATGAGTCCGCCGGCCAAGAGCAATCTTCTGCCGTACAGATCGGCGACTACGCCGAACATTGGCGACAATACGATCGCCGGCGCAGTGAAAACGGTCATGACCAGAGAAAGTGCCGAATCGCTGATGCCGAACGGCTCGGTCATGGCCGGCAAGGCGGGCTGAATGAAATTGACGCCCATCATCAGTGCCAGGCTGGCCGCGTACACTAAGCTCAACGCGCGCCTTTTTTCAGGCGATAGGACGCCCAAACCGAAAAAGTTGGAAACGAACGACATTCGCCGCAAGCTAGACCAATGAAGCGGCGGAGTCAAACCTGGTCGATGGCACGAACGGTAGACGCTATCGTAGAGCTAGAGTTCAGCAGTATAGGGTGATTTTCAGGAGCGTGTTATGTTTCAGGAGCGTGTTATGATTGAGGCCCGTCATGTTCTATCCTGACGGCGGGAGATTTCGCGGCCCAGCCCGACGATTCCTTGGAAAAGCTATGGCAGGCGCTTTGCCGCCGTGGAGCGGTGGTTGCGCGATCCCGGTCTGTCGCATGCGCTGTGCTATTCATCCGTTTCGCCGAAGTAGTCTCTTAAGATTCTTTCCTTGATATAAGATATGGCGCCGAGGTCCTGGATGATATCGCCGCCGGTATCGTAAAAGAAAATGTCCCCTTTTTTATTGCGGCCTATGGCCACGAGCCACTCCAGTTCGTCGCGGTCTTCCAACAGATAGTTGATCGCTTGATTTGCCCCTTTGCTGGCGATGATAGTTACTTTTGGGTTAGCCGATTTTTTCGGTTGGGTCATGAGGGTGCCTCCTGAATCGAAAAGAGTTTATACCAGAAGAGTTGGCTACACAACTTGGCCGAAAATTTTCCGCGTGGCGTGTCGACAAATTGTAAAACCGGGCCGGTCGCGATTATCTAAGGGAGACGTCGACGCGACTGGGCTTGCCTTTGAGTTTGCTCTTCTCTTCGCTCGTCAGCGGCTTGGCGGCCACGATAAACAATCGGTCGGCGCTCACTTGTCCTGTGGCCAGAAGCCCGTCGCGGACGGTTTGCGCGCGCTGGTTCGCTAGTTGGCGCAAGTCATCGTCGTTGGCCGTGGCGTGCTGCATCATGAGCTTTTCCATTTCGGCGACTGGCAGATCCCGGGCCAGGCCTATGATGTTGCGCGGCTTGGGAAAGTCTTCTTCGCCGTACGCTGCCTTGAGGTATTGCGGATACTCGCTGCTATCAATCTTGACTTCGTCATGGGATTTAGGCGCTCCGCCTTTGCGCGACAGGTCTTTTAATTTTTGCGCCTTAACCTTACGCTCGATTCCCCAGCGCTTGAGTCCTTCCACATCGCTCGCCGGATCGGCGCGGCCGCTGAGCTCAAGCCTGAGGGCCGGACGATTGGACATGGCCTTCACCAGGGTGGCGATCTTGGCTTGAGCGGCCTGGTTAAGCGTGGCGCGCCCGTTGTCGAACTCGACGTAGCTGAGTTCTTCGCCGCCGCCTCCTCCGAATACCCCGCCCAAAAGCGCGAAGGGTGCCGTGACCGCTTTAGTAATGATATTGATCACAAGCCGCAGGATAATGCCGCCGACGCTGAACTGCGGCTCATCCAGAGAGCCGCTGATGGGAAGGTTGATATCGATGACGCCGTTTCGATCTTTAAGCAGCGCCACGGCGAGCAACACGGGCAGCTTGGTCGCTTGCGGGCTCTCGACTTTTTCGCCGAAGGTCAGCTGGTTAAGAGTGATTTTGTTTTCCGCAGTGAGCTTGCGGTTTTCCACCTTATACTTGACGTTGAACGAGAGTTTGCCCTTGTCGATCCCATAGCCGATATACTTACCCGCGTAGGGTGAGAAAGAATTCATTTCGATCTCGCGGGCGTCGGCAACGATATCGAAGAACAGCTCCCTGGACAGCGGATTGATTTTGCCGTTGATGTCGACGGGCGCCGCCCCGTCAAGCTGGGCTTTAAGATCGAGATCGCCGGGCGTTTCCGGTTTGAGCTCCGAAATCGTTCCCTCCACATCGGTCAGATTGGCCGAATAGTTGGGCTTGATGAGGAAATCGCTAAAATTGATGTTGCCGCCCTGTAGATTGATCTTACCGATGGTGATCCGCTTCTCGGTCGTCGCGGGGGTTGTCGCGGCCGTTTGCGGCGCCGCGGCATCCTGCTTCTCATCCTTCGGAGTGGTTAGATTTTGCAGATTCACCTTCCCGTCCGAGCCTATGATCAGACGCGAGTAGAAGTGTGCGAGATTGACTGTGCCGATGCGCAGTTGCAGCGGCTCTGAGTTAAATAGGATTTCGTCGAGCGACAGAGCTTTCCAGTTCAGCAAATCCTGAGCATTGCCCTTTTCAACTGCCGCGAAATCAGTAAGCTGTGCGCCGCCCTGGTAGTTTACCTTCGACGGGCTGCCGCTGGCGTCAAATGTGAGGCTGCCTTTTGTGCTCAAGCGGCCGCCGGTCAAAAGAAAATTGACTTGATCGCCGAGGTAAGGCTGCAAAGAAAGAACATCGATATCGTGAGCCTCGACGGCGAACTTTGCAGCGACCGGATTACTACCGGCAGTGCCGTTTAACCGCAACGAGCCATTCTTGTTGATGCGAGTACGCAACCTGGCCTTACCGGGTTGATTTTTCGCGTTGGAAAAGTTTTCGATGCGAACAAAAAGATCCGATAGGGTGAACTTCGCCGGAGTGGCGGCTGCGCGATCGTCGATATCGACTTTAAAGCCGTCCAGCGCGATCTGTTTGGCTTCGACCTTCCACTGGGTATCGTCCTTTTTAGCCGGCTCCTTCGCAGGCGGCGCCGAAGATTGCGGCTTGATGATCCGCGCATAATTCACAGTGCCGTCTTTTTCTCGTTGGACATAGCCGTTGCCGGTTTTCCCTTGGAGCGCGCCGATGACGACTGTTTTGCCGGCTACGTCAATCATGGCGTCCTTGACGGCGAGCGACGCGATGCGCCAAAGCGGCTCCGGTTGCCCGGGCAATTCCAGGCGCACGGCCCGCAGGTCGGCATTGAGATCGGTGAAACTTAAGCCGGAACGATCGTCCTTTGCCTCGAATCTGTATTGTGTCGAAAGATCCAACGATCCTTCCTTAATGTCCAGGGCGAGTACGTCTTGATAGTATGAGCTGAGACTTCCTGGCTTAAAGCCCTCAATGTCGAGTTTTCCTGCTGCGATAAACGGTGACAGCTGGATTTTGCCATGATGCCTGACGCGCTCTTTCGCATCCGATTCGAAAGAAACTTCGATATCGGCCTGCTTAGCCGGTTCATTGGTCAATCCTTTAACGGCAATACGGACGTTATCGAGTCGGGTCCTGTATGGACGCTGCAAAGTCTCGTCGCTAAAGTGCAGGGTGCCCGACTCAATAAGAATGTCGCTAATTTCATAGCCGAACGGTTTGCTGTCGTTCTTCGGCTCGTTTGGAGTCGTCTTCGGCGAGGTCGTAACCAGATCGGCGGTACTTAAAGATCCATCGCGGTTGCGAGCTAGGTGCAACTCCAGTCCCTGAGCTTTGATGGATTTTAGACCGGTCTTATTATTGAAGACGTCGATGGCGTCGATCACGACTTCGAGGTTTGCAATCTTGCCAACCGGCAAGCCGCCGCTTTTCTCCACCGCAAGTTCCGTGAGCGCCAAGTTGCCGGTGATGGTAAATACAGATGGGCTATTCTTGGCGGTCTTAAAGGATGCGTTGAGCTTGCCGTTCAGCTCGCCGGAAGGAACGTTGAAATTCAGAGCCAGTGGAGAATATTCGAGATACTTGTTGATGTGCAATTTGTCGATATCTAAATCGACGGTGCTTTCGTGCGAGCTGTGAAATGGCTTCGACGCGCCGCCAATATGCAAGGGAGCGCCATTGATATTCGCCGAAAAAGAAGGTTTGACGAAAATATCCGTATAAGATGGCAAGCTTGAAACAAACGGGAGGCCGATGTGGATCGATGAAATCGAGTGTTTTGTTTGTTCCGGCTGGTCGTCGAAATCGATAGTGCCATCGATGACTTGGATGTTGTTCAACGAAAATCGCGGTGTCGGACCGCCGGAAGGGCCCGACGTGGACTCATCGATCAAATCCTGAAAGTTGTACTTGGAGTCTTCGTTACGAATCACATTGATATAAGGCTTGACCAGGCGCAGTTCTTTGACGACGGGACCCAAGCGCAAGAGAGATTGCAGTTCCAGGTTGACGTGCAGCTCGTCGAAGGATACCGCGGTGGCTTGGCTGTCACGCTGTTTCATCAGAAAGCCGCGGATCGTCGCCGTCATGGCATAGGGATTCAGGCGGATTTGCTCGATGGTGACTTCGCGATGAAGCCGTTCAGAAAGATCGCCGGCAATCCAGCCGCGCAGCAGCGGCGGCGCTACCAGCCCTATCAAGACTCCTAATGCGACGATAATGGAGACCAGCCAGATCGCTATTTTACGCGTGCGTGGATGCCGTGTAAGGCCGCGGGCGCGACTGAAGAGCTGATGTACTTTCGCTGCCATTGGAAAAATCGGATCGTGAAACTAGCGAAAGCTTACTCCAGGAGCTAACGCTTGTCCATGAACCGCCAAGCGATGTTGTAGCGAGTTGCGACAAGAAGGAGAGGGAAAGATTTCTCGCTATGCTCGAAATGACAGAGGTTGCCGCGAACTTCTCTGTCGTGGTCTGGAACCTCTGCTTTTTGTCATCTCGAACGAATGTGAGAGATCTTTGGCAGATGTTTGATTTGGTTTGGACCGGATCCTATGCAGCAGGCTCGTCTCGAGCGACACATAGGCTGCCCCGTTGATCGTCAATTTGGCATTGAAGCGTCATAGTTTAGCATGCGGTCTGTATTTGCTCGAGTACAGAAAGGTAGAGGAGCAGGGTGATTTCGTTCTAGTGAGAAAATTCAAATTCGTTAAATACCTATGACG
>JBBDNJ010000267.1:4581-13013 GCA_040877705.1 Binatia bacterium | reverse complement strand
TCCCTGTGACGGACAGAGGATCCGTCATGCCGGTGAAAGCCGGCATCCAGGTTAATTTAATCAGCTGCGAGAATCGCAGCCGCCACAAGATCCGGATGGACCCCGGTTGTCACCGGGGTGACGACAAGTGCGGCTTGTCAACCGTACACAGTTGTCCATCTCTACTCTCTACTGCGGAATGCACCGTTGAGTTCTTCTGGTTCGACCTATAACCTGAATTATCCGGTTCATCGCGGTTATTTTAAAATTCAGGAGATTTTCATGCGCACTAAACTACTGGCACTGATTGCGGCTCTGGCAGTTCTCGGCTCTGCATTGCCGGCGGTGCTCCAATCCGCCGGAAAAGCCAAGGATGAGGTTGTCAAGGACGGCAGCGTTGTCAGCCTTCAGTACTCCCTATCGGGCGAAGACGGCAAGCTGATCGAATCCAACAAGGGCAAGGATCCGCTTAAATACACTCATGGCACGCAACAAATCGTCCCGGGTCTCGAAAAAGAGCTGGCGGGCATGAAGGTCGGCGGAGAAAAACGTGTGAAAGTTAAGCCCGAAGACGGCTACGGACCGATCACCTCGAAGGCGTTCCAGGAACTACCCAAAGAGCAAATCCCACCCAACGGCTTAAAGGTTGGAACGATACTGGCCGCCAAAGGACCACAGGGGCAAACGATTCCGGTGCGCGTTCACGAGATCAAAGGAAAGACCGTGGTCGTGGATCTAAATCATCCCATGGCCGGTAAAACGCTTTTGTTCGATGTTAAAATTCTGGATATCAAGCCATCGGTAGCGCCGACAACGCCGCAACCAGCGAAGCCTGCTCCGCCGCAGCAATCACAACCCGCCAAGCCCGCGCAACCGGCACAGCCAAAGTGATTAACTGAGTCAAGGCGGGTAATGTCCGCATTCTTGCGGTCACATCCTTACCCGCGGCGTCAACTCGTCCGTCGCCGGATCGATGAAGCCCCGCTATTAGAGCGTAACGGCTCCATGCGACGCTGACGATACGAGCTTGGCATATTTTGCCATGACGCCGGTGGTGTATCGCGGCGCCGGCGCGGTCCATTGACACAAACGCTCGCTCAATTCGTCCTCTGAAATTTGCACGTCGAGCCGCCGGGCATTAATGTCGAACACGATCGTGTCGCCGTCGCGTACGGCGGCAATAGGACCGCCTTGAGCGGCTTCGGGGGCCACGTGGCCCGCCATGAGCCCGTGGGTCGCTCCGGAAAAACGCCCATCGGTGAGTAGCGCGACGCAGTCGCCCAAACCGGAGCCGACCAGCGCGGCGGTGACGCCCAGCATCTCGCGCATTCCCGGTCCGCCTTTCGGCCCTTCATAGCGAATGACGACCACATCGTTGGGTTTGATCCGTCCTTTTTGCACGGCTGCGAAGGCATCCTCTTCCCGATCGAATACCCGCGCGGGCCCCTTGTGAATCATTCTCTCGTGGCCTGCGACTTTCACGACGCAACCTTCCGGCGCCAGGTTTCCTTTGAGGACGACCAGCCCACCAGTGGGCTTCAGGGGGTTGGCGAGCGGCCGCACGACCTCTTGACCCGACGTCTCTGAGGCGACTTGCGCGGCCTCGGCGATGGTCTTGCCGGTGACCGTCATGCTGTCGCCGTGGATTAATCCGGCATCGATCAAACGCTTGGCGACGAGTTGAATGCCACCGGCCTTGTGCAGGTCGTTGGCCACGAAACGCCCGCCCGGCTTGAGATCCGCGATCAGGGGCGTGCGTCTGCTGATGCGATCGAAATCGTCGATGTTCAACTCAACCCCCGCCTCGCGCGCGATGGCCAGAAGGTGCAACACCGCATTGGTCGAGCCGCCGGTGGCGGCCACCGAGGTAATCGCGTTTTCAATCGATTGGCGCGTGAGAATCTGCGACGGCCGCAGATCGCGGCGCAAAAGCTCGACAACCAGTTTGCCGGCGTTAAACGCCGCTTCATCCTTCGCCGTTTCGATGGCGGGAATACCGTTGCTGCCCATGGGCGAGATGCCGAGAAACTCCATCACGGTCGACATGGTGTTGGCGGTGAACTGCCCGCCGCAGGCGCCCGCACCCGGACACGCGGTATTTTCCACCGCTTTGAATTGATCTTGATTGATCCGCCCGCTGCTGTAGGCGCCGACGGCTTCGAAAACGTCTTGAATCGTCAAATCACGATCGCTGAGATGACCCGGCGCGATCGAGCCGCCGTAGAGCGCCAGACCCGGAATGTTAAGGCGAGCCAGCGCCATAACGACCCCTGGATTGGTTTTGTCGCAACCCGAGAGACAAACCAACGCGTCAAAGTGATTGCCGCGCGCGACCAGTTCGATGGAGTCGGCGATCACCTCGCGGCTGATCAGCGAGCACTTCATGCCCTCCACCCCCATGCTGATGCCGTCGGAGATGGAAACGGTGTTGAACTCCATCGGCGTTGCGCCGGCGGCGCGAATGCCTTCCTTTACCTTGGCCGCGAGCCGGCGCAGATGAAAATTGCACGGGCCGATCTCAATCCAGGTGTTGGCGACACCGACGATCGGCCGCGCCAGGTCATCGTCGGAAAAACCCACCGCTTTCAACATCGCGCGCGACGGCGCCCGGTCCGGCCCATCGGTGATAACGGAACTGCGAGGTTTTAAATTCTCTGCCATACATTGCTCCTGACTACGGCTGTATTTAAGTGGCTTTAAATTAACTATGTCTCAATCTCTTTGCAAGCAGGTTGTTCTCGCGGCGCAATCGACGATACGGTGTTTTCCGCTTGCGGCGAGTAGATCTCTTGTGCGGATTTCAATCAAATCGTAACCTGACTCCATGACCCTCGTCAGAAAATGTTGCAGCGGAGTGCTGTGGGGAATCTTGCTTTTGACGTTTTGCGCCGCCAATACACTCGCCGTTCAGCTATCGCGGCAAGAAGGCGACCGTCTCCAAGCCAAGATAGACGCGATCACCAAGAACGGCGCGGCGAATCCGCCAAAATCAGCGAAAATCTCCGTTACTGAACGAGAAGCTAACTCGTATCTCGCCTTTAATTTGAAGGACAAGATTTCCAAAGGTTTGACCCATCCGGAGATCACCATGCTCGGTAAGGGCAAGCTTGCCGCGCGTGTTATGGTGGACGTCGACGAAGTCAAGCGGCATCGCCAATCGCGCAGTCTTATCGACCCGCTCAATTACTTGTCCGGCCAAGTGCCGGTCAATGCCAGCGGCATTCTACGAACACGCGACGGCAGAGGTCAGTTTCACCTGACATCCGCCGACATCAGCGGCATCCCGTTGCCTAAGCCGCTCTTGCAGGAGCTTGTCAGTTTTTTCTCGCGCACTCCTGAAAAACCGGCCGGAGTCGATATCGAAGCGCCTTTCGATCTTCCAGCCAGAATTCGCGAGATTGCGGTCAGGACCGGCGAAAGTGTCGTCGTTCAATAGCCCAACTTTTTCTCTATGGAGACGGAGTCCTCGGCGGACAAGAGGATGGCGCTCGCAAAAGCGTCCGGTCCCGGTAAAAAAGTCGCGTGGTTCCGACACGCTAACGGTCGATCCCACGTTCGAATTTTTTAACCTTGAACGTTGAACTCCCGATCACATGAGTGCACCAGGTCAAAGAAACTTCCGATCCACATCCTGTGAGCCTCTGAGCGAGACCTTCGCCGTGTCGGCTCCCTTCAATTCCCGGCGCTTCGAGCGCGCTATCCACGCGATTGCGACGAGAAGAACGGCGAGTGATAAACCGATGGCATTGCTAGCCCAAGTGAGGCTGGCGTACGTTCCTGTCTGCACCACTGGAATGAGCAGCCCCCCGGCAGCGGCAATGAACAGGAGCCTTTTGACCGCGCCCACAGGACCGAACAGATAACCCACCAGCCCGACACCTAAAAGAGCCGCGCCGGCGATAGCGGTAGTTATCGACAGGGCGACTGCTTGCCATGCGCCGATCGATAACAAAGTGGGCGAAAAGACGAACAGAAAGGGAATCACATAGGCGATGGCGCAAAGCCGCATCGCTTCCCAGCCGGTTTTCACCGGATCGGTCTTGCCGATCGATGCAGCGGCATAACTTGCCAGACACACCGGCGGCGTGACCATGCTGAGCATGCCGAAATAAAAGATGAACAAATGGGCGGCGATGGGCAGGATGCCCAACTTGGCAAGTCCCGGCGCGACCAGCACCGCCAGCAGCACATACACCGCGGTAGTCGGCATGCCCATGCCGAGGATCATGCTGACGATGGCGGTCAGAATCAGGAGCAGGATCGCGCTGCTCTGGCCGACTTCCAACAGAGTCAGCGTCAGCGAAAATCCCAGGCCGGTCAGTTGCAGCACGCCGATGACGACGCCAGCCAGTCCCGTGATGGCGGCGATTTCCAGCATGCTCCGGCCCATATTGATGAGGATTCTGAAAATCCCGCGCAGGCCGATGTGGATACCCGGCGTGAGAAATCCAATGATGAGCCCGCACAAGGTGGCCAGAAGCCCGGCCTCTTCGGCGCGCCGGTTCATGAAGAACATCCAAACAATCAGGACCGCCAATGGCACGACAAAACCGGCGGACCGGCACATCACTGAACCCAGGCGGGGCAATTCCGCGCGCGGCAAGCCGTGGATGCCGTGACGCGCCGCCAGCAAATCGACCTGAATGAATAGCGTCACATAATAAAGGATTGCCGGCACCAGTGCCGCCAGCGCTACCTCTGCGTAAGGAATGCCGAGATACTCGGCGATGAGAAAGGCTGCCGCGCCCATAACTGGCGGCATGATCTGTCCGCCGGTCGAGGCCACCGCCTCCACCGCGGCGGCCTGTGGAGGCGGATAGCCCGCTTTCTTCATCATCGGGATCGTAAACGCGCCGTCGACCACCACATTGGCCACAGCGCTGCCGCTGATATTGCCGAAAAGACTGGAAGAAACGATAGCGATTTTCGCCTGACCGCCGCGATATCGCCCCATAAGGGCCAGAGCAAAATTGCTCAGGAACGCGGCGCCACCGATGGCGTTCAGCACCTCGCCGAAAAGGATGAAGACCAAAACGATGCCCGACCCTACCTGCAGGGCCAGACCGAAAATTCCATTGGCATCCAGATACAGGTAAGTCGCCAGCCGGCTCACCGTCCAGCCGCGACCGTAAAAATCTCCCGGAAAAAGATAGGCGAAAAACGCATAGAACAGGAAAACCGCAGCAATGATAACGAGCGGCCAACCCACCAACCGCCGGGTGGCATCGGCCAAGAGAAAAATCGTAATGGAACCCAGAACCACGTTGATTGCAGTGATGTCTCCCAGGGTATCGACCAGCTTCGGATACTGGATGAAGATATAGAGGCCAGCGCCGAGCCCAGCCATCGCGAAGATGAGATCATACCACGGAACTTGGTTCGGCAGTGCCGCGCGTTTGTGCGGCACTAACAGGAAAGTGGCAAAAAGAGCGAGAGCCAGAAACAGCCCCATGTACTGCTCGTTGAAGGACAACCAGCCGATCCTCTGGGGCACATCGAGTAAAAAGAAGATGCCCGTAAGCGGAATCATGACCAGGGCGGCGTTAGCGGCCCATGCGAGAGGCCCGCGCAATTCCCGCGAGCGGACGCTTTCTTCGATATCGACCATTTAAGAATCTTTCGGAGGCGCGGAAGCCAAAGCTATGCTTGGGCTCCGCGCAAAAACCGCAGCCGTGCCCTAACGGCAAATTTCTTTTAAGCGCGCATCATGCTTCGCGGTCCACACACCCACCTCTTTGTAGAACTTGACGGCTCCGGGGTGATAAGGCACGGTAAAATTGGTGAGCGCCTGGTGTTTCTTCGACCACCTTTTGAAAAGCGGGTGCAGGGTCTCGAGTTCCGACAGATTGTCCCACCAGGTTTTTACGAGGGTATATACGGTCTTTTCACTGACTTTGTCCGAACTGACAAGATGAAGGGGATAACCCACGACATGGATTTCACCCTTCACGCCCGTGCCCGGGCCGGGCTTGACGATCGAAGCGCCGTAAGGAGCCAGCACCTTGTTGGCCGCCTCGGTATCAGGAAGATTGAGGAAGCGAATCGGTTCCATGGCATTGACCTCTTCGACGACGCCGATGCCGAGCGCGGAAATGGTGCCATCCACTTTACCCTCTGGGACTCCACGGATGCCATCGTTCAGATTGGAGACGCGCACCTGAGTCACGTCGCTTGGCTTTAAACCGCCGATCTCCAGCATGGCATTCTGCCATGTTTGATTGATGGCATGTCCGCCGAAATCCCACGCCATGCGTTTGCCCTTCAGATCCGATACTTCTTTGATGTCCGATTTGTCCCGCACCAGAATTCCCACTGTGAAGGGGAACACGCCTCCCATAACCACGCGAACACTGGGATAGGCCCGCTTGTAGTTGCCGCTCCCGGTCGCCGCCATCTTGGCATCAAGAATATTGATGATGCCGAACTCCAACTCGCCGTTTTGCAACAGCGACATCCAAGCGTTTGGCCCATTGAAAGGCTGAACTTTGCCCGATACCGAAGTCGCCTTACTGGCTACGGCGGCCAACCCCGAGCCCAGGGCATGCGCGCCGGTCCCGGCTGGGTTGGTGCCGATGGCGATCGTGCGCGGCAGATTATCGCTCTTGTTACTCACCGGACCGCAATCGAGTTTCGCCGCAGATGCCGCGCCCGCCAGTTGCGCCTGGGGTGTAAACAAGCAAACCATGCCGACGGTCGCCAGCATTTTTTTCAGTCTACGAATCATGCTTTTTCCTCCTTGTGTTTGGACGGTATGTTCGCCGTTTAATTCAGCGTGGGTTATTCTAATCTCTTTCGTACGACAATCGTGCGTTGCGTTTATCGGGCCGCTGCCGGTGAGTCGAGCCGATAAAATCGTTGGGCATTATCGGCAAGGATCTTTTGTTTTGCCAAGTCCGAAATATCCCGGCGCGCTTCGATGCCGGGAATGTCCTCCAAGTACTGCGCTCGCGCCCGTTCGTGGGGATAATCAGAGGCGAAAAAAATGTGATCTTCACCGAAGAGTTCGAGAACGTAGGGCAACGTGCGCTCCTGCGACTCCAAAGAAACGTACACCGAACCGCTTCTAATGTAGTCGCTGGGGAGTCTTTTCAGCCGCGGCGCCCATTTTTTGCCGCGTCTTTCGAAATCTTCGTCGAGCCGGTCCATCATGAATGGGATCCAACCGGAGCCAGCCTCCAGGTATGCTACTCTGAGATCGGGATAAAGCTCGAACACGCCTTGAAACACCATGTTGGTGAGCTGGATCATCAGCGGCAAGGGATGTTCGAGAGCATGAACCTCGACAAAGGTATCGAGGTAATCGAATCCCAATCCGCGGCTCGGCGCGCCGTGAACGGCCAGCGGCATGTCGAGGCGGCAAGCCTCTTCATAGATCGGAAAAAAACTCTCATGGCCATAGCCTTTGCGCAGATTGGTTACCGAAGGCAGGATCGCGCCGGGCATGCCCAGTTCTTCTTTTGCGCGCCGCATTTCTTTGACGGCTGCTGGGACATCATGCACGGGAATAAGGGCGGCACCGAGAATACGCGGCGTTCGCTTTGTGTAAGTCGCGTGCAGCCAGGAATTGTAGGCGCGCGCGATGTCCACCGCCCAGGCGGGGTCTTGGATCAAACCGAAGGCCAACGCGGCAGTGGGGTATACCACCGTGGTTTGTATGCCGCATTCATCGAGGAAAGAAATCCATGTGTCGCAATCCGGGTAATCGCGCAGTCCCGGCGAGCTCATGCCCGAGAGTCGCGCCCAACCGTCCAGAGAAGGAAAAGGTGAAAATGTATCAGCCCAACTCTCGTCTTTGCTGGTTCCGCGATAGTTGCCGCCCAGGAACTCGAGAATCTCTTTGCTGCGTTCGGTGATATGACCGTCGCCATCGATCACCGGAAAGCGATTCTTCCTCATATCGGACTTACCACCTTTCGCATCTACGCGTATTGCACTATTGGACACCGACCCCGTTGTCAAGATGTAATTCGGCGAAACACGCGCCGGATAGAAAGCACATGAGCACGAACCCACGTTCTTAGGCTATGCCGGCATTAACCAGTGGGACCGCAGGTTGGCTGCGGAGGTTTCGCAAGAAACATAAACAACGTCGCCAGCAGACTGACGGCGGCGAAAATGCCGAAGGCAATTGTGTAGCTCTTCGTAAGATCGTAACAAAACCCGGCGATGATGGGGCCCAGGAACGTGCCGGCAGTGGTGACGGAACGGCTCATGCCTTGAATGGTCGCAAAAGCCCGCGTGCCAAAATAGTCGGCGCGAATCGGCTCCTGCAGCGATGCCAGCCCGCCGTAGGCGAGCGAATAGATGATCATGCAGGTCGTAAAAATAGCCGCATGGGCCGTATAGCCCATAAGAAAAACCGAAAAACTCAGCGCCAGTAGAAGTCCCATCACGAGCTTTCTCTTATCGAGCAAATCTCCCAGCCAGCCCATGCCGAGGCGCGCCGGCGCGCC
>JBBDNJ010000267.1:0-4571 GCA_040877705.1 Binatia bacterium | reverse complement strand
GCCATGCGTCGGTGCGCCGGGCGGTGATGGGGGAGGCGCGCCGGCGCGCCGATCAAGGCGGAGATGCCGAGCAGCACGCTGGCCGTTTCGGTGCTCCAGCCGCGGTCCACGAGCAAAATCACGAAATGCACCGAAACTCCTTCGGTCACCATGTGCCGCAACGCCATGGCGACAGAAAGCAACCAAAAGGATTTGTGCCGCAATGCCTCCTTGAGAGTGAACTGCGGCTCGGGAGAAGGGCGCGGAGAATCCTTTTGATTCACCGCCGACATTTCCACCGTTTCGATCGCCGCTTCTTCTTTGGTGTAGATTTGCTTGATCACGCAGGCGAGGGGAAATCCCACAGCCAGCAGGATACAACCCGATATCACCGCCGCGGTTCGCCATCCCCACACGCCGATCATCCATCCCACCAGCGGCACCATGGGGCCGGAAATCCCCGGGCCCATGCGAAAGATGCCAAAAGCCAAACTTCTTCTCTCGCGGAAGACCTTGGCGATCAAAACGCTGATGGGCATGTTGTAGCCCAAGCTTGAACCGAGAACGATGCCGAGCACGATCACCATGTAAAGCATCGGCAGGGAATCCACGAACGCCAACGCGAAGAAACCCAGAGCACAGAGGAAGAGTCCGATGAAAATCATTCTCTGTGGCCCAACCCGGTCCGTCAAGTAACCTTCGATGGGGCCCAGGATGCCGGATTCAATTCGCGCCAGGGAGAAAGCACCGGAAATCGCCGTTCGACTCCAACCGAACTCGCGCTCGAAAGATGGAAAGTAGGCGCTCATGCCGAAATAACTAAAGCCGGTGTTCACCGCATGAGTGATACAACCGACAATGACGAGCCACCACTTACGAGCCATCGAACGCGATCTCCAAAATGAATGGGTGCAACGAAGCGCTAGAGGTTTTTGTTAAAATGTTTGCACGATAACCGAAATCGATCGGGTAAGAAAGCAAAGCAGACAAAATACGCAATGGTAGAAGGAGAACTGCCGGTATCCTGGTCGAAGAAAGGGAAAGCCGATGTTGAACGGATTCAACCTCTTAAACACTGGAATTTATGCGGGGTTTAAGTTCCGCTCTCGGTACGGACGTCAATCATTTTCCCATGGGCGAAGTTGCGAGCCTGATAAAACCATTGTAGTTTCGTTTCTGTGTCGTTCGACCGCGTATAAAATCAATCAGCAGTCGGCCGCTGTCTACTCGGACACTCGAGCTGATCGCGCAACCGCGTTGTCTGCCAATTAAACACTGTTGTTCCCGCATGAGGGAAGTTTGATTCCGGTCCTTCAGGACGCATCGATGGTGATCCTGAGATCTACTCGAACAAGTCCGGATATCATCGCGACCGGGTCATAAGAGGAGAAAAAAGACGTGCCTCACAGCGTTCCTTTGATCACCACAATCGCCGCCGGCTTGGGACTGGCGCTGGTGATGGGTTTTATCGCGGCACGTCTTAAATTGCCGGCACTGGTCGGTTATCTGATTGCCGGCATCATCATCGGCCCCGCCACGCCGGGCTTCGTCGCCGACATTGAGTTGTCGAGCCAACTCGCGGAAATCGGCGTGATGCTGTTGATGTTCGGAGTCGGGCTGCACTTCTCACTGGAGGACTTGCTGGCTGTGCGCCGGATTGCCCTGCCCGGCGCAATCGTTCAAATCGCGGTTGCCACCGTGCTGGGAACGTCGGTCGCCGTCTTTTGGGGTTGGAGCCTTGCCGCCGGCATGGTATTCGGCCTTGCGCTCTCCGTGGCGAGCACGGTTGTCCTGTTGAGAGCGTTGGAGAGTCACGGTGTTTTAGACTCCGTCAATGGCCGCATCGCCGTCGGCTGGCTTGTCGTCGAGGATCTCGCGATGGTCCTGGTGCTGGTATTGCTGCCGCCGCTTTCGGTATGGCTCGGCGGTAATGTAAGTTTTGTTACTGAACAAGTAGAAGGTCGGAGTTTACTGACAACGCTCGCGCTCACGTTGGCCCAGGTGTCGGTCTTTCTCGTACTCATGCTGGTTGTCGGCCGGCGCCTCTTTCCGTGGTTGCTCTGGCAGATTGCTCGCACCGGTTCCCGGGAGCTTTTCACTTTGTGTGTCGTTGCGGCCGCCGTCGGCATCGCCTACGGTTCCGCCGCTCTGTTCGGTGTCTCCTTCGCGCTCGGCGCATTTTTTGCCGGCATGGTGATGCGAGAATCCCCACTCAGCTACCGTGCGGCCGAAGAATCTTTGCCGCTGAGAGATGCGTTTTCGGTTCTCTTCTTCGTATCGGTCGGCATGCTGTTCGATCCGGGCGTGCTGATTAGCGAGCCGCTCCATGTGTTCGTGGTTGTAGCGATCATCGTCTTCGGCAAGTCGCTGGCCGCTTTCTTTCTCGTCCTTTTATTCCGCTATCCGCTCAACACGGCGCTTACCGTATCGGCGAGCCTGGCACAGATCGGCGAGTTCTCGTTCATCCTGGCCGGGCTCGGGGTTTCCCTGGGGCTGCTTCCGGCAGAAGGCCAAAGCCTCATTCTGGTGGGCGCGATCATCTCGATCGCTCTCAATCCTCTGATATTCCAGGCCATCGAACCCGCTCAAGCCTGGATTCGCTCCCGCTCGAAACTCGCTCAGGCTTTGGAACGACCCGACGATCCGCTCGCGGCATTGCCGATGACCACCGATTTGAAACGCTTGACGGGACACGTCGTGGTGGTGGGCTACGGCCGCGTCGGCCGGCGCATCGGTGAAGCGCTGACCGCGAACGGCATATCCTTTGTCGTGGCCGAGGAGAATCGTGAGATTGTCGAACAGTTGCGCAAGAGCGGCATACCGGCAGTGTCCGGCGATGCCTCCGAGCCTGCCGTTCTCATTCAGGCGCATGTCCACCGCGCACGCATGCTGGTGATCGCCACCCCGGATACGCTCAATGTGCGCAAAATGATCGAGACCGCGCGCACGGTCAACCCGCGTATCGAAACCGTCGTGCGCACCCACAGCGAAGAAGAGGCCGTGCTCCTTGAACAAGAAAATGCCGGCAAGGTATTTTTGGGCGAGCATGAGCTTGCTCAGGGCATGACGCGACATGTGCTCGAGCGTTACGCCGCGGCAAGCGAGCATGGCTAACTGAGCAATTTACTCGGTCAGATCGGCGTGGCGGCCCGATTGCCGTTGGGCTTGTGGTTGAAAACCGGATGGCGCTTCGTTACTTGTCCGCTCTTTCGCTCTCCAAGCAAGATCTTTGGAAAGGACTAACACCAAGCCGCCGATCGCGCTTGAAATGGCCATGGCCAAGAGCCACATAGCGCCGAATGCGATGGCCTGTTCACGAGAAAGAAACAGCGGCGCCAGAAAGAAAACGTAACCATTTTCACGCACGCCCAGACCATTCCAACTGATCGGCAAAGAACTCAGGATATTGATCACCGGGATGGTGACTAACAACACGTGCCAGGGGATCTGAATCCCAAAGCCGGCAGCCATCACTTGGTGGAGAAATATTTGCAGCAGATGAAATACCAGCGAGATCAGCGAAATATAACCAATGGTAGCTAGATTGCGCGGGAAGACCCGGGCGATTTCTTGCATCTTTTGGTGCAGCGCGCCTCTTTTGGGCAGCACCGCAAGGGCTATACCGGGTCCGAAATACCAGCCCATGACGATGGCGATAATGCCAACGGGGAGCAGCACAAGATATTCGCTGCCGATATGCTGGCGGCCGAAAAACGCCATCGACACCACACCGATCGTGGCCAGAACGGTCAGGCCGTGGACGCGGTCGGCAAACACCGACGCCAACGCCGTGGCTTTCTGTTTTGACCCGCTGCCGAGCACGAGAGCGCGCGCCAAATCTCCGCCTACCGTGCCGAGGCCAAAACAGTTGACGAACATGCCGAGGAAATACGCTTTAACGGCCAGCAGCCAGGGCACCTCGATGCCTCCGGAGCGCGCCAAGAGCCACCATTTGCAGGAACTCAGCAGTTGGCCGAAAAAAAAGATAACCACCACCACAACCAGGGTCGGCAGTGGAATGCTTAAGATGCTCTGTTTTAGCTCAGTCATGTCGATCAAGCGCAGTACCAAGCCTAACATGCCTAAACTAATAAATACTCTGATCAGTAATTTCATTCTTTTTCCTGTCCGACAGCGCCAATGTTTGCCGGGAAGTCTAAACTCAAAATGTTGCCATTGCCTTTCACCGGCATTACATTTTTGAAAGGTTATCCGTGGAAAAGATGTGTTACCTTACAACTACCGACAGCTTCGCGAGTAAGACGATGGGCACGCTGAGTTGAGTTCGCCTTACTGTGAGCGTAACTATGAAGATAACACTTTAGCGCTGGTAATCGAATGAGAATCCTGGTCGTTGAAGATGATAAGAAGATTGGCTCTTTCGTGACCAGGGGCTTGAAAGAGGCGGGGTTTGTCGTTGACCGCGCGGAGGACGGCGCAAGCGGGCTCGATCTGGCTCTCGCCGCAACCTATGATGCGATTATCATGGATCTTATGCTTCCCCGGCTGGACGGGTTGAGCATTGTCGAGGAGCTGCGGAGCCGTTGTCAAATAGTGGGTAAAGGGATTAGGCGGCGACCCTGACTTCCTTT
>JBBDNJ010000266.1:15198-61888 GCA_040877705.1 Binatia bacterium | reverse complement strand
TAGGCCCAAAAAAAGGACCAGTCAATTCCTACCCATAAATTTGTCGCACACCCACTGAAAGCCCATCGCTTGACTTTGACATTGCCCGTGTTGAATCAGGGCGCCGCGGTCTGGTTCCTGGTGACCGGCGCCAGCAAAGCCGAAGCTGTGAAGGAAGTTTTCAGCGGCTCCTCCGATCTTCCCGCTGCTAGAGTCCAGCCTATCAAAGGAAAACCTACCTGGTTCATCACCCAAGACGCGGCCGCGGAATTGTAAGCCGCCGAGGTTACAACATTTATCTCCTTGCTTCTTGCGGTGCTGTTGCTCTAGTTTAGCCGGGCGTCAAATAAACGGATCGGAGATCATGATGAAGCTCATCGGACTCATTTCGCCCAATCTCACCGAGGATACTTTAGAAGATGTTTACAAAGTCTTCCCGCCGGGGATACGCATCGAGGGGCGGACGTTGAAAGTCGGAAAATATACGGACGACGAGTTTCATCGAGCCGAGTTGATGTTCGCCGATCTAGTGCGCGATCTGGCGCGCCATCCGCTGGATTTTCTCATGATTACGGGAGAGTTGTTTCTTTCTTACAAAGGTCCGGGCTCGGACCTGGACATTCTCGATCTGGTCAAAACCATCACTGCCGTTCCCGCTTCCACGGTGCTGACCGCGGTGGTGCGCGGCTGCCGGGCCCTTGGGCTCAAGCGCATCGTCATGGCTTCGCCGTTTCCTGAAGATCAAGATGAGCGCCTGGTAAAATTTCTCGCCCACTACGGCATCGACGTCGTCGCGTTTCACGGCCTCGGCTGTCCCAATGCCGACGTGATCTGGGAGTTGCCGCCGGGGAGCGGCTATGATTTGGCCGCGTCATTGTTGCGCGAATATCCGGACGTGGACGGCATCTACATGCCGTGCAACAAGTGGCGCATCGTCTCCGTCATCGACCGCATCGAAAAAGATCATGGCAAGCCGGTGGTGAGCAACACGCAGGCGTGGGTTTGGGAGGCGCTGCGGCTGATGAATATGGCAACTCCCATACCCGGTTACGGGCGGCTCTTGAGCGAATCCAAGACGATCTAAACAGGCAGCCTGCACGAGCAGATTTTCAAGAGCGATGACGGGCGACGTCTAGCTGTAAGATCCTCAGACCCGCACGGCCGATCATTTAGGCAACAGAATGCCCTTCAGCTTTTCGACAATAGACGGCGGGGTCTTGAACAAATCGTTAACCAATTTCTCAACCTGCTCACCGTTAAGCGGGTCAACCTCGAGCCGAACCTTTTCCGCGGCAGCGACGAACTCGGAATCTTTCATCGTGGCGCTGAAAGCTTTGCGCACCGTCTCGAGCAGCTCTTTTGGCGTGCCCGGCGCCATCGCGTAGTTTCGCAACAGCCGCCCGCCGTTCGCGGAGATTTCAAGCAACTGGCGCGCTTCGTCGGTCTTGGCGAATTCAAAGGCGGTTGGCACGTCGGCAAGTTCCTTGTGCTTTTGCGGCATGACTTGCACGAGGACTTGAGCCGTTTTCGACTCGAGGGCGTCCTTCCAGGTGACCCTGACCGAATCCCATCCCCAGCAACCGCCGTGAACCTCTCCCTGCTCGGCTGCGCGGCGCACATCGGAGCTGCCTTTGTAGCCCTCCACCAGGGTCATGGGAAAGCCTAACGCACCGTGAAGGAGTCTTGGATCGTCGCTGAGAGAAGTGCCCGGCGCTATACCACCGATGATGAGGGGTTTTCCCGGAGGGCTCGCCATGACATCGCGCCAGCTGTTGAAGCCGCTCGCCTTCGTAATCGTGCACACCAGATGGTCCTGACCGGGCGCTCCGACCCAACCGAATTCGCGCGAATCGAACTCGATGTCTTTACGTCCCATAAACTGCTGTCGGATGAGACCAGACGCCCATTTGCCGATTGTAAGCCCGTCGGGCTTGGCGATTTTGTAGATATAGTTGGCGGCGATCAGGCTGCCGCCTCCGGGCATGTTCTGCACCAAAACATTAGGATTGCCGGGAATATACTTGCCGATCTGTTTGGCGATTAGCCGGGTGTAAAGATCGTGACCGCCGCCGGGACTAAAGCCGACGATAAAACGGATCGTCTTGCCCTTGTAGTAGGGCTCCTCCGCGGCAATCGCGGCAGTACCCATGCCTGCACACGCCGAAGCGGTAACGGCCGCGCCTATGAAAAACCGAAAAATCTTCCGCGCCGATCTCAATATCATCAGAGCACCCCCTTGTGAAAAATCTGTCGTCATCGAAAGTTCTCTCGCGGTCACATAAACGATTCCACCCCCGCGGGATCAGCTGCTCCGCCTGCGGGAACACTCCTTCGGACCAGGGCGCGCTGAGAATCACATGGAATACACCGACGATCAGCCCGAGTATGCCGATCGCATAGGTAGAAGAGATCCACAGCCTTTCCCGCGGCTGAGATAAATAAAAACAAAAAGCGGCACGGCAGATCATGACCGCGAACGCCGCGTACAGGTCCATGTCGAAAATAAGGGGCAGGAGAATAGCGAGCCCGACCAGACCGGGCATCGGGCAAAGCGCCGAGCGCGAGTCCCATGAGAACCCCGCCGAAGAGAAACATCATGCGCTCCAGCGTGGCTATGTTTTGGAAGGCGATTAGAGCCGCTTCCACATTAATCAGCTCCAGTTCGAATCGTAACTTGCGCCGTAATACGGCTTTTTCAGCCTGCGATGACATCGCGAACGATCGCGATGTTTCCACGCTCAAAATCTTAAGTCGAAGGTCTCCCTGGTTAATGCGCGAATCGCATTAGATGCCGGAAAAATATCCAAGTCAAGACATGGAATGCATTTTTAAGACACCTAAATTTCGCCCTCGGCATACTCGAATGTTTAGCACAAATTCATTTTATCGAGCGTCACCTTCCAAACCACGCCTTGACCCTGGTGACGGTCATCTCTTTCACGCCCAGCAGCCGGGGCACCACTTCGTTTTGCATAACTTCGCCGCGAACGGCCGGACTGACGGCACCGCGCTTTTTGAGAAAATCTTTCACCTCCGGCTCGGCAAGAGTTTTCTCGAACGCTTCGCGCAGAATTCTTACGCGCTCGGCGGGCACGCCAGGCGGCACTAGATAGGTCTTGTCGAGATCCGTCGGCGTGATGCCGAAATCGGATAACTCTCAAACCTTGGGCCTCAAATCGAGTTTAAACCATTCCGGCGCGTTGCCGCGGATCTCTGCGGGGACTGTGGGTGAGCCTAACCGAACGCGGCCAGGACCTCGCGCGCAAAGAGTCGCAGCATTTGCGAGTGGCGCTCGAGCGAGGGATAGATGAACTTGATTTCAAAGTGCGACACGCCGGCGTCACTGTAGGCTTTAACGCGGCGGCGGATTTCTTCCGGCGAGCCGATCAGACTCACTTCCGCCAATTGTTCGACGCTCATGAATCTTTCGAAGGTGCTTTGGCCGATCGCCAGTGTGCCAAAGCCGTCACGCCTGGCTTTTGCCGGGTCTTCGTCGATACAGCCATAAACTTCGATGCCGAGATGAAGCTTGTCGGGGTCGCGGCCGAGCCGCCCGGCCATTTCCTTAACTTCGCGAAAGCGCTTGCCGATGTCTTGCGGCAGCAGCCATGCCGGCAGCCAGCCGTCGCCGAGGGCGGCGGTGCGCTTCATGGCGGCCTCGGTCCATCCGCCGACCCACAGCGGCGGATGAGGTTTCTGATAGGGCTTCGGACAAATCTCAGCGTCCTTGAAGCTGACGAAAGGTCCTTCATACGTGGAAGGGTGCGTTGTCCAGATAGTCTTTATCGCACGGAGGTGATCGTCGGCGATCTTGCCGCGCTGTTTGCGATTGACCCCGAGCACTTCATATTCGCGCGACTTGATCGTCGACGGCGAGCCGATGCCGACGCCGATGTCGAGCCGGCCCTTGCAGAGCACATCAAGAGTCGCGAGTTGCTTGGCGGCGAGCAATGGATTGCGGCAGGGCACGACGACGCAAGCGATGCCGAGCCGTAGCGAGCGAACCTGTCCGGCGAGATAGGAAAGCGATGTCATCGCTTCGTAAAAGTCCGGGCTTTGGTTGCCCGTGTCGGAGTGATCCGCGCCCGAGGAGATGTGGGTGCGGTGGATCTCGTCGGACCAGGTGAGATGATCATGGACCCAGACGGAATCGTAACCGAGCGCCTCGGCCTCCTGGGCGACTTCGACCATCGACTCCGCCGTCGCTAGCGGCCCGGAGTTGGGTACTCTGATGCCGAAAGTCACCCTTGATTTGCCGGAGTTGGGTTTCTCGTTCATCGTGTAATCCTTCGATACTTCGGTCGGCGGCCGAGGCTACCGGAGCATGTAGGACTGTTGTTAGTCGGCCGCCGTTCGTTTACTTAAGCTTTCTTATCTCTTGCAGGATCTGTTGGTTCGATGGGCGCACTGTGTAGTTAGTCTCAATAAATTTCCAGCGCACCACTCCCTGCTTATCGATCAAATAAGTGGCCGGGTGAGGCCAGCCCTTGCCGTCGGGATTGAGAATTCCGTAACGATCGATGACTTTGTGGTTCGTGTCTTGAAGCATAGGAAAGCTTTGCCCGAGCTTTTCCGCGGCGTTGAGCTTCTGGCGCAATTTTCTAGAGTCCTCATGACTGTCGATGCTGACCGCAAGAATTTGAGCCTTCTCGCGGTCTTGTCGGTTCAATAAGTTTTGCAGCTCACCGAGCTGCACGACGCAAAACGGTCACCAGTGGCCGCGGTAAAAGACCAAAACGACATTCTTTTTGCCGCGATAGTCCGAAAGCGTGATGTTCTTGCCAGCTGAGTCTTCCAACGTAAAGTCGGGCGCCGGCTGTCCCACCTTGACCCGGTTGAGATCCGTAGGCGCTAGGTTCGCTCCATCCGTTGGACTCTGTTGTGCCAAAGCCGGCAGGTGGACTAGCGAAAGTGCCAAGGCCAAAGCTGATAGCAGTCGGTTCATTGTGGTTCTCCATTCTTTTGACAAACCTTGAAACCGTCGACGGGTTCCCGCGACCGGGGATTATGGCACATGCTTATCGCGCCGAGAAACGTGAGAGCGAAAAGCGCGTTGGCAAAGAGCGCGAAACAGACCGGGCAAAAAGCGTTTGGGGAAATCGGAGGGTCAGGCTTGAATGAGTGAATAGAGCGTTTCGGTTGTACGATTCTTAAATCAAAGTAGCATGAGTGTGGTCGAGAGCGTGCCCGGGCGTAGCGGAGCGGAGTCCAAAAGCTGGTAAACCTTTTAAAAAAAGGCGTTATGTTCAAGAATTCAGAGAATTACAATCAAAAAGAACAGGGCTTGAGCAAACAAGCGGACAGTTCACGGACAGGCGGTGAATTGCTTTTTGATGTTCAAGTAGCTATCTGACCGACTGATCAGCAACCAATTGGTCCATGAGTCCCTAGCCAAGAAAAAAGTCACAACTTGAGCCCGCCACCTGCGGGAGTTAAGCTTCTTACATGGCCGTCTAACTGCCCGAACTGCGCCCTAAGCCAGCTAAAAGGAGGTCGTTAGTATGAACCCTATGTTTATAGTTGCCGTGCCCATAGTCTTAGTGATCGTCGGCATGGTGCTGAATAGCACCGGGCTTTCATTCGATCAGCCGCCAACATCATCGGAACAAGATCCTGCAAAGAGAAACGCCGCGGAAGTAGATGCTTACCGCCGTTTCTTCGATGTACAGAGAAAGCAAGCTGTGAAAAGGCAGGCAAGGGTCGGCCAGTATGCCTGGCTGCTAATGGCCGCCATTATCGGTTCCTTCATCTGGCTGTACATGTATACCGTAAATAAAACCAGCGTAAGCACAGAGATCGCCACGGTTCAAACTTTACCGACTGAAGAGGGGAAAGAGACGGTTCTTTCGATCACTCTGAAGGACGGGAGCAATGTCAAATATCTGATCAAACCACCCACAGCCGATATCTTGGAAGCGAGCAAGAAAGACGGAATCTCGAAAGAGAAAGTGTCAACCTACGAGATGTCGCAACTAGGCACGGCTTTTAACGTCGGCGAAAGCCCATTGTCGCCGGGCATCGCGGTGAAGGTTTCGAAGTGACGAGCAGCAAGGCCGCTGCAGATCCCAGGCCCACGTGAACAGACGTCAAGTCCGATTGGACGAATAACTCGCCGACGGGTTTATCAGCGGGTTTATCAGGCTTGCATAGATGAATGGACGAGCCCGTAGAGAGATCCTGAATACTTATTCACGCATACAAGCCTGCCTTCCCCTCCAAGCCGCCGGCAAGCAACGGGTTAAAGCGGACCGGTTCACGCGCGGACCGCCGTGGACACCAGCAATCTCCTCAAAGCGTTCGACAAAATCGTGCGTTCTTCCAGCGACTCTTCTAATCCTTCATTTCGACATTTCGGGAATTCTCGAAACGTGGAAGTATGGTCACCGGCGCGCTCCAGGATCCCCTCTCTGTCACGGTGATTTCCCGAGTACGAGCACGTCCTACCCCATCGCGATCACGGCTTTTTCCGTTGGTTGCTTTTATTCCGCTTTCATCGTTGTCTGACCACGACAAATTCATCTACGAGACGCAGAAACAAGACCTGACCCTCAGGCGCTTGCTCAGGCGCTCAGGCGTGTAGCCGTATCCGCGCCTGATAAGTTTACATGATCGCGTCTTGGCGTGTCCCTGAATCGCCGCATACTTATCCTCATCGCGGCGACTGCCCTTCAACGAGCAAGGCATATTTCGTCACTATCCGGAGTTGCAAGATTAACGGGAAACAGGTAATCGGCGGCTCGAACGATCGATGGAACCATTGTAACGGTTTGAACTGTCGAGCGGTTTGAATTGCTTGAATTCGTCGAGCGTTGAACCATTGAACGTTTGAACTGTTGAACGGCCTTTTTGGAGCATTGGAACGCTGGGACGTGATCGTTAACGAGCCAACTTCAACAGTAATGCGATACGACAGCGTAACACTTCTTCCCCTCAATTGCTGACTCGGCGCGCTCTCGCCTTCTCCCTGAGTTCCTCAACTTCGGCGACCGTTAGAGGCGGCTGGAACAAAGTGGTTGACGCGTGTTCGTTGAACCACTTCAACGCGAGCTCGTCGGTCTCACGCTCCTGAGCCTCGGCCTCCGCCGCCGTCAGCCCGTCCAATGAAGGCGATAGGTGGTCCCTGCAAGCGTGCGCTACCTCATGGAGAACGACGAAGATGAAGTACCGATAACCGGGGTGGAATTCCTCATCGCCGAACTTCGCTGGTATGATGCGCTCCGACAGAACGATGATCTCACGGTCCTTGCGGAAGCTCTTCGTCAGTCGAACCCCGTCCGTAGAAGTAGCCGATACGAATGCAAGCCGGCCACTGAAAGCACTGAGCACGTCAGGCGGCAGATAGTCCTCCACTGCGGAACGCACCACGGCATTTGCATAATCCCCGCCACAATCTATTAATATATCGTCAGCCATAATCTTCGGCTTGTAGTCGAACTTACGGGACGGGTCAAGCGGGGACGATGCGGAAAGAAGACGACGGTGCTCAGTTTTCTTTGACTTGAATGTAATCACGGTGATAGCTTGCGCTTAAAAGAGCGCTATCAGTTGGCGACAAAAGCGAAGTCGAAAACAAGGAGGTCGTCGTGAAAAAAGTCTTGTGTGCGACGCTGATTGCGATTTGCACAGTCGTTGTCTCAGTGGGCTTTCCATCCAACTCTGAAGCCCAGAGCAAAAAAGTCTCAGTTCAGCTAGCCTGGGTCGTTAGCGGGCTCCATGCAGGCTTTTTCGTCGCCAAAGAAAAGGGGTTCTACAGCTCTAAGGGCCTGGACGTGACCATTAACCGCGGCTTCGGTAGCGGCGACACGGCCAAAGTGGTCGCAACTGGAACGGCTCAGTTCGGTGAAGTGAATCTGCCGACGGCCATCATCTCGCGCGGTAAAGAAGTTCCTTTGAGCGTTGTCGGGGTCATCATCGGCAAGGCTCCGGAGAGCATCCTGTCATTTGCAGAAAAAGGAATCCGCAAGCCCAAAGACGTGGAGGGGAAAACCTTTGCCGAGGCCTCCGGAGCGGCCATTATGGTTACATGGCCCGCCTTTGCCAAGCTGGCGGGAATCGACATCAACAAAACGACCCATATCCCGGTGGAGGCCGCCGCCAAGCCTGCCGTATTTTTCAGCGGCCAAGTCGACTGGGTCCCGGGTTTTCGGCCTGGCTTTGATGAACCGTTGATACTGCGCGCCCGAAAGGAAGGCAAAAAGCTCAATTTCATTCGTTGGGAAGACTATGGTTGGAAGGTCTACGGCAACGGTCTCGTTACCCACAACGACCTGCTTAAGCGGGAACCGAAAACGGTCGCTAATTTTGTCGGTGCCACTATGGATGGCTATGCTTATGCGATTGAGCATCTCGAGGAAGCCCTGGATATTACGCTCAAGGCCAACCCTGAACTGGACCGGGAATCTGCCCGCCTGTCGCTCCTTTTCGCTATTGACGCCATCATGACGAAAGCTTCGAACGAGAAAGGATTGGGATACATGGAAGACGACCGGATGGCCTTCCAGATCAAGCTCATGTCCGATCTGATGAAGTTCCGTCCGCCAAAGGATGCGTACACAAACCAATTCATACACAAGAAACCGCTCACGGTGCCCCCCGCGCTTGCAGCGGAACTGACCAAATTACCCTAGCATGGCCGAGTCGATCCGCGTCGAGCGGCTTTGCAAGGTGTACCGGTCGACGGATGGGACGGAAGTCAATGCGCTGAGCGAGGTCTCCTTCACCGTAGGTCGCGAAGAATTCGTCTCGATTGTCGGCCAAAGCGGCTGCGGCAAATCCACCTTGCTCAAAATTCTCGCCGGCCTTGTTTCCAAGACGAGCGGGACAATCTTTATCGAAGGTCAGGATCTGGACGGGCCGCGCAGCGACATTGGCATTATGTTCCAAAAGCCGCTGCTTTTGGAGTGGCGCCGGGTGCTGGAAAACGTGTTGCTGCCAGTTGAGATTTATAGGCTCGATCGGAAAGAATATGAGGAGAAAGCACGCAAACTGCTCGGCACCGCGGGCCTGGCGGATTTCCTCAGGAAGTATCCCTTTGAGCTTTCCGGCGGCATGCAACAACGGGTCGCCCTCTGCCGTGCGCTCGTGGCGGAGCCTTCGCTCCTCTTGATGGACGAGCCTTTCGGCGCTCTCGACACGCTCACCCGGCAAAAAATGGGCTTTGAGCTACTCCGACTCTGGGAAGAGTGGAAGAGCACGGTGTTGTTTGTGACCCATGACGTCGACGAAGCCGTGATGCTTTCTGACAGGGTGCTCGTGATGTCTTCCCGTCCTGGAAGAATTCTGGACGTGTTTACTGTCGATCTTCCACGACCGCGTCAGATCTTTGCCAAAGACACCGCCGAGTTCATCCATATTAGCAGCCGGATCCGGCGGTGCCTGTGGGAGGAAGCCGCCGATGCCTGAGACACTTCAAACCAGAAGAGTCCTGCGCATAACGATCTTCTATGTCGCGGCGATCCTCCTCTGGGAAGGCCTGATCAAGTTGCTCCATGTGCCGGACTGGCTTGTTCCCGCACCCTCTCAAATCCTCGATGTCATCGTCGACAAGAATTCGGTCATGCTCTATCACACTTTGGTGACGCTCGAGGCGACCGTGCTGGGCTTTGTTCTCGCTCTGGGTGTCGGCGTTGTTTGCGCAATCGGGATCGTCCATTTCCCGCTTCTGCGTGACACCCTCTACCCGACCTTGATCATGTTTAACTCTTTCCCGAAAGTCGCTATTGCTCCCCTCTTTGTCGTGTGGATCGGCGTCGGCATTGAGTCGAAGATCGCCAATGCCTTTCTCACCGCACTGTTTCCCATCGTGCTTAACACAATCATGGGGCTCACCGACATGGACGGAGAATTGCTCGAACTGGTTAGGTCCATGTCCAGGAGTCGCTGGGTCTTGTTCTGGAAAATCCGCCTGCCTCATTCCCTCCCCTACCTTTTTGCCGGATGCAAGATCGCGATCTCCTTGGCCGTCATTGGAGCGATCGTCGGAGAGTTCATCTCGGGAAGGGCCGGGCTGGGTTACCTGATTCTCTCGGCCAACAACTATTTCAACACCCCTATGGCCTTCACCGCGCTCCTCTACCTGGTTCTGATGTCATTGGCGCTTTACGGCATGGTGATTCTGGCTGAGAAACTCATCCTCCCTTGGTACCGTCGGGAAACCTCAGGGTGAACCGGGTCCGCTCTGGGATTTTCGCTCTGGCAGAATGTTTCGGGGTCAGGATGAGCTACCGGCGCTTTGTTGGCCCCGGTTCTGTTCTTGAGATCGAGTCGAAATAATCGCCGCCAATACTGATCAACTCCTGACTTAACGCCATAACCATGGCCCTAAATACGCTGCTGCGAAGCAGGAGGATTCCTACATGAGCTTCCATGCACCTGCTATTTAAGCCGGGCGTTTTTAGCAGTTACATCGAATCGCGAACTCTTTCTCCTGATCTAACAACGACTCGCCCAGCGTCTGATGATCGGCCACATGCGAAGTGACAGTTGCCAGACCCTTACGGTAAAGTTCCCTGACGCTCTCTTCCCAATCGCGGCTACCATCCTGAGACCATTGAAAAGGAAGTTGAACTATCGTCCAGGGCTCAGCAAAGAGAGGCGTTGCTGCTAAAGCTGCGCGCAGTATGTTGCGCTGCAATTCAGGCTCGTTGGGTTTCCCGGCCGGGCAGCCGAGAGGAAAATCGAGAAAGGCAGTGCGGGGAGGCTTAAACGCCATGCTGGCTTCCCACAGGGTGCTCATGCATAAGGTGGGTAATCCTCTGGCCTCAAGAGCCCTGGCGATCAGTCCAACGGACCGATGACAAGCGGGTCAAAAAGGAAATAAAAAAACCAAATCGACATCCTGGGCATCGAACACTTCCTTGATGGAAGGTACGATCTTTTGCAGCAATTCAGTAAATTTCGTGATGGAGCCCACCATGGAAACAGATTGTGTGGCCAAGCGGCCGATGGTTCCTTCAGCTTCGAGATCCACCAGCCGTTCTCTCGGAAAAGCAACGTTTAGGTCTTCAAGCGCCCACACTCGGACCGGAGTCTGATGCGCGACGGTTAGTTGCGAATAAGGAATACCGCGATCGATGACCCGGTACGACAGGTCGTTGGTCTCAGCCATAGGCTTATCGCTGCGAAGTTGAATGCCGGCACTGGTAAAGATGCCGATCGTTGATTGAGAAACCGGCTTTCGTAACGGCGCGAGCCTTGGCGGCGCAAAAATGGGTTGGCGGGGATACGACTTGGGATCCATCAAGTCGGTCATGAATTGGACGTAGCTGAAAGGCATGGCGCACTTTTAAGGACTTTTAACAACCTCTCCATAAGTCGACTCTAGGTTGACGTCAAGCAGAAAAAAGACACTGACGTCCTGGTTGCGCAAGGTACGGACACCGGAGGCGGCGATGTTTGCTTGGCGTCGTTGCGCTGGCTGCGCTTTTTACTCGCATGCGTGAAGCTCGGATGAATCGGCGCTCCGGCGTGGCCTCCGAAATCCCGCCTCCTCACAGACCCAGCAACAGCAAAGTTCAAGACGGCGATCATTAAGGTTCAGTGCCCCGCACCGCGGGCTCTCTGCCAATCTAGCCCGTCTGCCAAGTGAACAGCGGGAAATAACTCGACAACTCAGGTTCGACCCCCGAATATTCCCGGCAATCTCCTCTAAACCCCTTGACATGACCTCGCGGGCAACTTAGCGTCTGCCAGACAGGCAAATTACAAGGAGGTGGCTCATGGTCAAGACACTCGGCGTATTTTTGCTCCCTATCTTTATCTCGGTATGGCTGGTCACGCCGGCGCTTGCTGCGTCGGTCGAGGAGTTCTACAAGGGCAAAACAATCCAGTTCGTCGTCGGCGGTTCCGCCGGTGGCGGCTATGATACGTACACCAGGCTTATTGCGCGCCACTTCGCTCAATACGTTCCGGGCAAACCCTCCACTGTCGTTCAAAATATGCCTGGAGCGGCCATGCTGATCGCGGCAAATTACATCTTTAACAGCGCTCCGCGCGATGGAACGTTCATCGGGCACTGGTCCGGCCCGCTTATTCTACAGCACCTAATGGGGAACCCTGCGGTGCAATTTGAGGGGCGCAAGTTTGGCTGGCTCGGTATGCCGACGGCGGATTCCCTCGTGTGCATAACGACCGACCGCAGCGGGATAAAGACGGCAGAGGAGTGGCGCAAGGCTAAAACGCGGGTCAAGCTGGGGGCGATTGGCCGCGGCACCAGCGGAACCGATGATACCAAGCTCCTCGCCGCCGCCACGGATTTTCCCCTGCAGCTCATCGAGGGCTACAAAGGTACCGCCAACATCAGGGCTGCAGCGGAATCAGGGGAAGTCGATGGTACCTGCGCCTTTGGCTGGCAATCGGCGAAGGTGACTTGGGCCAACGCGCTGCGGGCACGACAGGTTCATGTTGTGCTCCAGACGACGCTCGAGCCTCATCCCGAGCTGAAGGGTGTCCCTCTCGCTGTCGAGTACGCCAAAACGGAGGAAGGGAAAAAACTCCTCGGGATAGCCGGCGACCTTTACGGCAAGCAAAGGCTCTATTCTCTTCCGCCAGAAGTGCCCCAAGAGCGCGTGCGAGCACTGCAGGAAGCCTTCACCAAAACCCTGAAAGATCCTCAGTTTTTGGCTGAGGCAGAAAAGGCTAAGCTCGAGATCGACCCGATCGATGGACCGGGCATAGAAAAGATGGTGAACGGCTTGTATGAAATGGACCCCGCCATCTTGAAGCGAGTTAAACAGTTACTGGAGTCAAAGTAGGAGGAAGAGAACTTCCACTAAACTTTAGCAGGCTGGAGCCCCGCATTCGGCTCTCTTCGTTTTCGCCAAGCTAATTTTAGCCTATGGGCCTGAATAGCCGGCGGTCAGAGTCGATGTTCAAGCCTAACCTGGGTGCGTGATCTTTGACAGATATAGGAGACCATCTATGAAGATCGACGGCGCGTGCCATTGCGGCTACATCACCTACGTCGCGGAAATCGATGCCGATAAGGTTGGGGTATGCCATTGCACGGATTGTCAGACCCTATCCGGGTCCGCCTTTCGCACGAGCGTCCCCGCGGCAAAGGACGCGTTTAGCTTACGCGGCGGAGAACCAAAGATTTACATAAAGACCGCCGAAAGCGGCGCCAAGCGCGCTCAAGCGTTCTGCCCCGAGTGCGGCTCGTCGATCTATTCGGCAGCTGTAGAAGACCCTCAAATATTCAATATCCGCGTGGGCACAGCGCGCCAGCGAGCCGAGCTACGGCCAAAGTCACAAGGCTGGTGCCGCTCCGCGCGCGACTGGGTTATGGATCTGAATTCTATAAAACAGTTTCCTAAGCAACGGAGCAGTTAGGCCGGATGGACAAGTAAAAAAGAAAAAACAGTGCTAAACTCCGGCGCGCTGTGTGCGCTCGTAATCTTATTTTGGCGCTCTCACTTCGGTTTGATAGGTAGAAAACACTTCTGCCAGGATGGAAGTTATCTTCACAGGAGGGCCAATTGATGGATAAGCAAATATCGTCGACGACGAAGAGCGATCCGATTGTCATCGAGCAAGCGGGAATGCGCATGACCGTCGCACACCGGCAAGGCCTCGGTGGCAGCGATGAAGGGCTGACTTTCGACATCACGACGACCGGCCCGGAGGACGAGGGAAAAAGAATTCTGCGCTTCGACTGCTTCTACAACAATCCTCACTATCACGTCGGCGCCTCCGGCGATCATTCGGTTCACAACATGAAAGACGAAGGCGTCGACGACCCGGTCCGCTGGACTTTGGAGCAGCTCAAGACTCGGTTCTCCTCGATGGTCAAACAAGCCGGATACGAGGAAATCGCCGAGCGGATCGACCAGCAAGCAATTGCCGATCAGCTCACCCGGTTAGAACCGGAAATTCTGGCTAAATACTAATCGGCATTGGGGCAGCCGTGAGTCGGCACAGATTCGTCAGATGAGAGGCCGTCCCAGTCGTTCCGGTTGAGAAATCTGGACGACAAGTTTAAGAATCAATTGACCCGACGCCAGAAACGTCGCCCAGAAATCGACCACTGTTGCCGCTCAAACACTATAAAGTAAAGGACTGACCGTATTACTCATTACTTCTCTCACTTCAAAAAAGACCAAGTGAATTAGTCTTTTTTGTTTTTAGGATTTTATTCGACTAATTGAACCCCTCCGAGAATCGAACTTTTTTCTCTGTTTTGCTACAATCCGCTTACTATGGCTACCAGAAGAAAACAACCGGAATTACGAGAAGCGAATCTCTCATATCAAGCAATGGAATCCGCGATACCGAAGATCGATCGTCGAATGTCAGAGCTCGATGAGTTTAAGGTAGAAGCGGTAAATGATCGAGGAGATCCGAAAATAGGTGCACTAGAAACTAAAATCGAGACACTTCTCGTTGATATTTTCGGGGCGGATACCGTCGAGTACATAAGATATGTGAATTTCAAACGCCTCGATACCGCATCCATCAATTTTTACCACGGTACGCGCATTCAAGAAATTCGAGAGGGTTTGCGAAGAGGAATAGCCAGAGCGAAAGCACAGCTTGAGGCCATAAAAACTGGATTCCTCGAAAAGCTTGAAGATGCTGGCCGAACGTCCTCGAGCAAGACTCTTAAAGCGTACGAAGGATTAGAATTGCATACAGCAATTGAGCGAGCTGCGGGTCGGTTATTTAGAGATGGCCATTACGCGAATGCAATCGAGGATGCCGTCAAAGCGCTTAACGCACTCGTGAGGTTGAACAGTGGGGTGGAGGACAAGGATGGTCCTGCTTTAATGGAATTTGTTTTTAATCCTAAAAATCCTATTCTGAAGTTTAATAACCTAGCTGATGAATCCGACCTTAATGAGCAAAAAGGTTTTATGATGATGTTTTCTGGAGCGGTAACTGGTCTCCGCAATCCAAGGGCTCATAAGATCATCAAAGACGACGCCGAAATGGCCCTGGAATTTATTTCTTTTGTTAGCCTGCTAGCGAAGCTCGCTGATCGAGCTAAAAAGTAGATCTGTGAAATAATCGTGAGTTTTAAACGTCTAGCGCTGAGCGTTTATTTTGGAATTTATCAGATCGCTTTAGAAGAATCGAACATTTGAGGACCGTGCATTACTTGGAATCTTTTTTTTCTGCTGGTGCATCCGGATATTCGATTCCGGCGAAGTACCCGGTGCGAATCCGGTCTTCTCTCATGATATCGAAGTGCGTACGAAGTCGTTCTAGTTCGGCTAAATGTTCCGGAGACCACTCTGACGGCCCCTCTAACATGATCATATCTTCGGAAAACTCACCTGTATAATTCGGATCGGGTGGTGGCTCGGTAGCAATGCCTATGATCCTCTTTAGATGCGGATATTTGTAGAGAACTGAATCACAGTATGCGTAAAGCATATTCACCCGTGCTTGTCTGTACTGCGCATAGCCACCATCGAGTGCTTTTTTAGGATGGGCTAAAGTTAAGAAAAGGTAGCCGAGACCATTACGCGGTTTTTCTGGGGGTGGAATTATCGTGCGAAAAGTTCGTTCCTGCTTATGCGCGATTTCTAACAGCCCAAGAATGCCCTGACTGAGCACGCGTCTGAGTAGACGCGGTTCCTGGGCCATATAGCGCACTCCGAGTTCGTGCTTAGCAATTTCGAACGGGCTACCATCCGGAACGATTGTGGTTCCAGCGAGCATGTGATCGGTGAACACCTCGATTAACCGGTCCCATGTATAAGAATTACGATCCGCCTCCTTTTTCCGAATGTACTGAGGGTTTTTAATCATGTTGGCGTAAAAACCCTGGTCAAAGGTGATGTTCTCGTTGGACCGCCACGGCCGGTTGTCGGGATGGACGAATCCATGTTTGTTGTCGCTATCTAAATGAGTGAGATAGTAAGCGAGCAATTCTTCCTCTCCGGCGGCCGTGCCTAACTGCCCTGAACGGACGAAAGCGGTCTTACGGTCGAGATACTCAGTAAAATCAGTAATCGTATCAAGTTCTCGCAAAACGACATCCATGGTAACGTCATTCACAACATGGATAAAAGAACCTTCGGGATCCACATCGCCGATCGCAAATGGTGAATATCCCGGAGCATCTGGGTCGGCGTGTGCGTCTCCGACTAGCCTTGGAGCAATCAAAAAGCTGCCCGCATCGCCGCCGAAAAACTTGCTGCATGCTTCATGCGCCCCTAAGGCTACTATAACTCCATAAATCTTCCGAGTTTCTGGCGGAGCAAGTGGAATTGGAAGCGGTTGCGAGCATGCTGTGTCAAGAAAAAGTCTATCCGGCAAACGAGTGATCCATCGTTCCGCGCGTCGAACCTGAGTCGCCGATTTTTTAATCGCTCGATTATACCAACGAGGCCACGCTACATTTATATCCTTATTCTCATTCCAGCTGATATCTTTGATGCTGAATATTATGCTGTGGTCACCGCAAACTACCAACAGATCACATAATTCTTTTCCGGCCCGCCGGCCGTTAACCATTGTGTCCCGATATACGTTTGGATAAGACCATAAGTTTAAAAATGATCGGTCCGCCAAACGCGCCAAATATTGCTCGGACGCTGTCGTTCCTTTGCTTCGGTTTATTTGCGTCATAGAGTGGAGTTGTTGTTCCTGTCTCCGGTCACTTTCGTTTAACCAAAGATTAGCGCGATTGTGGAAATTGCTCTAGTATTTGCCATCTGCGGCAACTTTTCCATTCTTTTCAGACGCTCAGCGGGTCGGACCAACGGAACCGATTGATCTGTTGATGCAAATCCGAAATATGGCCTGGATATAAGCGCTTAGAGAACGCTTTTGGCATCAGAAAGCACGCTTTAAGACAGAGGAGCGATGCCGCGAAACGCTTCGAACGGGTCAAGTCTGGAGTTGGTGTGTCCAGATGAATTGCTGTCGTGATCCATAGGGTGACTCTCAGTGGGTGAGGAAAGTCCCGCGGCGGTAAGAGCCAGAAGCCGCCTAGCTTGAGTAGCAGCACGAAGAGTAATCGACGTGCTGAAGCCTACTGACAAAGTCAGCTTCGGGCTGATGAGCGAGTTGCCGGGTTGCAACGTGAGTGAACGCTGAGCAAGCCTCGTTAAGATTAGAAATCCGGGGGTCGAGCCGCTCAATAATCGGCGAAGACAGCATGAATTATTTCAGACTGGCTGAAAGATTAGTTCACCCCGGCGGGGTATTAGCGGCGACACGGTAACAAGGGCACGATGGAAACTGGAGAAGTCCTGCTTGCCCAGGAGAAATTCCTGGAGAAGGATCGGTTCTATAACTGTGGACATGGGAAAAGGACTGAAGGCAAACAGGATGGCGGAGTGGCCCGTAGGAGCGAAGAAGTCTGGTAATGCGGATGGAGCAAAGGGGCCATGCTGAGTTTGATTCTTTCGACCGTAAGGTGAGGCAGGGAAGGATGATAAAACCTTTCGTTGATCTGCAAGAACTGAGGCGAAGGATATACCGTAAGGTGAAAGCCGAGAAGGCGTGGCGGTTTTGGGGTCTGTATGTCCATGTCACAAGGGCAGAGAGCCTACGATTGGCGTATCGAGAGGCCAAGGCCAAACGCTTTGAGATGATGAGAAATATACGCCGATTTGCGATGAAGCAGAAGGGCCGTCGTGGCTGCGGCTGGAAGAGATGGAGTAACGAGACGATCTACAAGGAATGGGGACTCGTGAACAATTACACAGTCCAGTACTTCTATCGATCGCCCGCGAAAGACATCCCAATTCACAGCCATCCCTATCATGAAATGTTTTATGTGCTCGAAGGCTAGATCGAGATCGGCGGCGTGACTTATACGGCCGGCTCATGCATCTACGTCGAAAAGGGCACACCGTACGGTCCGATTCGCGCTCCGAAGGGCGGCAAAGTCTTGAGGTATGCCGAGGCGAGAGCGGGGAAATAGCGGCGACGCAAGTGGTATCCGAAAACGGAGATAGTTGGTCGAAATAGTGTCAAACCTGGAGTTGTTAACAGTTTAAAAAAGCGCGCGTAAAAACGGACTACTATACAACTCCGTACTTGACCTCTATGTCTTCCCGTATGTTTTCCCCCAAGCAGATTAAATAGTCCGCAGCGACTCCGGGGGGCACGATGCTAATTTCTCTTGACTCAACGAACGGACATCAATTAGCTAGCATCGGTAGCTTAGGGGCCTTGAGATTGAAGGAAGAAAGTACGATAACCGGAAAAAATAAGGGTCGCGGCCTAATCCTTTTACCCACTATTTGACTACAGGTCGTTGGGAAGCACCGTAGGACTTAATTCGTTATGAACCTGGAGCGAGGCTTTCGCCGTATTGTAGGAGCCGTTTCCTTCGCGCTCTTCTTTGTTGCTCTGGGGCTAACCGCATATGTTACCTATCGAGCTACTTCGTTCCTTTCCGCACGGGCCATATACAAGAACTGTGTTCGTCAAGCTGGTTATGACTTGTGGATACCTGGCTTAAAAGGCGAGGAGCTGAAGCGGGTGATTCATGCGGGTGAGCGACAGGGTGTCTTTGATAGATGCCGCGCGATCGCCAGTTTCCCGGAAGACGCGCCGCCTAACGTGCTATACGACCTTTGGGGGCCATTTTGGCGTGATTGGTCTATTGACAAGTTTATACTTCTGACCGGCGGGGTCGGGGTTTTGTTGAGCCTGGGAGTCGCCGCGATTACATGGGGCGTGTTCTATCTGATTCGCTGGATTGTCCGAGGGTTCCAGGCTACGTCTGAATAAACCATGGCCTAGGCCGCCAGGCAGTTACCGATTTTCAACACCTTAAGGGGCTAAGGGGAAGACAGTGGAAAGTTATCTTATAAACAAGGATGAGCTTTTGACCGTGATCTCTATGGGGCAGCAGTCTATTACGGTCAGGGGAGCTGGTGGTTTTGAGTATCACGCCAAATGTCTCCCCACACATTCAAGCCTGCAAGCGATGCCTTTGCAACTGCAAGACATATTGAGAGTGATGCATGTCAACCCTGATAGAAGTGCCGTCGTTGAACGGGTTACCCACGGGTCTCCAGACGGCTGTCAATACATGCTCTACGACTACGTGCCTGTCTCCAAGCATGACTAATCGATGGTTAGAGCCATGACTATTCACGCTGCACTTGTAGACTCCGCCGATCTCTCGACGTGGCTTGACGGGTCGATCAACGACCTCGATATGCCGGCTGGCATTAGCGAAAGGATGGCCGCAGGCTGCTTCGATCAGGTACACGAGCACCACAAAGCCATCCATCTGCTGCTCAAGAACTCACTCGTTGGATCAGCTTTTTCTCTCGTTCGCCCGACTCTAGAAACCTTTGTCCGGGGGCTATGGCTCTTGCGTTGTGCATCGGAGAAGGAAGTCGAAAGCTTTACGAAGGACAAGATCGACAAGTCATTCGGAGATTTGATCAAGGAGATTGAGGCGCGCGATGGTTACAACGTTGGTGTTCTTTCCAAGGTCAAGAAGAACTACTGGGGCGCGATGTGCAGCTATGCTCACGGCGGGTATCTGCAAACAGTTCGCCGAAACACTGAGGCTCACATCACACCCAATTACTCCGATGACGAGAAGCTGGAGGTTGTGAAGTTCGCTGATACCCTGGCTCTGTTGGCCGCATCGGAGATGTTCATGATGGCGAACCGTGACGACATGGCGGCTCAGGTTCTTGAGCGAATGCGAGCGGCTTCTGTTCTGCTTGAATAGACGTGAAAGTTTGGGGTCGTGCCTGAGTTATTGACTTATCGCACGGAGGGAACGCGTCAAACCTAGAGTTGAATATTTAACTCCATCTTTCGATGCATCAGGGTCCGAGTGATAGCGCCGGAGTTGCTTCTCTGGATTCAAATTTTGTTGGGCTGTTTCTGATTTAGCGTGGAAGCAACCGGTTTTCTTGCTGCATTTGGTTCTAAGCAGCGAGACGAGCTAGCGTCTGCTCCAAATCCGAAGATCAACCGGGCAGATCAAAAGGAGTGGGGTAGTTAAACAACTTAGTGAATCCGACACGAAGTGTGACCGAAGTTTTCACATCGGCATGCAGGCAGCCGGCGGTCGCTATAGATGGAACCATTTCACCACGCGCTCCGCGTCGATCATGCCGCCGATCATATAGATCATCACCGCGAATGGGAGCGTGAGCACCGCCCAGAGGCCCGTCAGGAATGCGTTATCTCCGCCGGCGTCGATAACAATGTTCATCGCATCGAGGCATTTAACGGCGACGAAGGGCCCGCTGGAAAGAACGAGAAAAACCACGCCGAACATAAGCCCATAAGGCTTGAACCGATGACCGCGTGCGTTGGCGCCGGATTCCTTACCTCTGATTGTATCTTGAAGACGCGCGCACCGCTTTTGGATCTCGTCTTCGATCCACCTGCCTCGATGATCGCGATCCGCATCGAACCAATGACGTGCCCTGAGTAACTGCCGAAGCGGGTAGATGGAAAAATCTGCCTCGGCACGGATCGCAGGAGTTTGGCCTGACTGATGACTGACGTTCAATGTAATTCCCATAGGCGGCTTCGAGGGAGCAAGGAACATACCAAGGAATTTCCGATCGATCGGTCTGACATACAAAGCGATAAGAAAGCACTTTTTCTAAAGACGGATGTACGGTGCGAGGAAAAAGACGGCTATGACGAACTGATGCAGTGAGCAAAAAAGTACAAGCCGGAGATCGTGCGGCCGAACCTGGGCCATCTACTTGAGTTGGTCCGGTTACAAATCGACGGGGATCTCAGCCTGACGAGAAAATGTCCCTGAATCGCTTGGCTCCTGACGTTGCCGAGCAAGGCTTAACCATCGGGGTATGACAATCAAAGTTTCAGTTGGCTGTGTCCCGCCGCAGCGGGCAGAATAGTGGCAAGAGACTCACGCTGGTGATGCCGGTCAAGCCCGCGACCTCCGGATGGAGGTCGCGGCATATTGAGAAATCGGATTTTGCGCCGCGCTTTGCTTGTAATTAGCTGGGCTTTTTCTCGCCTACGGGCTCGACGTTGAGAAAACCATGTTCGGAAATATCGAAGTAGTTGCCATCGATGTCTGAGCAGCGGGTCTCGGCATAAGGCCGACCATTGGGACGCTGTTTGGGCAATTTATTCGGATTTACTTTTTTCAACCTCTCGACGATCTTTTCACCGTTCTCGACTTCAAAGCCGAAGTGATACAGCCCGTTGGGCGATTGTTGCTCGTGGTTCGGCAGAATCGCGAGATTAAAATAACCGTCGGTGAGATAGATCACGCCCCCTTCATTTTTATCTTTGTGCAGTATCTGCATCTCAAAGACATCCATATAAAACTTCGCAAGCTTTCCCGTATCTTCAGTTCGAATGGCTAGATGGCGAATCTTAGGCATGACTTCCTCCTCTTTCACGCAAACAATTTGATTCACCCTTTATGCCGCTGAACGGGTGTTGTCAAGCAAAGCTCGGCTGGAGCGAGCTTCGGAACGATTTTATGGAAAGCGGTTTTTAGAATCTTGGTTCGGGTTGGCAAGTTTATGTGGACGGGAGAAAATCTAGCCTTTAATCACACCCACGGGTCGGAAGCGCGCGACACGTTTCGAGATCCCGGCTAAATCCATAGTCTCAACGACATCGGCAACATCTTTATAGGCATGCGGCATTTCCTCGGCCATTGTGCCGCGGCCTTGATAGCGCGCTACCACGCCGCGGCGCGCCATTTCCTGGTCGATGTTGAAATTTTGGCTCTGCTTCTTCGATTGCGTCCGGCTCATGACTCGACCGGCGCCATGGCAGGTGCTGCCGAAAGTTTTCTCCATCGCTGTCTCCGTGCCGACCAGCAGATAAGAATAGCGTCCCATATCGCCGGGAACGAGCACCGGCTGGCCGATCTCCCGGTAAGCCGCGGGGATCTGCGTGTGACCGGGAGCAAAGGCTCGAGTTGCTCCTTTACGATGGACACAGAGACGGCGTTTCGCACCATCGACCACATGGTCTTCAAACTTCGCGATATTGTGGCAAACGTCATAAACCAGCGAGAAGCCCAGCTCGTTAGGACTGACATTGAGAGCTCTCATGAAAGCCTTCTCCGCCTGGCTCATGATCACCTGCCGGTTGACCCAGGCATAGTTTGCCGCGGCCGCCATCGAAGCTAGATAGTGCTGCCCCTCCGGCGACTGGATTGGCGTGCAGGCAAGCTGGCGGTCCGGTAGAGAAATGCCGTACTTGGCCATTGCCTTGTTCATCACTTTGAGGGAGTCTTCGCAGATCTGATAGCCTAGGCCGCGCGAACCGGTGTGAATCAAAATCACAAGCTGATCGGGAAATAGCCCAAGTGTATCGGCTGCTCGTGGTAAGTAGATCTCTTCGACTCGGCCGATTTCGAGAAAATGATTTCCCGAGCCGAGCGTGCCAACTTGTCTTAGGCCGCGCTCCAACGCGCGATCGCTTAACAAGTCCGCATCGGCGGTCAAAAGCCGTCCCCCTTCTTCCATAAAAGAGAGATCTTCTTGCCGGCCGTAGCCCTGCGATACCGCCCAGAGCGCGCCATCGCGGAGAAGCCGTTTTTCATCTTGCTTGGAAAGTTTGGGAATCGCTCCTTCGGAACCGACACCGGCGGGAATCAATGAGAAGAGAGTATCGACGATGCGGGGGAGATCAGCTTTGACTTCTTCGAAGACCAGACTGGTCCTCACGAGGCGAACGCCTCAATTGATGTCGTAGCCGACACCTCCAGGCGAAATGACTCCGTCGTTGGCGCTCACCGCCGCGACCCCACCGATGGGAAAACCATAACCCCAATGGATATCGGGCATCGCCAGCGAGTAACCGACGATGCCGGGGAGATGCGCGACGTTCATGACCTGTCTCAGACTGTTATCGTCTTTAAGGCTGGTCATCAGCCGGTCATTAGCGTAAATCCGCCCCGGAACTCTCATCCCGCCCTGGCGCGGGATTTCCCAGAGATACTCTTTAATGCGGTTAAGTGTAATTTCGTCGGCCGCCATAAGTTCAACTTAGACAGGCGCCGTGGGTGTTTAGCTCCTTGGCGAGGTTTTCCACCAGCGCGGCAAAAAAGCGCTCTCCGGTCTCATTCGCTGTGCCCTCCAGAATGGTTCGGAGCGCAGTTTCTTCGTCGAGCTCACCGAGGGGAGATATTCTGTCGTTTCTGTCAGCCATTGGAACACTCGGCCGCGCGCCTGAAAAACAGATGAACAGGGGGTTGCTTTCAAGATCGGATCTAAACAACCGTAATACCCGAGAGCGATCTGTTCATGTCAAGGGCTCTCGGGCCTTGCTGGCGGCGTTCGTAAATAGGCTTGCGAGGCATATCGAATCTAATCACCGGCTGGTAATGATCACAACCCCCGCAAACATTAACAGCGCGCCTAAAATGATGCGCAGGTTGACGGTTTCCACCTTGCGCAGAAACAACACACTTAGAAGGACCGTAAACAGCGGAGTGGTGTTGAGCAGTGGGATGATGACAGACAACTCGCCGCGCGCCAGGGCAATGAAGTTCAAGACCTGCGCCACCGTCGCCACTATTGCCGCGCCGAGAAAGAAAGAAAAACCCTGGCGTTCCATGCGCAGCAGGGAGGCTCTGCGGCTGGCGAGCACAAATACCAAAAAAAATATCAGCGACACCGTGGTCACGACCGCCACCGCGACAAACGGATCGGGCAGGATTTTAAGTCCTTGCTTGCGCAAGCTCTGGGAAATCGCCGAGATGAGCGCCGCGCCCATAGGGAAGGCAGTGTCGATGAGTCGCCACTTCGTGTCGCCCTGCTGTTTTCCTGAAATCAACCAGAGACTTCCCATGATCAGGGTGGTGCCCAGATAGACCCAGGCGCCGGGCTGCTCGTGCAAGAAAGTAACCCCGATGATCGTCGCAAACAAAGGTTCGATGCCGCGCAGCGGACCGGCGCGGGCCACGCCGATGCGCGTGATCCCCTCGTAAAACAAAGCGCGCGCCATCAGGGGCTGCATGCAGCCACTGATCAAGTAATAGATTATTGCCGGCGAAGACAGGAACTCCAGCGACGTCGTGGCGAGGAGATAAGTCCACACGATGGTGATGGAAACACCGAAGCTCACCAACATGGCCGCGAAAATGTTGGAGCGGCGCAAGCCCTGGCGGACCAAAACCGAATCCGTCGCCCAACCCATGGCGGAAATAATCGCGGTGATTTCAGCAACTAGTGACATCGGCTGGGCGGTGAATTCGAAAGGTCTAGATAAGCCCAGCGGGCAGGTATTTGCAACCGGCGCTATTATGCCGCAGGGCCGAGTTTCAGCGGTTCCATCTATTGCGCAACGGTGACGACCTGACCTAGGATGAAGCCGGAGTAGCGGGCGATAAACACAACACCAACCAAGAGGAGGTCTTATGGAAAACGGCAAACAACCGGAGGCGAAGGTCGTTCAGTTGCGAACTCAACTGGTGCGCGAAGGACACACGCGGGATCTGCTGGCGGAAACAGACTTGATGACGTTACGCATTCATTGTTATGCGCCGGGGATCGGCGAGAATGCGCTGCACTCCCATACCAAAGAGGATCACATTTTTCTGGTTCTCCAGGGGACCGCGCAATTCAATACCGGAAGGGATGGCAAAACCGTGCTCAATACGGGCAAGAACCAGGCGATCGTGCTTCCGGCGGGTTGCTATTATCAGTTCTGTAATTCCGGCGATACTCCGCTGGTGATGACTCGCATCGGCGCCGGTCCCGATAAACAAGATCAGCGTCTGAACCCTGACGGCACGGCCATTCCAGGGCGAACTCATGAGCAGGACGCTGCCAAGCCGGTGCTAATCGAGGGGGCGTTTTTTGAATAGGCGTTTCGGCAACGCAGACGATAAATCTGGGATAGTTTTCGAAAGTAATCTTATACGAGAGCGCTGATTCCAACTGCGGCATCAAAGTGGTGCCGCAGTCGAGGACTCAAGCCATTCTCATCCGCGCCATCGTTTCCTGAAGCTTTCTTAACTCCGTTACAAACCATTCGTGTCTGCGGCGGTGACGAGTGAGATGCGGCTTAAGAAGTGAGACCGGATACATTTTAGCGCCGCACTCTGCGCATTTTGCCGCTGGTAATTTTTTGTTCTCAATTGAGATCGCCTTCGTGTCGTTAAAAAAATATCGGCGCTCTCGGACCTAGCCGAACAACTTCCGTACCGCTTCGACGATGCATGCCTGGCCTGGCAGGAATTGTTTTTCCAATGCCGGACTGGCGGGGACCGGCGCGAACGGCGCGGCAACCCGGAGAATCGGCGCATCGAGATAGTACAGCGCATGCTCCTGAACTGTTGCGGTGATTTCCGCGCCGATGCCGCCTTGCTGGACGGCTTCATGGACGATGATCATACGGCTGGTCTTCTTGACGGAATCGACGATGGTTTCGATGTCCAGGGGGGAGATGCTGCGTGGGTCGATCACCTCGGTGGAAATCCCCACGCCGGCCAATTCATCGGCGGCGGCGAGCGCGGCGCCGACCCTATTCGCTAAGGCGACGATGGTGACTTGTGTGCCTTCACGCAAAACGGCGGCTCTGCCGATGGGCACGAGATGATCGCCATCCGGCACTTTACCGCGCGCCCAGTACAAACCGCGATGCTCGATAAAGATGACCGGATTGTCGTCGCGAACAGCGGTTTTGAGCAGCCCTTTAGCGTCGGCGGAATTCGACGGCATGACCACCTTCAAACCAGGGACATGCGCCAGCCACGATTCCAAGCTTTGAGAATGATGCGCGCCCATGGCGCCGCCGATGCCGCACTGGACCCGCACCGTCAGCGGGATTTTGAGCTGGCCGCCGGACATGTAATGCAGCTTGGCGGCATGATTGACCAGTTGATCCATCGCCAGGGTAATGAAGTCGATAAACATGATCTCGACAACCGGCCTGAGACCTGCCGTGGCCGCGCCGATGGCGAGCCCCATGACCGTGCCTTCGCTGATCGGTGTATTGACCACCCGGTTGGCGCCGAAGTCTTCTGAGAGCCCCTTGGTCACGCCGAAGGGGCCGCCGAGGACGACGTCTTCGCCCAGCACGTAAACCGACGAGTCGCGGCTCATCTCTTCGTGTAGTCCGGCGCGGATCGCTTCCAGGTAGGTTTGTTCTGGCATGGTTGATCATGCGGGCGAACGCCGTTCGCCCTACCGACTTCTGATCACTGATCTCGGACCCAGGGTTTCAAGCCGTCACCTGGCTATCCACTTCCATTTCCGCGGGCCAGGGGGAGGACAACGCAAACTCAGCGGCCTTTTCGACTAAATCTCTCGCCGTGCGCTCAATCGATTCAAGCTCTTTGGTGGAAACGGCTTTTCTGTTTTTTAACACCCGGATAAAGCGGGCGATGGGATCTTTACTTTTCCATTCCGTGAGTTGAGCAAGCTCGCGGTACTTGGCCAGGTCACCCTCGTAATGGCCGCGCAGCCGGTGGGTGAGACATTCGACAAACACCGGTCCGGTTCCTGCACGAGTTTTTCCCAGCGCTTTGCTTATGGCAGTGCGCACCGCTATTAAATCGTTACCGTCCACCGTGCTGCTGGAGATGTCGTAAGTCTTTGCATGTTGCGCCAGCCGTTCCACTTTGGTATGCGCCGACAACGGAGTGAATTCGGCATAACCGTTATTTTCGCAAACGAAGATGACCGGTAGCCGCCACAAACTGGCGATGTTGAGAGACTCATGAAAGGGACCCGCTTGGCCGGCGCCGTCACCGAAAAAGACCACGGCGACCTGGCCTTGTTTCTTTTCTTTGGCCGCAAATGCGGCGCCGAGCGCCAGTGGTATCGTGCCGCCGACCACTCCGGTCGCCGTGACGAAGCCCGCGTCCAAGGCGACGATGTGCATCGAGCCGCCTTTGCCGCCGCAGTAACCGGTGGCGCGGCCGGCGATCTCGGCCATCAGCCGATTGACGTCGGCTCCTTTGGCAAGGGCATGGCCATGGGATCGGTGGCCGCCGAATACATAGTCGTCCGGGCGCAGCAGGCTACAGGTTCCGACGGCGACCGCCTCCTGGCCGATGCCCAGATGAAGCAGGCCGACGATCTGCCGTTCGGCGTAGAGCGCGGAAACTTTCTCTTCAAAAGCACGGATCAGCCACATCCGGCGCAGCAGGTCGATGAGGTCCTTTGAGTTCTCTTTCGTAGTTGGCATGGATGCTTGGGAGGCCGCAATACCGACGCCAGAAAGCGGCTAGCTGCTCGACAGCCCGACGAGGTTTATGCCAGCGCCGCGCGGATCGCTTCAGTGATGCGCGATTCTGAAGGGCCGATGTAATCTTCCAACGGCGGGCTGAAGGGCACCGGCACGTCCAGCGTGGCGACCCGGCGGATCCGAGTCTTTAATTTGTCGAAGCCGCTCTCGGCGATGCGCGCGGCGATCTCGGCGGCGACACCGCAGCTCTGGTGCGTCTCGTCGACGATGACCACGCGATGGGTCTTTTCCACCGAGGACAGGATCGTCGCCAGATCGAACGGTACGAGAGTTCTTGGGTCGACGACTTCGACGTCGATGCCTTCCTGAGCGAATCGATCCGCGACTTTGAGACAGCGCTGGATCATGTACGAGGTCGAAATCACCGTCACGTCGCTGCCCTCGCGTTTGATGTCGGCGATGCCGAAGGGAATCGGTTTGTCATTTTCCGGCACTGCGCCGATCACGTCGAGAAGCTTGACGTGATCGACGAAGATTGTCGGATTGTCGCTGGCGACAGCCGTCTTGAGCAGACCTTTGACATCGCGCGGCGTGGACGGAAGAACGATCTCCAATCCAGGGACGTTCCACAGCATCGCCTGCGGGCTACCGGAGTGCTGTGCCGCGCCGCCGCCGCGGATTCCATGGAACAGATGGAAAACCACCGGGACACGCGTCTGGCCGCCGGACATGTAGTAGGCGTTGGCGGCCTCGTTGGCAACCTGTGGCCAGGCCTCATAGATGAAACTGCCGGTGCTCAGATCGACAACCGGACGCAGCCCCGCCATTGCCGCTCCGGTGGCGAGTCCACAGAAGCCGAGCTCGGAAATCGGCGGAGAGATCATGCGATCGCGATATTTTTTCACCAGGTCTTGGTAGACGTGTCGGTGCGGACTCAAACTCAAAAAGGTGCCGTTGATCAAATGCACTCTTTGATCGGCGGCCATGATCTCGTCCAGCGCCTCGAATTTGGCTTGGTAATAGGGTAGTTCTCTCATGAGTTCACTCTTAGGCAAAAAAGTCTCTTTCCGCCTCTTCCGGTTTTGGGTAGGGGCTTGCCACCGCGAACTCCACTGCCGCGGCAATTTCTGATTTGACGTGCTGTTCGATGGCGGCGATCTCTTCCCGGCTTGCGTGATTGGCTTCGACCAATTCGCGAATATAAATGAGCAGCGGATCGCAGGTGCGGTACCATTCGCGAACTTTCTCCGGCACGTTATCGACATCCCAGGCCAGCGCGCTATCGGTGGCTTGCGCGACCGCCGGCCAGTTGGTCTCGCTGCCCGGCCAGCGCACGGTTTGCGCCTCGACGAATTGCGGTCCATCGCCGCGGCGAATTTTCTCCACCGCTGCGGAAATCGTCGCATGCACGATGCCGGCATCGAGGCCGTCGATCTGCTGCGCGGGAATTTTGTAGGCCTTCGGCAAGTCGGTCAGAGGGTAGGCCGCCATGGATGTTGACTGCGCCGCGGACGAGGCGCGGCCGGCGCCATACTTGCCATTGTTTTCGCAGAGAAAGAGTACGGGTAATTTGTAGAGCGAAGCGATGTTGAACGCCTCGGGCGCGGCGCCTTCTTCCAGAGAGCCGTCGCCGAACAAGCAAACGGTGATGCGGCCGTTTTGCAGCGCCTTGGCCGCATAGGCCGTGCCCGTCGATAGCGGGATAATGCCGGCCACCACTCCCGAGCTGTGGAGAAATCCCAAAGACGGGGCGACCGAATGGAAGGAGCCGCCTTTGCCTTTGTTAAGGCCATCGGCGCGGCCCAAGATTTCGGCCAACAGCCGTTTGGGATCGGCGCCCCGGGCGAGCAGATGGCCGTGGTTTCTGTGCGTGGTGAAGAGATAATCGTCTGATCGCAGGCAAGATAATGCCGGCACGCCGGTCGCCTCCTGGCCGATGTAAAGATGGTAATGGCCGCTAAAAACGCCTCTATCATGCAGCGGTACCAGGTTCTCTTCGAAGTGACGGATGATGAACATCCGCCGGCATAAATCCAGCAACGCCTCGCGTGGTAAATTGGGTAACATGATGTTTGTCACTTATTCAAAAGGATCGGCTTTGTCAACGTCAAACGGATTGACTTCGCTCCAACGTCGGGACTATATCCGACAATAGATCCAAGTGTTCAGGAGGATTCGTCGATGATTCGTCACAGGCTGTTCCTGCCTCTGCTGATTTCCATGAGTTTTTTCTTGCTGACATCGCCGCTTTTTGCCCAGAGCCGATCCTTGAAAAAAATTCAGGTTGGGGTGCCGGCGGTAAGCATGGGCAATATGATCATCTTTTTTACCAAGGAGGCGAAGATTTTCGAGAAGCATGGGCTGGACGCCGAAGTCGTGCTCATGAGCGGCTCCGGCATCGCATCCAGAGCGCTGGTGGCCGGCAGCGTGGCGATCTCTCCGATCGCCACTCCGACCGTCATGAACGCGGTGCTCGCCGGTTCGGACATGGTGATCTTGGGCCATACGATGCCCGGCGTCGTGCAAGCGCTTATGGTCCGGCCCGACATCAAGAAAGACGAGGATCTCAAAGGTAAATCAGTCGGCGTCACGACCTTCGGTTCATTGACCGATTTTTTGGTGCGCCACCTGGCGAAAAAGAAGGGAATGAATCCGGATAAGGACTTCGCGCTGCTTCAGGTGGGCGGCGACGCCGATCGGCTGCTGGCGCTGAAGCAAGGCAAGATCCCTGCCGCGACTCTTTCTCATCCGGCGTTTGTTTTGGCCCAGAGAGACGGATTCACCATGTTGTGGGATTTCTTTAAAGAGGTGGATTATCCCTGGAGCGAGATCGCCTCACGCCGCGCGACCATTCGCCAGGATCGCGACTTGATCATGCGCTACATGAGAGCGCACATCGAGGGCATCGCCCGCTTCAAACAGGAACCCGATCTCGCCAAAAAGGTCATCAAAAAGACCCTCAGACTGGACGACGATTCTTTGGCGCAAGAATCCTGGGAGCTGTTCGCCAAGCATCGCCTGGCCGCCCCCTACCCGAACATCGAGGGCATGAAAACGAGTTACGAATACGTCGCAATGACCCGTCCCGAAGTCTACAAACGAAAGCCGGAAGAGTTCGTCGACGCGAGCTTCGTCGAAGAGCTGGACAAGAGCGGTTTCATCAAGAAGCTCTACGGCAAATAATCCCGCCGCATGAAAGTCAGGATCGGAATCACCCTCGGGCAATGGCCAAGCAACGACATACAGCCCGAGGCGATTCTTGAATTGCTCGACTCCTTTGAAGCCCTCGACGTCGATTCACTATGGGTGAGCGATCGTCTGGTTTCGTCGGCGTTCAGCCTGGAGCCGATTACTTTTCTTTCCTATATTGCCGGGCGGCTGCGCCGGATGAAGTTCGGCACCAGCACCTTGGTGCTGTCGACGCGCAACCCGGTCATTCTCGCCAAAGAACTTGCGACCTTGGACTTTATTTCCCAGGGGCGTTTTTTTCCCGCCGTGGGACTCGGCAGTGACGACGCCAAAGATTTCGCTGCCGTCGGCGTGAACAGGAAAGAACGGGCGCAACGATCCGATGAAGCCATCGTTCTCATGCGCCGGTTGTGGACCGAAGAAAACGTCAGCTTCCAAGGGAAGTTTTTTCCCCTACAAGATGTCACGATTACACCTCGTCCGTGGCAGAAAGGCGGGCCGCCGATCTGGATCGGCGGCCGCAGCCAGGCGGCGCTACGCCGTACCGGACGCCTGGGCGATGGCTGGCTCGTGTCCGGTGTTTCCACCGCTGAAGTCGCCGACGGAATTAAGGCCATCCGTGGTTACGCCGCCGAAGCCGGCCGCGTGGTGCCTGAAGATCACTACGGCGTTTTGTTGCCTTTTCATTTCGCCGGCAGCGCGGACGAAGCTTATGAAGCCGGTAAAAAATCGATTCGCCAACGTCCCGAGCTATCGCCGTTTGAGTTCACAGCTTTTGGCACGCCAGAGCAAGTCCGCCAAAGAATCCAACAATACATCGCGGCCGGCGCGACGAAGTTTGTCATGCGTCCATGTGGACCGTTCGAGAAGTGGCGCGAACAAACGGAGATACTGGCGCGCGAAGTGATCGAGCCCTTGCAGACGCCGGATTAGTACCATAATCATCCCTCGTTCTTACTTTCCGTGACCCCGGCGAAGGCCGGGGGTCCAGGTTAATATTCGACACAATGGCAAACGGACGTGCCGCCAGTGATCGCGTAAGTTACAAGCGAAAGAAACTCGGGTGGATCCTTCAGCGGCTTTCAATCCGTCACCAGCACCGCTGCGCCCTGAATCCTCCCCGATCGCAACCGTGCCAAAGCCTCATTGGCTTCTTGCAGCGGGAACGCTTGGACTTCGGTGCGCACGGGAACGCGGGGCGCGAGCGCGAGAAATTCTTCGCCGTCACGGCGGGTGAGATTAGCCACCGAACATACGGCGCGTTCTTCCCAGAGAATTGAATAAGGAAAGGACGGTATGTCGCTCATGTGGATGCCGCCGCATACCACAATCCCGCCTTTGTTGACCGCCCGCAGAGCTTGCGGGACGAGATCGCCCGCCGGCGCAAAGATAATCGCGGCATCCAGCTTCACCGGCGGCAGTTGGTTTGAACCGCCGGCCCACGCGGCGCCAAGGGTAATCGCGAATTTCTTTGCCTCATCATCGCCCTGCCGGGTGAAAGCGTAGATCTCACGCTTCTGATGCTTCGCCACCTGGGCAACGATATGGGCTGCGGCGCCGAAGCCGTAGATGCCGAGCCGCTTACCCGCGCCTGCTTTGACCAGACTGCGGTAGCCGATCAATCCCGCGCACATAAGCGGCGCGGCCTCCGTGTCATTGTAGAAATCCGGGATGGAAAAGCAGAAACTCTGATCGGCTATGGTATAGTCGGCGTAGCCGCCGTCAACAGTGTAGCCGGTTAAGCGCGCCTGGTCGCAGAGATTCTCGCGGCCAGCGAAGCAAAATGCGCAAACACCGCAGGTCCAACCCAACCATGGAACGCCGACGCGGTCGCCAATCTTGAAACGTTCCACACCGGCGCCTTTTTGTTCGACCGTGCCGACGATTTCATGACCGGGTATCAGCGGCAGCTTAGGCTGCGTCAGTTCGCCGTCGACTACGTGCAGGTCGGTGCGGCACACGGCGCACGCACGCACGCGAATTAAGACTTGTCCGGCACCTGGATGAGGGGTCGGCAGCTCTGCCAATCGCAGTGGCTGGCCGGCTTTCTCGAAAAGCATAGCGCGCATGGTCTAAATGTATTCCGATCGATGGTGCTTTTGAAGCACGTCTTCGATTGTTCATAGATGTCTCTATACGCCTCTCCGATCGACAGGCGCGGCAGGCCGGGTAAAAGGAGTAACGGTATGCAAAGCAAAGTAAGCGAAATCGCGCGGACACCTATCGGATCTCAACATTCCATCCCGACTACGGCATCCAGTTCAACCAGTTCCTCATCAAGGATAAGGAGCCTTTTCTGATGCATACGGGTTTTAAGAAAATGTTTTCAAGCACACTGGCTGGACCGACACCGAATGGGCGGAAACGATTTCTACGTTTCTTCTCGGCGGCCGGTATCAGGCGCTGGCCCGCCGTGCCACCGAAGAGCGCATCAATGCGGCGGGTAATAACAGTGGCGAGTTATTGAACTGGATCACCGTCACCGGCGCGGTCGGCAAGCCCCGGCCGCTGTTTTTGGAAAACGACGAAGGCTCCGGCTATGCCGTATGGAAATTCGAATAAGAATTCTGTTGTGCGGTCGACGTTGTCTCGCAGCCGTCATAAAATTCCCTCTCCAGCACGTCTTCGTGCGGGAGAGGGAGCAAATGCTGGTCTCGTTGGAGGGCCACCCCCCTCGCGGCAAAGAGCGATGAGTTAGAGGTGCCATGAGCGTCTATCAGGTCAACAAGATTCTTTATCTAACGGACAGCGATGCCGCTTTTCGCCAGCGCATGAAAGAGGAGCCGGAGGCCGTGCTGAGCGAATTCCGATTGACCGAAGAGGAGCGCGAAGCCTTGACTTCAGGCACAGTGGGAAAACTTTATCAGATGGGTGTCCATACCTTTTTACTCAACCATCTCTACCGCTACGAGCTCTTCGGGGTAAACCGCGACAACTACTTGTCGCGTATCCGCGAAGGCATGCCGCACGACCCGCGCTTCGAGCTGGGCAACATGCCCGTTCAACGCTTTATCAAAACATGAAGTTTGCAGTACAGGTGTCGCGCTGAACGGTTTGAACTCAATGAGCCGCTTTCCGGGTAAAGCGGTGCCTCGTTCAAACGGTTAAACCGTTGGACTTTCCAGTTCGCTTTTCTCATGCTCTTAGGTTTTGAGTCGCCGGAGGATCGATGATTGAGCTTCCCTCAATTAGAGAATAGATTTTAGGCATGGTCCTTCGCATTGCCACCCTGAACCTCGAACAAAATCACAAATGTTGGGAACTGCGCCGAGAGCTGATCGCTCAGCAGTTGGAGGACTTAAGACCAGATCTTTTTGCCCTGAATGAAATTTGCCTGCCGGCCCAAACAGGCCGTTGGCTGCAGCGAACGGCGGCACAGCGGCTCGGTATCAATTATGCGCTGCTGCAGCAGTCAAAAGTCGGGGAAGCCACCTGGAAAGAGGCCGAGGGACTGCTGACCCGTTATCCGGTGAACGAGACGGCAAGCCTCGACTATCGCGCCCATAACTGTGTCGCGCAGGTGTCCCGTCTCGAATTCGAAGGACGATTCCTGGATGTGTACGTCGATGTGTACGTCACCCATCTCATCAACGTCCGCGTCGAAGAATCCGCGCGCCTGTACCAAGTGGAGCAGTTACTCGAATGGATCCGCGCTCGAGACGACGCCGATTTCTCCGTGGTCTGCGGCGACTTCAACGCTACACCGGAGCACCCCTCCATCAGGCTCATGTCATCGGCGTTCCGTCCGACTCAAACCAAAGCTACTGCCTTTACGCCATTACAGGAACCCGGCGGCAATCCCAGCCATCCGGAGTGGCAGCGGTTCGATCGATGCATTGACTACGTCTGGGTTTCGCAGTCCATAAAGGTCCTCGCTTCCGGTCTTTGCTTTGACAGGCCCGAGCCGGGTCAACCGAGCTTGTGGCCATCAGACCACCTCGGGGTGTGGGCCGATCTGGAGTTGGGGTGACGTTTTCGCTATTTCCGTAGCCTAAGATGAGTTTAAAAAACTGGTGTAAGAGGGGTTTTATATCGGCTAGCCGTAGGGTAGATTGAAATTAATCTCTTCCGTCTTGGCTCGACGGGAATTCGGTATTCGATAGGGTATTCGGTATTCGATAGGGTATAAGGATGGTCCGATGAGTCACGGCGGGTAAACGGATGGGCCGCTTATGAGAAGGGTAACGCTCTACAGTTCCAGCCGGCCGTCAAAAACCGGGGGGGCAACCCCGGCCAGTCGTCCGGAGCCGCTGAAAAGTCCTGATCAGGCGCGCGCGCGATCTTCTTCTAAAGTCATTAGTCAGCCGGCCCGCTTTTCATGGCGAAACCTCTACCGTCATGAACGACTCCTATGGCTCGCAGCCGGCGGGCTGTTTGCACTGCTTCTTGTCTTTACGCAGACAATGATTTCGCCTTCGACGCGCCAGATCACACAGAAGGATATCGATGCCGCGGTGCTTCGCACGCTGGAGACCAACACGCTTCCCTCGCCGGTGGCGAAGGCATACGAGGTCATTCGACCGTCCATCGTCCGTGTTCGCGGGTTGGGGCCTGAGGAAGACGGGGACGAAGACAACGACACCGAGAACAGCGTCGGCACCGGAGTCGTCATCGTCGACAACGGTACCATCCTCACCAATCTCCATGTTGTGCTCGGCGCCAAGCGGGTGAAAGTGGTGTTCGCCGACGGGCTTGAATCCGACGCCACAGTAGTCGGCATGCGGCCGGAGCACGATTTGGCCGTGCTTCAGGCGCAGACGATTCCCGACGATCTCATCGCCGCCACGATGCGATCTACGACGGATCTCGGGTTGGGCGATCACGTTGTTGCCGTCGGCTTTCCGTTCGGCATCGGTCCCTCGGTGACGGCCGGAGTGGTGTCCGGTTTGCGGCGCGAGTTTCACTCCCCGGAGGGAGAGCGCCTGCTGACGAACCTTATCCAGTTCGACGCCGCGGTTAATCCCGGAAGCTCGGGCGGGCCGCTGGTGACCTCAGAGGGCGAGGTCGTCGGCATCGTCACAGCTATTCTCAATCCTACGGACCAGCGTTTCTTTGTGGGCATTGGGTTTGCGGTTCCCATCGAGAATGCAGCAGCGGCCGTGGGACTGCCGCCGTTTTAGACCGACATTGAAATCGCCGACGAGCAGGAAAATATGGAAAGCCAAGAAACAAACCGCAGCGAAATCGCCTCACTCATGGAGCGCATCCTCTATGAAGTGAAGAAAGTCATCGTTGGCCAGGATCATTTTCTGGAGCGTGTACTGGTTGCCGTTCTGGCGCAGGGACACCTGCTCGTCGAGGGCGTCCCGGGGCTCGCCAAGACCCTGACCGTCAAGACTCTCGCCAGAACCATGCGCGGGTCGTTCAGGAGAATTCAATTTACGCCGGATCTGGTCCCGGCGGATTTAGTGGGAACGCGTATCTATAATCAAAAGACCGGCGACTTTACCACCTCGTTGGGTCCGGTCTTTACCAATCTTCTCCTGGCCGATGAGATCAACCGAGCGCCGGCAAAAGTGCAAAGCGCATTGCTCGAGGTGATGCAGGAACATCAGGTTACCATCGCCGGGGAAAGCCACCGCGTGCCCGAGCCGTTCCTGGTGATGGCTACGCAGAATCCCATTGAGACTGAAGGAACGTACCCGTTGCCCGAGGCGCAGGTGGATAGATTCATGATGAAGGTGAGCGTCGGCTATCCGACCGAGGAGGAGGAGTTCGTCATCGTCGCCAGGGTCACCGGCAGTTCGAAAGATGTGATTCCAGTGGCCACGACCGAGCAACTGAACGCGCTGCAGCGCGAGTGCCAGAGCGGATACGTGGATCCGTCGCTTATCCAATACGCGGTGCGGCTCGCCTCCGCGACGCGGGATCCGGATCGCTATGGTGTCGCCGATTTGGCGAAGTACGTAACATTCGGCGCGAGCCCGCGCGCGTCCATCCATCTTATCGAGGGCGCGCGGGCGCTGGCGTTCCTGCGCGGACGCGGCTACGTCTTGCCCGAGGACGTGACGGATCTGGTGCCCGATGTATTTCGGCACCGGCTCGTACTGACGTATGAGGCTCTCGCCGAGGCGATAACGCCGGATCAGCTTATCCATCGGATCATGCAGCACATACCGGCTCCCGATAAGCCGCTGGAGAGCCATGTCAAAATCAGTGCAAGCTCCTAGAAGATTGCCGCCCGGCGCGGACGAGTTGCAAGGAGCAAGGAACGTAAAGCTAAACGCTCGGAGCGAAAACCTCCTGCGCTTTGCGCTTGGCCGTTGGCGAGTGGGTATATTGAACGAGGTGATTGATGGTTCGACAAGCTCACCATGAACGGGTCAAAGATTAGTAGATTTAGTTTTTAGCGGTTTGTTCTGAGTTTTTGTCGAAGAGCTTCTATAGAGTCTTAACGATGAGGATTTTTCAGCAGCGTCCCCGTATGGCCGGGGCTGAGAACATACTGCGGCGCCTAGAGTGGACCGTGATTCGTCGCCTGGACGGGCTCCTCCACGGCGATTACCAAACTCTGTTTCGCGGTTTCGGACTCGATCTGGCCGATCTGCGCGAATATCAGTATCACGACGACGTTCGTTACATCGATTGGAACGTCACCGCCCGTCTCCAGACTCCTTATGTCAGGGTGTACAATGAAGATCGGGAAGTGACCGCATGGTTCCTGCTGGACCTGAGTTCGTCTGTGGATTTCGGCTCGCACGTGAAGAAGCGTTCCGTATCGACCGAATTCGTCACCGCAGTGGCGCGGCTTTTGACTCGTCACGGCAATCGTGTCGGCGCGCTGTTCTATGGTAACAGCGTAGATACTGTGATTCCGGCGCGGAGCGGCCGGCGCCACGTGCTCGATATTCTCTACAGGATGCTTTCGCGGCCCGAGCTTTCCGGCTCAACCGCTACGAACCTGCGCGATTTTCTGCAGACCGCTTTTCGGGTCATGCCAAGACGATCTCTCGTTTTCGTCGTCTCCGATTTTATTAGTACCCCGGGCTGGGCCGAGCCGCTGGCACACCTTGCGCAGCGCCATGAGATCGTGGCGGTGCGGCTCTACGATCCGTTGGAGATGGATTTACCCGATCTTGGGCTGGTCGTGATGCAGGATGCCGAAACCGGCGAACAGTTATTCGTCGACACCCATGATCGGGCTTTCAGGAAGCGCTTTGCGGCTGCGGCCGAGCGCCGTGAAAAAGATCTCCGGTCGGCGTTCCGCCAGGCCGGCGTGGACGCGCTGGAGTTGTCGACAAACGATGATCTTGTCGATGCAATTCTGCGCTTCGCCGACCTGCGCAAGCGGCGCAGCCAGTTAGCGGGCGGAGGTCTGCCGAAGCATTTGAGAGGGACTTATGACGTTTCTATGGCCTGAGATGCTCTGGCTTCTCCTGATGGCGCCGGCGCTTGTTGCCGCATACGTTTTCCTGTTGCGGCGCAAGAAGAAGGCGGCTCTCACTTATGCCAGCTTGAGCATGGTGAAAGAAGCGATGGGCGCGGGCCAGAGATTCCGGCGTCACATTCCAGCGCTTCTTTTCCTGGTTGCGATCATCGTGATCATCGTCGCGATGGCCCGTCCCGCCGCGGTTATTACCTTGCCCTCGCAACAGCGAACCATCATTCTCGCCATGGACGTCTCCGGCAGCATGCGCGCCACGGACGTGGAGCCCAATCGACTTTCCGCCGCCCAGGCTGCCGCCAAAGCCTTTGTCGCCGATCAGCCGGCAAACGTGCGCATCGGGGTGGTGTCCTTCGCCGGAACGGCGTCTGTCGTACAGACGCCCACCCAAAATCGCGATGATATCTTCGCGGCAATCGATCGCTTCCAGCTGCAACGCGCCACTGCGATCGGCAGCGGTATCATCGTCTCCTTGGCGACGATTTTCCCGGAGGCGGAAATCGATTTGAGTTCGCTGCTTTACGGACGTAATTTCTCGCGCGGCGTGCCGCTCGATCAGGCTCGCAAAGCGGATAAACCGCCGTTCAAGCCGGTCCCACCAGGCTCCTACGCGTCGGCAGCCATCATTTTGCTCACCGACGGCCAGAGGACCACGGGCCCCGACTCCATCGAGGCGGCTCGCATGGCCGCCGACCGCGGCGTTCGTATCTTTACCGTGGGATTCGGCACGAAAAGCGGAGAGACCATCGGTTTTCAGGGCTGGTCCATGCGTGTGCGCCTCGATGAGGAGACGCTCAAGGAGATCGCCAGCGTGACGCGCGGCGAGTATTTTTACGCGGGCTCCGCAATGGACCTGAAGAAGGTCTACGCGTCTTTGAATGCCCGGTTTGTGCTGGAGAAGAAAGAAACCGAAATCACCGCGCTGTTTTCCGTGGCGGCGGCTGTGCTTGCGCTGGTTTCGGCTGTGCTTTCACTGCTGTGGTTCAACCGGATCCTATAGCCGCGCGTGAATCAACTGATAACGATGAAGGCATCGGAGGATTGAGATCATCGGCTCGGCTCGGTCAGCCTTACTGTCCTCCTTGCCTCTTCCTCTACGCCTGCAGAAGTTTACATAACGGCCTGATATCTTGCAGAGTCTCCAGCCTCTCGATGGTTTCTAAAGCGCGGCGAGTCGAGCTCTCGTCGAGCGCCTGGCGCGCGCACTCGGTAAATTTTGCCTTGAGCTCTTCCGTAGTCATGGGAACTTCGGGACCTCCCTTGGCGTGCTGGACCTCGCGTGAATAGGTTTGGCCGTCCTTCAATCGAACGGTGACACGGCAAGGACGGCTCCCTTCGTTAATCGCCTTGAGGCTCTTGTCCAGTCTCATGTGGATTTTTTCCGCAAGCTTCAAGACATTGGCATCGCGCACGGCTGAATCCGTGAACATGTCCAGGGAAACTTTTCCATCGATAATCGCGCGAGCAAGGAGATAGCCCATGCAAAACTTTCCCTGGATGCCGGTCTCGGGAACGCGAAACGCGATTCGGTTATACGTGTGCTGCATGACGTCCACATCGATGGACTCCACCCTCGCCGCCGTCAGGCCATGCTTCGCCCTGAACTCCAGCACCGCATCGATAGCCTGATGGGTCAGCCCGCCGCAGGGATAGGGCTTGATTCGAATGCCGTCGCTTACCAGAGCATAAGACTCGCCCAACTCTCGGATCGGCGCGTCGCTCGGCGCCATGCGATAAAACGTTTCACAAAAGCCGTTTGCTGCTTCAATGCCCGCGGCGTTTGCCGTGTATCCCGATTGAGCGAGTTTGGCCGCCAGGACACCGTTTCGCGCTCCCAGCCCGACATGGATAGGCTTGGACATGGTGCCGAAGTTACAGACGACCCCGCCGGCCATGGACGCCGTGATGCCGAGGGCCATTTGGACTTGAGACGGATCGAGCCGCAGTAGCTTGGCGCAGGCGGCGGCGGCTCCAAAGGAGCCAAAGGTTCCAGGGGCATGCCAGCCGTCCTGCGGCCAATCGCGCAGCGCGAAGACCAGCTTGGCGGTGGTTTCGAAGCCCGCCACATAGGCTTCGAGAATTTGCCGGCCACTGGCCCCTAACGATTCTCCCAGAGAAAATAGCGCCGGAATGATCGGCGCGGTCGGCTGCCCCATCAACGTAAAGCTGTGATCGAAGTCCATGGCGTGCGCCGCCGTGCCGTTAGCGAAAGCCGCCTGCAGCGCCGAAGACTTAAAACCCTGTCCATAGAGGGTTGATTCCTCCCTGCTATCTTCCTGCCGCGCAATTTGCGCGCAGATTTGGGCGCATTGTTCTTGGCTCCCCGCAAGTGCAACTCCAAGACAATCGAGCACCGCTGTTTTGGCGTTCCCCAGTGCTTTTGGCGGGATGGTCTCGTAATCGGCGCCGGCCACGAATTGGGCAATTTTTGCGGTTACGTCCATAACACCTCCTCGCTGATCCGATTTGAGTGTTTTGAGAAGCGCGGACTTATTCTTCAAAATTTTTACCGGCTCAATGGCCTCAGCAAGCTGATCGAGCGGCAACCAAAGCCGGAAGCTATTTGATTCAGGGGTGAGATGTCAATCGGCGAGCGGAGGTTCTTCATTAGGTGTATGAGACTGCGCGATGCTTGCAGACGTGCCGCACTTCAAACTTGCAATCCGAGTTTAGCCGACGTATTCAGAGCGCATCGGTCACGTGATAAAACCATCCGCGATTATCGCGGCGCGCAGCTTCGATGTTGTTAAGCACCGCTTGCGGGTTTATTTATCGCGATGAGTCGACAAGATTCTCGGAGGTCGGATGCAAAACTTAGATTTGGTCATGAGTGATGTCATTATTATCGGCGCCGGGGGGTGTGGCCTCATGGCCGCTCTGGTGGCTGCCAAGAACGGCGCACAGGTCCTGCTTCTTGAAAAGACGGGGAAAGCGGGAGGCGGCACGGCTTTCTCTTCCAGAGGCATCCGCGCTGCTGGAAGCCGTTGCCAGCGGCAGGCGAAAATCGCCGACAGTCCTGAGCTGTACGCGCAGGATATCCTGCGTAGAAACAGCAACGAGAGCGATGCCGCCTTAACCAGGTACCTGACGGAGACCTCCGGACGAGTGGCTGATTTCCTGACAGATGCTGCCGGCGTCGAATTCCATCTCGGCGAGTTTCCCTTCGGCCACAGCGCGCAGCGGTCCCACTCGTGGAAGGAAGATAAAACCATTACCGATTTTCTCTTCGAGGCGGTTGAGCGCGAGAAGAACATCCACGTGCGCTTCTCGACAGCCGTGCTATCGCTTGACCAGGAGGCAAGCGGCGCGGTGACGGGTGTGGTGACGGAGGACGGGGTCTTCACGGGGTATAAGGTGATCCTCGCCTCCGGCGGATTCGGCGCAAGTCCCGAGCTGTTGTCTCAGTACATACCCAAGGCGGTAGATATTCCGTTTCCAGGTCACGCTGGCAGCACCGGGGACGGGATCAAAATGGGTCTGGCGGCGGGAGCAGCGACGGAGAACATGGGTGCGTTCCAGCCCTATCCGGCATATGTCGGTCCGGGAAAGCGCGCGGTGTCGCCCGAAGTGGCTCTATCCGGCGGCATCATGGTCGATCTTGGTGGAACGCGCTTCGTTGACGAAACAAAATATCCCGGCGGTCTCGGCATCAAGATGTTGGACCTTCCCGGCAAACAGGCATACGAAATCTTCGACGAGCGTATCTACCAACTGCATCGAAACATCACGGGATTGAGAAATCTGGCAAGCTTTTTTGATTCGGGTCTTTTAAAAAAGGCCCACACTCCCGAAGAGCTCGCGGGCAGATTGGGTATCAACGCCGCCGGCCTGAAGCAAACGATCCAGGACTACAACCGCGCGGCCAGCGGCGGCAAAGACGCCTTCGGGCGCACCTTGGCGGAACCGTTTAGTGCCCCACTCTATGGAATCAAAGTCACGGTTGCGCTGTACCACACCCAAGGCGGGCTGAAAATAAACCCGGACGGCCAAGTCATGCGCCTTGACGGCTCCATTATCCCCAACCTATACGCCGGTGGCGGCGTCGCTACGGGTGTCTCGGGCAAGGGATTGGAAGGCTACCTGCCAGGCAATGGGCTATTGGCCTCCCTCGGGCTCGGCATGAGAGCCGCGGAGCACGCCGTCGAGTCCTTGAACGCGGCTTAGCTCTTCCTCCGGCAAAGAGAACAATTGAGACATGCAATTATTCTGTGCTAAGTGCGCGACCCGCCGTTCCAACGGAGCAGGTTCAGGAATTCGCGCCGGGTCTTTGGCCCGTAAGTGAGATAGTGCGGCTCGGGGTGCTCGCGATAGGCGAGACGCTCGCGAGCGATCTGGTCGCTCCGGGCATGCTTCCTCACTTCTTCTGCGCTGATGGCATAAGGCCGCGTCGCGTTCAGCCCGAAGATCTTGGCGCGCAGCGCCGGAGTGATCTCGGGGTAGCCGTACTTGGCGCGCAGTTCGGGCGAAATCTGAAAAGTGCGAAATGCCTGGATCTGGTCCTGTGGCGAGCCGTACCAGATCGAATCGGTGCCCCAGAGCACGTTGTTCTCGCCGCAGTACTTCAGGAGCTTGCCCAGGGCGTGCGCCGCGCCATCGGGATCGCGCATGAGAAAGCGCCAGGTGCTGCCGAGCTCGGCGTAAACATTGCTGTTCGGTTTGACACCGTTCTCGACCAGCGAGCGGATGAGCGTGTCGATACCGTCGCTGGCGCCGCGCCCGGTGTAGGCGCGCTCGGAGACGCCGGTGACGAAACCCGAGTGATAGACCAGGAAACTCACATCCGGAAAGCGCTTGGCCACGACGCCGATGTCGCTGCACTGGCTATGCTCGTAGGATCGCCTGCCGAAGGGCAGTCCCTTGTGCACGCAGATCACCTTCACGCCGAGCGCGCGCGCCTTCTCGATGAAGCGCGTACCGACGTCGTCCGATAGAAAGAAGCCCTTGCCGTCTACGCCCCACTGCGTGTAGGTCTTCCACGCGCTCACCCTCCAGCGCTCTTTGAGCTCGTCCATGGCCTCGAGATCGCCCGGCTGATTTGGGTTGACGCGGCCATGGATCATCAGGCGATGCGAGCCTTTCATGCGGTCGACGATCCGGCGCACCGCATCCGCCGCCTGGATCGTCAGCGGCTCGGCATCGCGGCGCGACGGCACGAACGAGAGCACCATCATGTCGGTATCGCTGTCGAGAAACACGTCTTTGACAAATTCCTCGGAGCCGAGACAGTTGAGATAGCTGCGCGCGCCGGGTTTGGCGGCGAGCCCGCAGCCCGCCTTGGGCGACCACTTAAATGCGTCAGCGGGCGCTCTTTTAACCCACGCGCCGGTTGGGTCGACGAAATGCCCCTGCACGTCAAAAATAAACTCACCCTTGGCGCCGAGCTTTGCCTGCGCGAGCTGGGGTTCGAGCGCGGCTTCAGTTTCGAGCTCGAAAAATCCGCCGTCCTTCCCCACCGCGGCATTGGCCGCATTGAACGCGAGCAGCGCGCTCGCCGCGCCGCAGGCTGAAACCAAGAAATCGCGGCGGCTAACACCCAAGCGCTTTGCGTTGTAGGCCGCCGCCTCGTGCGCCAGCCGGTTGCCGGCGCGGTTAGCCGGGGAGAGCGGCACGGGCGCAAACTCACCGTTCGAAGTCGTATCCAGTTTGATCGGCAGCCGCCGGCCTTCGGGATCGATTATGTTTTTCATGGGGTGAGTTGGGGTGAGTATAGACCAAGAAATAATGGGTGGCCACGACTCCACGAGCCTTTTTCTCGTATACCGCAAACCGCTTGCGTGCTCATGACCGAATTCATTTCATGTTTCGGGAATTCTCGACGTGCACGTTTCCTACGGGCTTAAATCTGTTAAACGACTTGAACGGAGCGAAGCGGTTGAACGGCTTGAACTTTTTCAACCTACCGGGTCCCGCGCCCCTGGCATGAGCGCATTTCGCTCCGTTGTTGAGCACCCAATATAGTGCTATTTTTGGTGTCATTTGAGAGGGAGGACTAATATGCCGCTCAATCTTTCGGAAGACATCCGTTCGGTGACAGATCTCAAGCGAAGAACCAAGGAAATTCTAAACCAGGTTCATCGCACCAAAAGGCCGGTCGTGCTAACGCTCAATGGTAAAGCTGATGCCGTCCTCATGGACACGACAACGTATGAGAAGCACCTGAAGGCCGGTAACATGGCGCGCATTCTTGCTCGTGCGGAACGAGATGTCGCGGGCGGGGACACTCGATCGATGCGAGTCTTTCTGAAAAAATTCAAACATGCCCGCAAAATTCCGTTCTGCGGATTATCCACGGAGCAAAGCTTTTAGACAGCTCCATGTTCGAAGATTAGGACGTAGCGGGTAAAACACTTTAACAGCGTTCATTCCTGCCGCAATTATTTCGGCGGCAAAGTGTTTTGTGAATCATCCCATGACTCCGCAAAGAATAGGCAATTCAACTAGTGTAGTGTCTCATGCTGTTGGTACTTTATTAAAACGACCGCCAAATGCCGAAAGTCGGTGTTAGCGACGATGATACCTGGGTTTTCGAATGATCGACCAGTCAAACTCGTACATTAACGTTGCAAAACTCCACGAAATTTAAGTGCCCTTATTTAAGGGACACTACACTAGTCAACAACGTCCCGTGTTCTTGGTGCGTACTTTTCCCAGTGGCTGCAATTTAAAAATTGGTATTATGTCCCCGAATTTTGCCCGGTGTCACGGCCAGCAAGCTACCGCAGACTGCTTTAATTGTTTGGGCTTTGGAGTACATGGATGACTTGCGCGTCATGCGCTGCGTTTCCCTCGCGCCGGAATATCCGGAACGAGGTGAAGCGTTTGTCCATCGAAAGCCGCCAAGAGCCAGTCAGTAGATAGCTGCGCGACCGCATTCTTGAGACGCGTAATCTCAGAACCCGTGAGACCTCCAACACCAGCCTTAAGCTGAACCAGCCGCACTTCAATCGCATCCGGCTCTCGCGGCTTAATGCGCACGATGACTGCGTCAACTATTCCGGTGCGCGGAGAGCCAGTAGCACCCTCGAAAAAGACGACTTTCCACCCGTTCTCCTGACACCATTCGGACAGCGCGATTTTGCTCGCCTTCTCGCTCTTGGCTGCGCGGTAGCGAACGCTGTGGCGTGTAGCCCACGCTTTGATCGCAGCTTCGCTGCGCGAATCAGGCGTACTAACGCTCATAGGCTTGGTGAGGCGTTTGTCACTGGTATGTGAACTCATGAAGCCTAACGTCGTGGCGATGACCCGCCGGCGCAGGGCGTCTCGCGACGAGCAGTTAAGCTCAAGCCGGTCGGGTCGATCGCCGAGTTAGGCGTGAGCGCGTCGCTCGTGCTCCTATCCGATCCAAGCACATGGGTCAGCTCGCGCAAATCTGTGAGGATTGTGGCGCAGGTTTCAAATTCGCGAGAAAACAGATCCGCAACTTGTTTCTCCGTGACTACGGCATTGCAGTACGAAACGGCGATCCCCAGAAACGCCCAGTCATTCAGGTCAGACTCTTTTGGCGTCAGACTCGCGTTCTTGGCCCATTGCCTGCGAAGGTGCATGTCTGCCCTACGGGAAGGCATATCGTCCAGAAGAGCCCGCCAACCCTGCTCACCGAGTAGTGCGAATTCCTCCAGCCGGATTCCATGATCGACTAAGGCAGCAAAGAGCGCTGTATCGATGTCGGCGAGCGTCGTGGCATAGATTCTGCGGTCGAGATCCGCGCGGGAGCAGCGGGCTGCAATTCCTCGCCAATCTCCCAGGGCAGTTTCGAAACGCCTATCGGCTGAAAGATCCGTTGGTGGCCTCTGCCGAAGAATATCGCCTTCTCGCAATACACCGCTGAGTAGATTGAGGCTTACCTCATTCATCAAGGTCTTTTCGAAACGGGCGCGCTGCTCGGGGGAAACTGTGAGCGCTTCGAACGGCCATTCCAGATGCACATCGAAATTTTGGCCAGCGGCGTGCGAAAGACCGTGTCGAACGAACTCGAATGGTCGCGGTTGGATGCGACCGGGGAAAAGACGTTCGAGCGCGCTCTCTAATTCGTGTTGAACGACGACCCTGAACGAGGCGACGGTCTCACCGCCAGACAGCTCGAGCATGAACTGCGCTAGCCGCTCGCGCCGTTCAGGCACGGCGTGTTTCCATGTTTCCATGTAGTGACTGAGCGACAGCGGAAAGCGCGCGCGCCGTTCCGCCTTTACGGTCCGCAAGACCTGGAGCAGATGCCCAACGTCGGCGGAACATCCCCAGCCATGCGCCACTCGTGATAGGCCAATCCAATGGTTCTGGTCGAGGTAGATGGTTTGCATTGTGCGTTCAGGATCCTGTGCGCCTAACGTTCGGCAAAGCTGTGTTAAGTCGAGGCAAATACAAACAGAGAAAGCGCTTTAAGATCGGATTTCTTCAAGGACGCTATCTGCTGCGCAAGTTCTTCAACTCTCGCCGTCATTGTCAATCCCTCCGACGCTAGAGCTTAACAAAAACATAACTTTTTTCCACGCGCGATTGGATCGGCGACCGAGACGTTGAGGGCTCAGCACTTTCGCGATTTCCCACGGTCTCAATGGGGTCGGACGATACTTCGCCGCCTCGTGCGCTACGCGGTTGTCGGCGTGAGCGCCACGGGCGCAAACTCACCGTTGGAGGTCGTATCGAGCTTGACCGGCAGCCGCCGGCCTTCGGGATCGATTACGTGTTTCATGGGAACGAGTATAGACCGAGAGATGACGGGTTCAACAACTCAAGCCTGCATTCGACTTCTTGACACGACACCACGGTCTTCATATGGTGTTCGGGCGATGAAGTCATCGATAATAACTGCCGCATTGATACTTTGTTTGACCGCCACTTCGGCTTGGTCGCAGGCTCGAACAAAATTAAACGTCGTCTATCCGGCCATCAGCGGGATTAATGCTCCACTTTGGTATACTACCGAGCAGAATCTGTTTCCGAAGTATGGGCTCGACGTAGAATTGATCTACATTCCAACCGCACTTCAGGTCACGAGAGTCGTTCTGACCGGAGACTCCCAAATAGCCTTTTCCGGGGGCACCCCGGTCGTGAATGCGGTTCTTAGCG
>JBBDNJ010000266.1:0-15188 GCA_040877705.1 Binatia bacterium | reverse complement strand
GTCTTCATCGGCGGGGTAGCCAACGTACCCGCGTTTTACATGATGGCTCTTCCTGAGATCAAAAGCGTGGCGGACTTGAAGGGCAAAACTGTCGGTGTCACGCGCTTCGGCTCGTCCACGGATTTCGCTCTGCGCTATCTTGTGCAGAAAAATGGATTTAATCCCGACAAAGATCTCAACATACTCCAACTGGGCGGCATGCCGGAGCTCGCGGCGGCGCTTTCCAAGCGGCTGATCGTCGCCGCGCCATTGTCGGCGCCAACCCACATTCGGGCGCGCGCCGCCGGCGCCCAGCCCTTGCTCGACATGGCCAAAGCCGGCGTCTATTTTCCCCACACGGCCGTCATCACTCGGCGGGCTTATTTAAAAAACAATCGCGAAACGACATTAAACTTTTTCCGGGCGTATTCCGAAGGTCTGCAACGATTCGTTCAGGACAAGACTGCGGCGAAGAAGATCATACAGAAATACACTCGCGATACCGCCGAAGACATCCTCGAAGCCACCTATCAGTACGCCGTCGATTATGTGGTCCGCCCGCCCTACCCCAATCGCGACGGCATCGTGGAAACTCTCAAGCTAAGCCATAATCCCGAAGCGAAAAAAGCCAACCCCGATCAATTCCTCGACAGCAGTATCGTGAAGACACTGGAAGATCAGGGATTCCTGCGACAAATTGGCATGCAGAAGTAGTACGCCGCCGTCTACGCCTTTGAGGTAAACGCTTGGTACGACCGGAGACGGACGACTGCAGACCGGGTCTTTGGTCACCTGTCATCGGTCGCTTCCTCGCTTTGTCTGTAATCACGGATGAACGGTCTCCAGAAACCAATCGGTGGGAATCTCCCTGCCCAGTCCCTTGGATTTTGCGTCATCGAAGACCGCTTTGCCCAGCGCCGCAAACTGAATTCCCAGTCCAATGTTATTATTGAAGCAGGTGATCTCTTTTGGCGATTGCCGGCCAGGAAGCTTCCCCGCTACCACGTCTTTTAATTCCGGAGCACCGAGCCAGAAGGGCTTTTGCGGAGTGAAGCTCGATCCCTTTGCCCCTTCGGTCAAAAGGTCGATTGGGTCATGCGCTTCAACTTTCTCATCGTTAAAGCCGGTGATGTAATTATCTGGCGCCCATTTCCGAGTATGAATGACCAGACGATCGAATTTACCGAGCGTCTCTTCGCCGAGCTCGGTAATTTTTACACACGTGACATGCATGCCTGGTCTGAGCCATTCCGGCGGCACCACTCTCGATACCGAGTTGGTCGCTGCGACCAGAATGTCCGCGCGATCGGCAACTGAACCCCCGGATACGACTGCACTTACAGGGATACCGAGTTCTTTTTCTACTTCGGCAGCGAACTTCTCTCGATTAGCTTTCGTCGGGCTGTGAACCAGTATTTTCTTAATGTCGCGAACGGCGCACATCGCCTTCGCATGAGCACGCGCCTGCCAACCGGAGCCGAGTATCCCGACAACCGTGGCGTCCTCACGGGCCAGGAACCGGGCGGCCAGCGCGCTGCTAGCCGCGACTCGAATTCCTTGAATTATGCCGTCCGGAAAAATTGCCAGAGGTTCTCCCGTTTCGGCGGAAAATAGCAGAACCAAACCGACCCACTTATTACCTGGCGCAGCCGGTACTTTATCTTTAATAATGCGCCCGCCCTTTTCTTCCCACTTGATAACGTCCGAGTTAAGGCGCAACGCCACGACCTTCTCCCGAGTAAGGCCGCCCTCCATGGTTTTGAAACAGTAGACCCCGCCGCTGGTCGTCGCAGGCAGATAAAGATCGCTCCGTGGACGGTTAACGGCGGCTCCTTCGGCCAGTTCTTTGTAAGCTGCTTCCAGGTACCGCAGGCAATTTTCCATCGACAGTAAGGCGCTGATTTCTTCGTTATTTAAGATCATCATCGGCTATTCAGAATCTCCTTCCAGTTACAACTCTTATCCCGAACACTAAGCCCGCAGTCAAGCAAATTCAGCAAATTCCAAGTTCACGTTTTACCAACACGACGACAGTTTTTATATCAATTGTGATATGAACAACACATGGAGAGTTGTTCGAGCCATAACCTCAATTTCGTGTCGCGAGTTTCGCGAGCCGCAAACGTTGACGCCGACCTATCGAGGTTACGCCCTCGCTCACAATGTCCGAAGTGAAGAGGAAGTTGACGAGATTCTTGCTCGACTGAAGGAAAATGGTGTAACCATTGTAAAGGAACCGCAAAAAGCTGTTTGGGGCGGATACTCCGGATATTTTTCCGACCCGGACGGTCATACGTGGGAGATCGCCTACAACCCCTTTTGGACCATCAAAGAGGACGGACGTGTGTCGATGAAGAAGGACTGATACAGAGTCACACATGGATTCTACAGCACTGACCGATGACGATGACGGACAGATATTGTCTCCCTTCCATGAAATCTGTACTGTTCACTGCGTGGTTCAGGGAAGAATTGTCAAGATTATTGTGTCCGATCCCGCGGATTGCCCACGCTCCGTCGACGGCGATACTCTTGGCTATCGCCAAATAGTCACATGTGAAAACCCGGTCCTTATTTGCAATGCGGGGCTAAAATACAGACTCAGAATCGACACCAATTTGATTTCCTTAGGAAGGATTGGCTTTAGGAAAAAGCTTCTGACTCGTAGTTTTTAAGAGTTCATCAGCCCTTTGCGCCACCTCTTGGTTTGCGTACATTTGGCGCTTGTACGGTTCGGTAGCTGCAATAAAGTTGTGAAGAGATGTGATTCTATCGGCACATTGGTCTGTGTAGTCTCGGAATAGATCAAGAAGCCGAAAGTGTCTCACGGATGTTTCTAGGGCTTCCAATTCGTCGATTGTCATGATTATCAGAGGTGCCACTAATAGTTGTCCTTTTCTCATGAATCCGCTTGGAAGAATCTCATCGGGCTCAAGTAAAGCACTGAATTCCGAGTTTAAGAAACTACAACCCACTGGAGTGTCGAGCAGTGAGTCGTAGACTAATAGAACTGGATAGACTCTTGTTATCCTGAAAATATCCACTTCATTGGGAAACCCCTGGCCTTGGCTAATCTTCTTTATTGCCCTCGCGATTTGGGCATAACCCTTAATACGGTCTTGGGCTGTGGAGCTTTGCCCGTATCGCTCTTTTAAATGGTCCAAGTAGAGGTCATGATTATCATCCAGAATAACATTATCGCGGATCCACACAGCTTTCATTTCAAAAAAGGCTGCTTCAGATACATCTTCCAAATAACCGTCACTGATTTCGATCTCTTGGCCAGACTGATCTCTCCCTTTCAGGTTTTTGGTAAATCTGTTAGCCAGCCCGGTTCTAGCTGGATACATGCGCTCGAAAATCTCATTCGCATATGCCTCGAAAGTCTTTCCAAACGCCCCAAAAAGTTCGTTTACCTTTCCTTTCGGTAGACTTGTTGCAAGAAAAAACAGCGGACCCACTGTTGCTTTTTCGGTATAAAAGACAGGATCCATAATAATAGCTCGACCATCGGAGACGCGTAAAATCGGGCGCTGTCTCAACGGCTTTAGTTCATAAGATTCGCTTCCATTGAGTTGATTCAGTTCAACATTCCCCCACAAGGCACCCCGGAGTTCTTGAGGTGTTTGTGATTCGAGATAAGCGTATTTTGAAAAAAGGGTCTTCAGTTCATCTCTAACACTGTTGGCGTAAGAGTTTATATCGAAAACGCCGGAGTAGACCGCTCCCTTTTGAATCAGCTCTGGGGTGCGATTCAGAAAATTGGCTGTCATGGCAGTTAAACAGACGTAGTAGTCTGCCACAGAGATCCCAGTTATATCAAGAAATTCGTCTGCGAATGCAGGATATTGACGCGGAAAGTGTTCCGCGAAAAGAATTTGACCTCGCCCCAGTGCTTGCAGAGGGTTAATGCCGGATGAAGTTTCTGCCATCGCTCCGCGCATGGCTCCCAATCCCCTCAGTCTGGCCAAGTCGATACCGCCGTTGAGAGAGAAGCGACTACCATAAATACGTTGGCCCCATAACTGACCAGCTATCAATAACGCCTGGGCAAACTTTCGTCTAATTTGAGGATCTTCAAAACTCCTTCCGTCGTTAGATTTGTCCTCGCAAAGTAAGCATGCCCATCGAAGGAGTTCGAGCAACTGGCCCCGAAAGAATACGGTAACTTTAGTTGCGCCTCCATGTTCTCGGACAAACAGATTCACTTTGTTGATTTCTTCTGTAGTGAAAAAAATGTTGAGCCCATACTGTTGTTTGGCTATATGATCAGCGATCAGTGGATTTGAAACGATCAGGTTGAGACGAGCACACCAAAAAAGTGTGTCGGTAAGACTTAAATCAGCCAGTAACATGCGAAAAGTTGGAAAGTTGCCTTCGACGTCCTCAAAGACCGCTTCAACAGGTGTAAATATCGCAACCGGATTCATGCGGTTATTCTACTTCGGTCGTAAGCATCTTGAAAACAAGTCGGGAGTTAGAGGTTAACGGATGAAACTTATCTGCAAAGATCTACAAAAAAATTCCGGATGTTATCTCCCTCTTTGGGAGGAAAAGGAGATTGCCGGGGGATTGCCGGGTCAGCAAACCTTATCGACCTTTTTGGCCGCTGTCTCTTCCTCAAGTTTTCGCAAGGCGTTTTTAACACCGCAGCTCTGGGTTGCTGGCCAACTCCTCTGCCACGTTCTCGGTCAAAGATCTCTGCTCCAGCGGACGATGTCCGTCGAACGATAGCGCGCCGCGCTGTGGCGAATGGCCCCGGATGCAATCATCTCGTACTCGCCAAGAAGCTTGAGCACCTGGGGCAATGTCGTCTCTTCCGGTTTACCGCTATGTCGATGGTGACATGACGTTGCTGCGCCAGATCCTGGTAGACAATCCCGCCCGGTTGCACGGATTCGGGGAGTAGCACCTGAGTTTTTCTGCCGGCCATGTTGCGCAATTGTGCATGACTAAGGAGGTTCACTAAACGTCGCTACCAACAATCGCCGGACCGGCTACGCGGTGTTGCTGGTCCTCGAGAACTCCTGATTTTGATCCATGACCTATTAGCCGCTTCATTATCCTTCTGGTGATGAGCGTAAGAAGAACAAAGAGGGAAAACGTAATGAGAAATACAGCGAGCCCGATTTCGGTCTGCGAAGTTGCGCCTGCGATTACCATCGCAAATCCGAGCCCTGCTGTGGCATGCATTGCTTGGCCGTAAATCATTGCGGAAAACGCGTATGGGAGCGCATCCTCCGCTGCTAATAAGAACCGACTATACAGGGGTTGCTCACGTGTCGCCCAAAACGCTTGTACGAAGGGGTAGAAACAGAACACCACGACGCAGCTAGGAATCCAGAGTATAAAACTTAATGAGGCGAACGAGTAAAGCCAGATTGGTAGCAGCACGATGGGTGCTACGAATGTAAGGGAAGCCATTCGCACGAGAACTCGTCCAAATAGAGTGCTGCTGGAGAACGTTGCATAAAGCGCAAAAGTCACCAGGGCGTTAAGCATCAGCCCGGACAATATTTCCGCGAGTGAGACACCGATATTGCGCCAGGTGTCTGCTTTTACGATCAACGCGGCCCACGCTTTAAGAAGCCCTATGAACGACACCTGCACCGCCCCAACCCCGCTCAGAAGCTCCCAAAGAACGAAGAAGAGTACAACGACCAATCCTGCTGTTGCGGTCGACCGCTCGTTTCGCCAATGCAGTTCCCGGTCAAGATCTGATTTTCGCGATGCAACAGTATTCCCAAGACCGGATTGATAAACCCAGTTAACAACAACTAGAAACAGTACGAGAGCGAATAAGATGAAAAAGTGCACGACCGGTCGTAGAGGCCAACTAATCCAGGATTCCATCCACACTGACAATGCTAACACAACAGAAATATAGAGAGCCCGTAGGACCGAAAGCCTCGCCGTTTCGGAAATTGCTGTTCGCCAATCGCACCGAGATACAAATCGTGCGTGTAGAAACTGGAAACAAGCGCCCAGAGCGACTGCTGGGATAGAGATTGTCCAAATATAGAAGTATCTCCCCAGTTGCTGATCTGGAGGCACAAGCGTGAGAGGAACTAAGTAGCACCAGATCAAGTATGGCAACCACTGGGCGAAACGGAGAATTTGAATCGATGCCAATGAGAGTTTAGGACGTCGAACAATTAGCGAGCCGAAGCCAACCCCAATTAATCCTCCCGGCAAGCACGACAGCCCAAACACGATCGCGATAAGCCGCAGTCCTCTGCGAAGATATTCGCCGCCAATGACTTCTGGGACGGAACCGGGCGGAAATAAGCGAGTATTGAGAAGCACAACCGCAAACAACGTCGCAAGAATCGGAATTGACAGCGCCCGTGCAAGGAACCTCGTTTGCTTCCGACTATGGACAGTTTGATTCGCCATGGACGTTTGGGGACGATGCGAGAGCAGTATACTGTCTTTCTTGTTGTCCGTGAAATAAGCCGCTAAAAGAGGCGGTCACTAGCCCATGCGGAGGGCAGGAGCGCGTTGATAGCCATACGACAAACTGTTTGCCCGCCGCGCAAGGACGCGATATGGTCCGATCAATTCGATAACCGGGAGGATTGAACGATGGCCGACACAAAACACAACTACTCCACGCCGAGCACAAGCCGCTCCGTTACCTCTTATCCTGCTCGCCGCGGCTTCAAGCAGGGGCCCATCGATCCCTCGCTCGACCGCGTGATCGGAGTCGAGGATGCCATCGACGTTCACTGCCATGCGCACGAGGGGCAGCAGGATGCGCTCGGCGTCGCCAAGCTCGCCTCGAAAAGCGGCATGACGGGTCTACTCTACAAGACTATCGTGGGGCGAAAGGATCCGGCGGCGGCGGTTTACGCCGTGCGTAGCTCGCTGGAATCCTGGTGCGAGGAGAAGGGTTTGAACCCGGTGCATGTGTGGGCGGGCAGCTCGGTCACACAGGGTTTTCTTTCGAAGATCGAAGCGGCATGGTCGGCCAAGATGCTGAAGTCCGGTGTCATCGCGCTCTGGATGCCGAACAACACCTCGGCGCATACGCTCTCGATCGTCGGCGGCAAACCCAGCGCGTGGGACAAGACCGCCGATCCCAAAGCGCATACAGAACCTCTGTCCTGGTCCGACTCGCTCAAGTATGGCCATTACCTCCTCGACGACAAAGGTCGGCTCTTACCGGAGATCGAAGAAATCTTCCGCATGGCCCACGACCACGACGCGGCGATCTTTTTTGGCCATCCGACCAAGCAGGAGTTCCGGGCGATGGCAGAGTTCAGTCAGAAGATCGGATTTAAAAAGGGTGTCGTCGATCATCCCTTCAGCCCGTTCGTCAATTTGACCATCGAGGAAATGACGCAGGCGGCCGCCGCCGGCCTGTGGCTGAACTTTACCTACGACGAGTTATCACCGCTTCTCGGCATCGACCCGGCAAACATGTATAAGGCGATTCGTACGATCGGTCCGGAGCACTGCACGCTTTCGTCGGACGCGGGCGAGCCGCTGTTTCCTAACTCCGTCGAATCGCTCCGTCTGCTTCGCGGCCACATGGCGGCTTTCGGCTGCACGGCGGACGAGATCTACACCATGTGCACTGTGAACCCGTCGTTCATCGTCGGACTCGACCTGTCAACGACGCAACGGGCGAGCGCGGCGCATTAGCCATCGGACGGAGAGGGTTCAAACCGTTCCCGCTCGATTGTGCGGAAACGGAGGTCAGTTGTCCCGGTTCAGTCGTTCCAGTCGTTTGGGAATCGATGATGCGACCGGCGGAGAGCTTTCGCGTCTGAGCGACGGCGGCGACTCGCGCCATGTTGTTTATCGACTCTTGCCCGACAATCGCCTAAGAGTTTTTCATATGAACGGCATGACCGAATCTCAAAAGAAGCGCTATCGGAGGTTTCGGAAATGAAAAAAACAAAACGAAAAGTTCCCCGCCTGAGCCGTAACGCAACTGATGAAGAGATTGCACGGTGGACGAAATCCCATGATGTTTTTGATCGCATCGAAGAGGGTGTGTCTGAAATAATCGAGGATCACAGTGATTTGGACCAAGCTCTTCGGGAAGCGATTTTCCAGGACAATACGGCACAGCTTAATATGCGCTTGCCGCCGGCCATGAAGGCTGTACTGAGTAAGCTTGCCCGTCAACGCACGACGGACGCAACGACGCTTGCTCGCATATGGCTGGCGGAACGGCTGGAACGAGAACTGAAAGCAAGCTGAACCGGCGCGGATAACCACTCTAGCCGCGCTTGAGCAGCGCTCGAGGGTGGGCTTACTACAGCCAATAGATCTGTTCTTTCCGAATCATGAACAAAGTCATGCAAGTCCAATGCGCGGCCGTGATCTAGGAGTTCGCCGGCGGCTCGGTCTTTTCGGCGAACAGTAAAATGAATCGGAATCATTCCAGTCGTTTAAAAACAATAACGCGCCCGGCGCAGAACTTTCGCGTTTAAGCGATACGATAAGTCTTGACGCAATATTATTATGCGAACATCTTGCTTGTAAGTTTGTAGGCCGCGCTAACTTCCGTTTGTTTCCAGGTCAGTTTGACGCCGTGTCCAAACGGTAGAACCGAGCGGCATTTGCCCGCAGGATACCGTCTTTGCCGTCCTCGCTAATCTCTTCATTCTCTCGAAGCTCGTGAATCTCCTTCAGCACGGTCTGCGTGTTCACCTCGTGAGGAAAGTCCGAAGAGAACATGAAAGCTCGGGTGCCTGCTACCTTGATGGCATAGGGCAGGTCTGTTTCGCCACCTTCAATGCCTACCACCAGGCGGCCCGCCTCAATGAGCCCACGGATGTAGTCGCCGACGGTTTGGCCCTCCGGCAAGTGCAGCAATTCCCCGCGGGGATTGATGGGAGTTCCCGCCTCGTAAGATCGAGATAGACGCTCGAGGGCCATGAGAAACCAGAGCGGACCGCCCTCGAGGTACGCCACGCGCAAGCCAGGGAAGCGCTCGAAGAGGTTGTTTAACACCATCTCCGCCAAGGCAATCGCAAGAGACATCGGATGTCCTATGGCATTGGCGCCGGTGGAAACGTTCATTGTGTCCATGCCTAGGTCCCAATGCCCGCCGCCGTGAACCACGACAGGACAGCCCAAGCGGGCCGCTGCCGCGTACACCGGCCAGTAGGGCTTGGCGCCAAGATTTAAGTGCACGCCGGTGGCCGGGAACAGCACGCCGCACATGCCTAACTCCGTATAAGCGCGTTGCAACTCTTCCAACGCCGCTTCGGCATCATGCATCGGCAGAAGTGCGATGCCCTTCAAGCGGGAATCCCGGCGCAGATAGGTCTCGGCCAGCCAGTCGTTGTATGCCCGGGCCGCGCCCAAGGCGTAGTCCCGGTCGACGATGCGTCCGATGCGCTGGCCGGCGGTGGGGAAAAGCACGGCGTAGTCCAACCCTATCTCATCCATGAACTCCATCCATCCTTCGGGTCCGGGGTTTTGAAATCGGCCGTCGGGAGTAGTGGCGAAGGCGCCAGGAGGAGTTCGGGTCAGTGAGTATTGAATATGGCTGTTGAGAGGAAACACACCGCTTCTTAGGCGGCCCCCTGCCGCGCTGTAGGGAAAATGGCGAGCGATGCCGTCGCTGTCCTCGAAGATATGCCCGTCACCATCAATGATTTTCAGTTGCTGTTTCATCGAATCCTCCTCTGTCTCTCACGGCTTTGACACGGTGGGCCGCAAGCCAACTCTCTAGATCGACTGCCTGGGTAAATTGCGAGCGGACAGCCAAGCACGAAACACATCATCGAGGCTGTCGTTTCAGTGCCTTCACTCCTACAGGCTCACTCCTTAGATTGACGAACTGTCGTAGTTTTTCTAGGAAACGAATAATTCGGGCTAAGGACCTCAAGATTTGGCAGTTACCACCCGTTCATAGAAATTGTCAACTTCGACCGGATGTGTGTCCGGCCGCAACGTAGTTCGAGTTTGGCTATCACCCTTGCGCCGTGAAAGAGGTTGGGGCAAAAGAAAGTTAAGGGGCCTTGTGACTTTGAAAGACAGCGCTACCGCACGAGGAGGACACGACCATCAAAACACATAAAAATATGGCGCGTTATACGCGCTCGACCATGGATCGTCAGTGTCTTCTCCGGCTTCTAGCCGTTACGGCACTGCTGCTTGGGCTCGGCAGTTTACCCAAAGATGTCCTGGCTCAGGCAAGGAAGTCTTCGGGCACGAGAATCGGAATCATCGGTTCCGGCAATATCGGCAGCACGGTAGGAACATTGTGGGTAAAGGCGGGCCACCAGGTGTTGTTCTCTTCGCGCAACCCCGAGAATCTTAAGCAGTTAGTCGACAGTCTTGGACCTTTGGCGCGGGCCGGCACCGTGCGTGACGCTCTGACCTTCGGCGACGCCGCTTTTATTGCGGTGCCCTACGGCGCTTACCCGCAGATTGGCAGGGATTATGTCCAGGAGCTTGGCGGCAAGATCGTTCTCGATGCCGGCAACGCGGTGCTTTCGCGCGACGGCGAAATCTCAAAAGAAGCTCGGGAGCTTGGCATAGGTCTCACGTCGGCAAAATATTTGCCGAAGGCGCGTATTGTCCGCGCATTCAACACTCTCAATTACCGAGTCCTGGCGAGTAACGCCCATCGTCCCGGTGAGCGGATGGCCATCCCTATTGCCGGCGATGATAAGGAAGCGCTGGCGCTGGCATCGAAACTGATTCAAGACGCAGGCTTTGATCCGGTCATCATCGGTTCACTCCAGAGCGCGACGTTGTTCGCCCAAGGCGGACCCTTGTACGGCCAACAGATCACGGCCAAGGAGATGCAGCTGCGTCTGAAGACACTTCAATAGGATAAAGTAAATAACCCAAGAGACGAATTCTGCGATGTTCCGCCCCATCTCGATATATTGATGTGACTTTGGTTATGATCGATATGCACGCAATTTCGTCTCGGATGCTCCAAATCAATTCTAACCAAGGGAGGGCATGACCCAATGACAATATCCACCAAAATCATGGTGTGGGCGCTTTCGCTTTCCTTTTTACTTTTCCCCACCAAATCGGCATTTCCCCTCGACGAAGTGAACGTCACCTTACCCTCGAAATCATTTCAATTCGTGATCTTTCCAATTGCCAAAGAGCGCGGCTATATGAAGGAGGAAGGCATCGATCTCAACATCATTGTCACGGGTTCCACTGTCGGAATTCAAGCTGTGCTTGCCGGAGACATGCACTTCACCGGCTCCGGTAGTAGCGCCCTGGTGGCCGTGACCAAAGGCAATGCCCCACTCAAGACCGTCTTGGCCGTGAACGATCAGGTCCTGCAGTGGCTCATGGTCCGGCCGCAAATTAGCAGCTTGAAAGAATTGAAGAATAAGAAAGTCGCCGTCACCGGCGTCGCCTCGGTTGCCACGTTTATGTTCAAGCAGGTGGCGCCCAAGTATGGACTCGACGCAAACAAAGACGTGACATTTATTGCGTTCGGTCCCGGACAGCGCCTGGCGGCGATGATGTCGGGGGCGGTAGATGCAGGGCTGTTGACCACGGAAGATCGCTTTGCAGCTCTCGACCAGGGGATGAAGGAGTTGATGTACCTGGGGAAAGAGGTGAAAAATTCCTGGGGAACGGTCGCAACCACGGACCGCTTCATAAAGGAGCAGCCCAAACTCATGGCCGGATTTATGCGCGCGACTCTCAAAGCTCTCCGCCTGGTCAAGCAAAATCGCGAGGCGGCGGTCGATGCGATCGTGAAGTTTTCCGAGTTGAAACGAGAACTGGCGGAACGCACGTACGACGATGTTATCGGGACTTTCACCAGCAACGGGGTCGTGGATGAAGAAACGCAAAAGAACGATCTCGACATCGTTCGCTTGGTCGCCAAGGTGAAAAAGGAGGTGCCCATCGAGCGCGCCTACGACTTTAGCTTTGCGGCGCAAGCGGATAAGGAGCTGACTCAAGCAGGTTGGCGGCCCTAAAACAACCCCCGAGCGTCGCGCTAGCTTCTTATGGGGAGGTCAAGGCACCATGGCAACAAAAGCTCTCGCAGATCGATTCGATCACATCGTCCTCACGGTCAATGACGTTGAAGAAACCACAAAGTTCTACGAACGGGCTCTCGGTTTCAAAAGAGAAATTTTTCAAGGGTCGGACGGGCAGCCGCGCTATGCGCTGCGCTTCGGCGATCAAAAGATTAATCTTCAGGACCGCGCCACCGATACCGCGAACAAAGCTCAGGCCCCAACCTTTGGCGCGGGCGACTTCTGTCTCATCGCGGCGCTTCCCCTGGAGCAGGTGCTCGCCCATCTGCGCGCCGAGAATATAGCTATAGTGGCCGGCCCCGTTGCCAGAAGGGGCGCCGTTGGACCCATGCGGTCTGTTTATTTCCGCGACCCTGATGGCAACCTTGTCGAAGTGTCGCAGTACATCAGCGAAACGAAGTAGATCTGACAAAAAGGCTTCAATTGAACTGGATCATTCCCAAAGTAATTGTCAAACGAATTTGCAGTCAATTGGGCGGGGGTGTCATGGCAAAGATTCGACCCCGAAACCCGCCATAGAGCTTCAAGGCGCTGTGTGATCTTCTTAAAATCTTTCGTGGCGCGGCTAGGCTGCAGATTCGGATTCAGCGGTCGAACGGCACTTGAAGAAGAACATTGGCTGTCAAACTGGCCAGCTATGTTTCGAAAGATCGATAGGGTTGCCGTCGGGGTCGTGTACTCGGTATTCGGCTTCGCGGTTTGGCGGCCGCTTGTCGACGCCCGTCGACGCGTTGAGATCCTTGCAAGCGTCGCGAACCGCAGCGACATCTTCCACTTCGAATCCGAAGTGATTGATGCCGATCTGCAACTGTGGCCCTTCGATCTCCCGTTCCGGCCCAATGGGGATGATCGCCAAATTGATATAGCCGTCGGAGAGATAGGTCGCCGTACCCACTCCATGGACGATCTTCAAACCAAATGCCGAGGTATAAAACTTAACTAGCCTGTCTACGTCTTCGGTAAGAATCGCCAAATGCCGGATGCGCGCCATGGATTCTCCTCCCCGGATTCAATTATCGTATGGTGCGCATCCTATGAAATCTTGGGCTTGTCTTGCAAGTAGCTTTCTGTGCCGTCGCAGAGCAGAAAATATCAATAAGGTTTGCCTGACCCGTTCGGCTCAGGTAAATGGGAATTACGTGGCGATCTCAAGTTCACCGATTTCCTTTATTGGGGTTCCCACGCTGGATTCTAATTTTTCCTGCAGCCAGGAAGCAAAGGTCTTATTGAAACAATAGATCTCCGCAAAATAAACACTACTATCGTATTCGGCGCTGAGAAGAAGCTTTGTCGGTGCGATAAGGTCAACATCCTTCAAAGTTGCGTCTTCTCCAACCTGAGACCTTTCGTCTCCTTGAGACCAGATGGGTGGCCACGCGATTTTCGGATGTTCTCTCAATTGCATAGGCGTCCTCCCGAAATTATTAGGGCGATACAACGCATCCTAGAAGGAACGAACTAGGATACGAATTGAAGCGTTGATTGCCCTATAAGTTTTCTAGCGTACATCGCACTTTTGTCAACCCAATGGAGCGTTTGCGATGGGCGATCCTGCCCATGTGCTTAAGCTTAAACTGAAATACGGCAAAACGTTTTCGGCCAGAGAGTACGACGCTTGTTCACTGGACCCAGAAACTTGACTTCTTCCTCACGAAGGTGTGAAGGTTGCAACATACTTGATGAACAGCCGAGATCACGATGCAAAGTTGGGAAGCTTTCACTTAACCGAGGAGAGGGCTATGTCCAGACTGTCAATCACGTCATTGGCGGGATTATTTTTCTTTATGGTCGTTCCTCTCACGGCGCAGGGCCAGCCGGCCCAATTGCCTGAAGGCGATGGTAAGCAGATAGTCCAGGGCGTCTGCACTGCGTGCCATGAGACCAATCAGATTACGAGAAGTTCCGGATACAACCGTGACGGGTGGCGGGAATTGATCCAGACGATGATCGATTTGTCCGGAAGCCCGGCTGGCGAGACGATATCGAAATATTTGTTCACCCATTTCCCCGAGAAGACGCAGCTAAAGCCCACCCTAGTGTCCGGCGACGCATCTATAACGTTTCGGGAATGGCAGGTTCCAACGCTCGGCCAACGGTCCCGCGATCCGGTGCAGGCAGCCGATGGCTCCATTTGGTGGGCCGGGCAATGGGCCAACCTCGTGGGGCGGATTGATCCCCAGACCGGCGAAATCCGGGAATATCGGTTGCCGGAAGGGGCAAAGCCCCACACTGTGACCACTGACCATGACGGCAACATCTGGTACACGGGGAACGGCAACGGGACGATTGGCAAGCTCGATCCGCGCACCGGCGAGCTCACCGTCCATAAAATGCCCGACCCCGCCGCCCGCGATCCTCACTCGGCGATCTTCGACAAGAAGGGAACCTTGTGGTTCACCTTGCAGCAAAGCAACATGGTGGGCCGATTGATTCCGGCGACGGGTGAGATCAAGCTGATGACCATGCCGACGCCGAAATCACGGCCTTACGGCATCAAGCTGAGCTCGGAAGGTATCCCATGGATAGCCTGCAACGGCAGCAACTGCCTGGTCAGAATCGATCCGGAGACGATGGAGCCCCGGGTGTACCCGTTGCCCAATCCGAAGACGACCGTCCGGCGCCTCGATTTCGCAAGCGACGGTATGATCTGGTATGTCAATTCCTCTCAGGGCCGTTTGGGCCGGTTGGATCCGAAAACGGGCCAAGTCAAGGAATGGCCTTCTCCCAGCGGGCCGAAGTCCCACCCCTATGCCATCGCGGTGGTGGACGATATCGTCTGGTACAACGAGTCGGGGCAGAGGCCGGATGCGCTCGTCCGATTCGACCCTGCGACAGAGCGATTCCAGAGCTGGGCCATACCTTCCGGGGGCATTTACGCCGGCATTGTCAGACACATGAGACCGACGCGGGAAGGCAGCCTGCTGATCCACCAAAGCAGTACGAACCGCATTATTTTGGTGACACTCAAGCGCCCAACCGCTACGCCATGAGTAACACTATCAGGAATCACTTCTACGGGGAGCCACTATTCTCAAATCCTGCGGGGCAGATATTCACGACGTCACCTCATTTTGAATTGCATACCGGATCACGAATTGGTTCAAAGCGTTCAAGCCGTTCAAAACGTTTGGAACGATTGGAACCATTTGAACGAATTGAACTCTGCTAAGTACTCTGGTTCATAAGTTCACTAACGTATTTTGAGATTAGGCAGCGGAT